>MPNP01000001.1 GCA_002239085.1 Rhodobacteraceae bacterium bin131 | reverse complement strand
CAATAATTCTGAAGGAGTGAAATACACTTTTCAAATCCCCCTTTTTATCAAAGTAGCTAGCATCATCACCGAAGCCAAAATTATCGCTATTTTGCTATTACCTAATCGGCATTCATTAGCATCTTTGGAAGCTTTGTTTGCCACTCACTCATTAGTACAAGTTCACATTGAACAATGTTTCCATCCTTTGTTATTAGGCTGAGTTCCCCCGCAGGAATATGATTGTTCCAAGAGAAATTTTCTGAAAGTAAATTGAGCATCTTTCGTTTGTATTCAGTATCAAGATTGTCAAGATGGTCCCCTTTTGTTTCAAGTACCATAATTCGATTGGCTTTTCCATCCTCCCTCAGAGCGAATATAAAATCAGGGTAAATCTTACTTCCCTTCCAGCCCTGAATTCCATATTGAGAACGAGCTACATTTCGATGCCACCATGTCAGGGTCGACTCACTGTCAAGATAAACTGCGACATCTCGCTCATCTTGATTTAGATCTTCCTCATAAATTGTAGAAAAAAGACTCTTTTGTAAAGGCAACCCATCATACCTGATGAGCTGTCGTGAATGAGTAGACTCATTAGTTTTGATTTTTTTCGGCATTTCCCAGTTTCGCCCATCTGCTCGCAATCGAAACTGAATTTCCCCGTTGAGAACTCCTGACTTAAAAAGTTTTTCGGCTCTTTCATTTTGAACTATTTCTAGACTTTTGTGAAATTCTTGGATGATTAAGACTCCCATTGTGCCTAACATATCATCAGTAAATCCTCTTTCCTTTAATTGTCTAAGTAAGAGTCCAATGATTTCGCGCCCGACAAAAGGATTACCTATGATATCTGATATCTGCTGTACGGCAAGTTCAGGTTGGAATAAAAGATAATCAGGTGGTTTTTCAACTGCCTCATCTACAATGGTCTCCTCATCTTCTTGACCAATTCTGATTCTCTGAAATTGGCTTGTTGAAGATTGGACATTTGTTGGAATATTCATGGCAAATTCATCTGGATTGAATCCGTGCCAATCAATATCGGCAAGAATATCAGTTTCATAATCAAGGTCACGCGTTTCGCCGTTCTTAACCAGCATAACTCTAGGTAAATAAATTTTTGTCTCTTCAAAGTCTGACCTGCGACTAATTTTGCGTGGAATATTCTTAATGATTTGGGAATCATCATGGAGCAGATTGATAGCAAGGTCTCCGAGCCCATCGTTTTCAAGCCCGTTCTTAATGGTTTTTACTGCTGCAGCAGTACTGGAACGGTGTGTTATAACATAGCATTCATCAAGTTGATCAACACCTGTCTTAATTGCATGAGGTTGTCGGAGAATGCGACCAACCAATTGTGTTAATGAATTCTTATTTGAACTTGCTGCGAGAGCACAAAGAATATAAGCAAAAGAACAATCCCACCCTTCTTGCAGCGCTTGCTTGGTTATGATAACCCTAACGCGACTCATTTCAGACAAAAGGTCTTCATTTTCAGGCTGTTTAAGATCATTCCTTTCAGCAGTTTTTATGGCTATCTCCTCTTCTTTTAACCCAGCTAACACCAGCCAATCCTTGACATCTTCAGCATGGATAAAGCCGCTGTCACGCTGGTCTGTTCCTGTCCTTTCTACTTGGACTAACATGATTGGGCGAATGTAACGACCCGTTTCTGCCCTGAAATTTACTGAAGCATAATGAAGTTCGTTTAACTTTTGAAGGCCTGCATTCAGTGCTATATTCCAGTTGTCACCTTGCGAGGATTGTAAGTTCAGTGGCATTTTAACCATACCTTCTCGATCAAGGTCACGACCGGTTACATCTACAAGGACATTTGCGTATCGGCCACTTCGAGGATTTTTTCCTCGGCGTTCAAGTACATCCTTTGGAGTGGCTGTTAATTCCAGGACCAAACTTGGATTAAAATCGTAGAGTGTATGAAAAGCAAGATCGGATATGGCTCGATGACCTTCATCAAGAATAATTACAGGTTTAATTATCCGAAGCACATTTCCCAATGAGCTCTTAACAAATGGCACGAGGTGATTATAACTGTCAAGATTATTTATCCTATTGATGGCTTCTGAATGTGCTTTAAGGTTCCCCTCAGGAGGAAAAAAACCGTGTACATCCCCGCGGTCTTGAAACATCTTTAGAGTTTCTTTGGTTTGACGATTTGCAGACTGAAGCATCAGAATCATAACACAAAGATTAGATTGAACATCTTGGATTGTCAGCCTGTTTGTTTTTTCCATGATCTTTACTCTTCCAGCCGCAGTTTGGTTAAGGGTTTGGCGGTATTGATGCTGTTGATCCTTGAGGTGCTTAAGAGTCTGAGTATAAATAGCCTCATTCGGTACAATCCACAGCACGAAGCCGTAATTCTGATTGAGAAATCGTCCAAAAATTTGGGATAGTGCGTTAATGGCAATCCAAGTTTTTCCTCCACCTGTAGGAACTTTTAAAACCGCATTGGGAACGGGGTGACCGCATCCATCAACGCGGGGCGAAAATTGTATTCCTTGACGCCCTATCGGCAATCTACCCTTGTTTAAAAGAGTTTTCCAAGCATCGGCAGTGAAATCGGGAACCTGGAAGTCAAGTTGAGGGTTTTCCTCTGCAAGCAATTGAATCTTATCGGCATTACGTTTCTTCTTAACTAATATACCAAGCCATTCATTCATAGTTGCAATCACATGGTTCTGAAATTCAAGTTGACGAAACACTATTCAACCCCGATTAAGACGAAAGAGTGCGTAAGGTAATGGGACGAATTCAACAGGCAACCCCTGCTCTTCTAAAACTTTCTGACTTATGTAGCGTACCGGGGCAAAAACAAGGTGTTTTTTAGTTGTATCAGTTTCTACGAATTCCCTTGCACGAGATAGTGATAGAGCGGCTTCAGGAGATTTCAACCAAACAATATCGGGTTTGTAGATCAACCACAGATGATGATTGTCGGTTTTGCCAAGATAAAATTCAGATTCCCGGATATGCTTTGGGTTGATAGTACGTTTTGTCGCGGTATAGAACAATACGGTTCCAATAGCTTCAAAATCCGGTAACAAATCACCAGTAAGAAGTTTATCAAGTTCAAATGATTCACTGAGAGTACAATAGGTAAAACTTCCTTTAACCCCTTCAACTTTTTCCAATATTTTCTTTTCCCCTGAGACGGTCAATTCACCATTCCGAACTGATTTTTTAATCTTCTCAAACTTACCGAGATTGAGATTCTCAATTATCTCAACTTCGCTCATAATTTTCTCGGGATTTCTGAGTTTCGACCATGTGATATTCTCACGAAATAGTTCTTCGCGTTGAGTGCCTGAAAATCGATAGCCATTAATAACTCGGCGAACCCTTTCGGCTGTAAGTCGGTCTGCGTACTCTTCCATTTCAATTAATATAAAACGGCGATTGCCACCATCTTTCTTATTTAACTCAAGTACCGCTTGTGCTGTTGTACCACTACCGGCGAAGGAATCAAGAATCACACCATTTGGTTTCGCCGCAATGTTGATTATTTTGGCTAACAATGAAGATGGCTTGGGCGTCTCAAACATGTTTTTATTATCAAATATTTTATTGATCTCATACTTAGCATCAGTAGCGGTACTGATTGTATTCCAGATTGTTGGAATACTCTTTCCGGTGTTTTCAGCATCCTTCAAGTATCTCTTGTATTGTGGTCTTGAATCACCGTTTCTACCAAATACAATTCGATTATCAATTAAAGCTTTTTTGAATTCATCTGGACTAAACCTCCAACATCTTCCTTTTGGTGGAAGATGAGTCAGTCCAGTTTTCGGATTAGTTATTGGATAAGTCAGATTTTTTCTAATATTTGGTGCATCCATTGGGTCAAGCTTCCATGGTCCCAGCTCATCATTGTCAGGATTGGAATACTGACTTGCATCAATTGGGTCGCGTCTTGGGTTAAACTTTTCTTTTCGCTTTGCATAACACAAAACGAAATTATGAGAGAGTGAAATGTTGATATCATTCTGGCTTGATTTTCGATGATGCCAAACAAAAGAAGCAATGAAATTATCTTCTTCAAATATTTCATCCATCATGTGTCGCAGTCGATGAAACTCATTGTCATCTATTGAAACAAATATTGCACCGCTTTCGGCAAGCAAATCATGAAGTAGTCGCAATCTTGGCCACATCATGCAACACCATTTGTCATGGCGTAATCCATCTTCTATCCCTATCGGGTTTGCTCTAAGCCAGTCTTTAATCATTGGGGCGTTCAAGTTATCATTATAACACCATCCCTCATTGCCAGTGTTGTAAGGAGGGTCAATGAAGATACAGTCTACTTTATCTGCATATCTTGGGACCAATGACTTGAGAGCGTGCAGGTTGTCTCCATGAATGATTAAATTACCGTCTAGAGTCGGTTCACCAATCCCTTTATCCGGGTGTGGCAACAAGTTTCTGTACGGAACGGTTAGATGGTGATTGAAGACAAACTCTTTGCCTCTGAAATTAAGTGCAGTCATAGTGTGTTTTCTATCGATTGGATTTGATTACTGTCGCGTATCACAAAAAGGATACATCCTTTAAAAATTCCTTAACGGAAAAACTAATTCAATTGGACTTAGTATTGAATTTGAAGTCTGTTCTTATAGAAGATTGACAGGCCCATAACACCAAACTTCAATTTACGCATGTTTTGGCACATAGAACAATTTATTACATTAGCTAAAATTTAATTTATTTACAAGCAAAATTTTGATAGAACAATGATTCCTGCTAATTTTCAATATTTCCCAGTAATAGGTAGCCATGACTCATCAGCGGGCATTTGATTTAACACAGGCCAAAAGATTCTTTCTTGAATCCAAGATTGCTGAAGACATTACGAAGACCCTGCCCAGCAATCTAAAAAGTGGAAATCATTGACCCTTGTGAGAAATGACCAAGCAAACCGGTCTGTCGTATACTACGACCCAACGGATATGGGAATCTATACGTTGCAGCAACATTCAAAACTCTAGATTCGGTCAATTTAATTGATTTAAGGTAGATAAAGCCAACTATAGATTCAGGACACGAACTTAGAGGCACTATCCAAGCGAATATCCTGTTCCTCGCACGGTTCGCAGTAAATCAGTTCCACCATGTTGACAAAGTGATTTACGCAGGCGACCAATATGAACATCAACCGTTCTGACTTCCACATGAATACCTCGCCCCCAAATTCGATCTAAAAGCTGGTCTCTTGACCAAACTCGTCCTGGTTTTTCAATCAGGGTGGACAAAAGACTATATTCAGTCGGACCCATTTTAATCATTTTACCATCGCGGTAGACACGGTGTTGTTCAGAATCAAGTATTATATCTTCAAAAGTGATTTTTTGTCCGACTGCACTTGGTCGAATACGTCGTAAATTTGCTTTTATTCTCGCAATAACTTCGGATACCAAGAACGGTTTGACAATATAATCATCTGCACCAGATTCTAATCCCTTCACCCTATCTTCTTCATCTGCCCGAGCCGAGACCAAGATAATGGGCGTATTCTCTAACTTCCTGGACGCTCGGATATAAGAGCAAATTTCAATTCCAGACATGAAAGGTAACATCCAGTCCAATAACAAAATATCCGGTCTCTGCTCCATGATTAATTCAAGTGCAAGTTGACCGTCACTGGCTTTTATTACCTGAAATCCAGCGGCCTGAATGTTATAAGACAACAACTCCAAATGCGAAGAATTATCTTCAGCAATCAATACGACTGGACTCGCCTTGTTTCCCATTGAGTTATACCCCTATAACAATTCATCATACGAAGTTGAAACAAGCTTTGGACGTCCATCTTTAGGAATGGAACCCGAAATCATATAAATCACTTGCTCGGCAATCGCCGTAGTGTGGTCCCCTATTCTCTCAAGATTCTTGGCAATGAACAAATAATGCATGGTTGTAGATATATTACGAGGATCCTCCATCATATGGGTTAGAAATTCTCTGAACAGTGAGTTATACATTTGATCAATTTCTTCATCACGGTCTATCACTCCCTGTGCCTGATCAATATCTTTTTCCATGAATGAGTCCAATGAGGTCTTGATTTGTAGAACAACTGACTTTGAAAGTCGCTTGATTGAACCGGAACCAAAATCCTTTACTGAAATGACATTGGCAACTTCTGGAGTCCGCCTTGCAATATTACGGGCATAGTCCCCGACTCTCTCCAAACTTGTTACAATCTTCATTATGGCGATAATTGTCCGCAAATCATTCGCTTGTGGTTGGCGCAAGGCAAGAAGTTCTATAGCCGCTACAGTAATTTGTTCTTCAAGGAGGTCAACACGGTTATCTTGAACAATAACTTGGTCAGCCCTCTCAATATCTTGACGAAGCAGTGACTTTGTTGCCTGGCGCAAGGCATTTTCAACCAAGCCGCCCATAATCATCACTTGCGTCGTGATCTTTGTAATTTCCTCATCAAAGGCAGCATGAATATGTTTACTGTCCATGCTTCATATTCTCCAATTATCCAATACGACCTGTGATGTAACTTTCAGTTCGCTCATGATTCGGATTAGTAAAAATCTTGTTTGTTGCACCCTGCTCAATCAGATAGCCAAGATGGAAGAAAGCTGTTATCTGGCTAATTCGAGCTGCCTGAGACATTGAGTGTGTCACAATGACAACAGTGTATTTGGTTCGAAGCTGGTCAATCAGGTCTTCAATTTGTGATGTTGCAATCGGGTCTAAAGCAGAACAAGGTTCGTCCATGAGTAATATTTCGGGTTGAGTTGCTACAGCCCGTGCAATACACAGTCGTTGTTGTTGGCCACCTGATAAACCTGTTCCAGGTTCATCCAACCGGTCTTTCACCTCATCCCAAAGAGCTGCACGAGTTAATGAACTCTCTACAATTTCTGCAAGCTCGGCTTTATTTTGAGCCATACCATGGATTTTCGGCCCGTAAGCCACATTATCAAAAATGGATTTGGGAAATGGATTAGGCTTTTGGAATACCATTCCAACCCGAGCTCTTAAATGAACTGGATCAACAGATTTATGGTGAATGTCCATACCATCGATTTCAATTTGCCCTGAGACAGAACAATTCGGGATCGTATCATTCATGCGATTGATACACCTGAGAAAAGTTGATTTGCCACATCCTGAAGGACCGATTAACGAAGTGACTGTCCGGTCAGGTATATCTATAGAAATGTCGAATAATGCCTGCTTGCCCCCATAACTGACACAAACTCCTTCAGCTTGTACCTTACTCTGTGTATCAGTTTGGATTGAAGCATCGTTCACTTGTACATCCATAATGGTCTCCATACAATTGGATGGATACAATTTAGCAGTTTTGCTAAAATATTACAGAAATTAATTGTTACAGTTTTATGAAATTTCCATTTCGGTGACAATCAGCGGAAGAATAACCGTAAACACACTTCCCTCACCAAGTTCTGAATTAATCAAGAGCTGACCACGGTGCCGATTCAATATATGCTTCACTATTGCTAATCCTAACCCCGTTCCTGAAATTTCACGAGAGCGATGCTTATCAACTCGATAAAACCGCTCAGTTAATCGGGGAATATGGATTGGGTCAAACCCGCGACCTTGATCTCGAATGTCAATTCGAACCGATTTTTGCTCATCTTCTGAACACGTAAGCTGATACGAAATATTAACAGTTGATCCTTTTGGACTGTATTTTACCGCATTCTCAAAGAGGTTATGAAATACCTGAACCAATTGATCCTTGTCACCATACATAATCAAATCAGGGAATTCGCTTGCCCGATTGATATCAATTTTGCGTTTTTGTGTGAGATGGCGCAGGCTGTTTTGGGAAATATCAATAATTTCCAAGAGATTCACTTCGTTTGTCGGATTCAGACGTTCACTGGCTTCCACTTTGGAGAGTGATAATAGATTGGTCACCAACCGCCCCATTCTGTTTGCCTCATCAGCCATAATCTTTAAGAACTTCTTACGTACTTTGGGATTATCCCAGCTTTCTGACCCTAAAGTTTCAATGAATCCAGACAAAGCTGTCAATGGAGACCGGAGCTCATGGCTCACATTAGCGACAAAATCACGCCGCATCTCATCTGCTTCGTCAATGTAAGTAACATCATGAAAAGAAATCATTAAAGCCGTCTGATCTAACCCCTCAAAGAGTAAAGGCTTAACTTTTAAGTTTAGGGAAATTTCGAATTCGTTACGAATTTCAGAAATCAACGATACAACCTCAGTCGATTCGTTAAGCGCTTTCTGAATGCAGGTCATTGCTTCAGGGTGTCTTAAGTAGAGAACAAGAGAGGTACCTTGCAATTTGGCATTGTAAAATTTTTCTGCCTCGTCATTGGCAGCGAGAATCCACAAATTTCTATCAACTAGAATAACTGGTATGGGTATCCCACCAATAATCTTGACTACATCGTGAGGGATCCAGGACATCAAGAAAAAGAGTTCAAAGCAGTAAAACTGCCAATTTAATACACTTTTATAAAAATTAGTTTAATAATCGATGACATAAATGTAGACCATCAACAAGTTGGTCAACTTCCTCAATGGTGTTGTAAAGGCCAAAAGAAACCCGACACGTCGCCGATACCTGCAAGTGATCCATGAGCGGTTGAGCACAATGATGCCCTGCCCTTACAGCAATTCCTTTTTGATCAAGAATTGTGGATAAGTCATGCGGATGACCACCATCCTTAAGGGTAAAAGAAAAAATAGCACATTTTTGCAACGGGTCACCATGGACACGAACAAATTTTAGATCTAATAGCCGTAGTTTAGTATAGTCGAGAAGTTTTTTTTCATGGGTGTGGATTCGTTCAATTCCAATTTTTGTGATGTAATTTAAGGCGGTACCCAAACCAATCATTTGAGCAATTGCTGTTGTTCCCGCCTCAAGCATATGAGGAATCGTATTATAAGTGACGTAATCTTGTTTAACTTCTTTGATCATGTTCCCACCTCCCTTAAAGGGAACAAAGTCATTATGATGCTTGGCATGAATGTAAAGAGCACCAGAGGCAGTCGGGCCATACAATTTATGTCCCGTGATAACCAAAAAATCAACACCTAATTCTTGTACATCTATTGGCATGTGTACCGCCGATTGGGAAGCATCAGCAAGTACGGGAATTCCATTCTTATGGGCTATCCCACAAATATCTTTAATATCTAGTATGGTCCCCATCACATTGGAGGTATGCGTCACTGCAATCAAACGTGTCCGAGGGGAAATTAACGGAACAAAGTCTTCGGGAAATATGTTTCCATCTTCATCAGGCAGAACCCATTTTAACTTTATCCCTATTTTATCCCGTAAAATGTTCCAGGGAACAATATTTGAATGGTGCTCAAGCAATGTGAGAATAACTTCATCACCCTCTTTTAAGCGAGGTTCTGCCCACCCATAGGCGACCATATTGATTCCTTCGGTAGAACCCGTTGTATACACAATTTCCTTTGTCGACTCGGCATTGATGAATTCCCGGATAATTTCTCTGACACTTTCGTATTTTTCGGTGGCTTGATTCGAAAGAGAATAAAGTCCTCTGTGAACATTTGCATATTCATCAAGATAAAAATGGGATACAGTTTCAATAACCTCTTTTGGTTTCTGAGCCGAGGCTCCATTATCCAAATAAACAAGCTGATTGTTGTTAATCGGTTTGGTTAAAATTGGAAAATCTTCCCGAATTGCTTCGACATTATAGGGTATCATCACTGTACTAAAATCCTCCTAAAATAGTCGAAATGACAAGGATAAACGTTGTGAAAATCAGGAGAGCACTGAGAAAAACCTTAAATGCTGACTTAAAATTATGGATTACTACAACAAAATTGCAGTAGAGCACGATGTAGTAAATGAAGGCCACAGTCGAAAGAATTGGCGCGATAAAAGGAATACCCAAGCCCAAGGCATAAACCACGAGTTGAACACCAAATGCAACAAATTGCATCCACGTAAGCGCTTGAAGGGTCTGTAATATATTACCTTCACCTCCAAAAACATTCCCAGCAATCTGGGTTACTCCCACTAAAATCACAAAGCTCGTGATATTAAAGAAGGCTATGTTTAAGGGATTAAATACTTGCACCCTTAATGCTTCAGTGTCTGGACCAAAGTTCATGAGTGAAACTTGAAAATAAGTTAATATCGAAAAACTGATACACATGAGAAGCGCCAACATAACCACTTCCACCAAATGAAGTTTAATTTGTAAAACCCCTGCGGCACCACCTTTGGGTGATTTTAGCGTCAGAAGAATTAATTCCTTGATTAACGGAATCATGGGATGGCCTGTCCTCGCCTAATTTCTGCCAAACTTCATAATATTTTCTGAGTTGTTTCAGTCAGAAATATACAATTTATGTGCAATATATAATGCCTTAAACCAAAATCCCAAGAAAGCACCAAGGATGATAATCTGAAAAATAAAGTGAATACTTTCACTCTGGGTCACGGCCCAAACTATGCCATTGAGGAATGAAAGTGGGAAAGTAATCAATATTGCCCAAAACAGACTCACTCTTGCATTTAACCAACTAACCTTCCAACCCATCAGCCGGAGAACCAAGCGGGAAACTGCCCCTAGTAAATAAAATAAAAAAGGAGCTAAGATAGCCGTTCCAAAAAAATTCGCCGTTAGGTTTCCAACAATTGGAATCTCTGAATGGAGGTGTTGTGCCTGATTATACAGCCAAGGAATGCGGCCACAGAAATGAAGGATGCATCCCAATAGTAAATAGGCAAATGCCTGTCCTTCGCTTGTCGAGCGGAACTTACTTTGAATAACTGTTTTGTATCTAAAGTAGCTTTTGATAATGTCTTGAAAAAGCATTTAACTAGACAATGAGTGATTTTGACAGAAGTTCTCTCATCACTCCAGCAACGTAATTATTATCAAACTCATCAAACACTTCAGCTAAAAAACCCTCAGCGAGAAGCCCAATCGCTTGTCTCTTGGGAATACCGCGCGAACAAAGATAAAATAGTGCTTCTTTATCTATTGACCCGCAAGTTGAACCATGTGAGCAGGACACATCATCAGCATAGATTTCTAATTCAGGTTTGACAAGAAACTGACTCTGCTCACTCAACAATAAGGCTTGACTCTTTTGATATCCGTCTGTTTTCTGGGCACCTGGATCAACTAATATTTTACCCTGAAATACTCCAACGGCTTTATCCTTGAGAACTTTTTTAAATACTTGACGGCTTTTGCAGTTAAGGCCTTGGTGATTAACAAAAACTGTATCATCGTGATGCATTTGATCGTAACCAGCAACAATTCCTGATATATGGGCGTTTCCATTATCGCCACCGAGTTCAATAATGTACTCGTTTCTTGCAATTCCATTATTGCCGCTAAAGGTAAATGATAAGTATGAAGAATCTTCCGCCAATCTTGTATATTGATGGGTTAGACAACTGGTTTGATGATGACCTGCTAAAATTCGGAAGTGATTTAGTTTACCGTGTTCTGCAACTTCAATTTCAGTCACGTGATGAGAAGAATTCCCTGTATTACCAATTTCAATGAGTGTTAATTCGGCATGAGGGTCAACTTTAATTGCATTGTAAATTAATGATTCCGACTGGCTTTGATTTGAACCAAAATAATCAATAATCATTGGTTCCAGGCACTTTTGTTTGACCCTTAGTCCATATCCGCATTGGGCATTCTCAATACAATACCTCGCAAATGGCCTTGTAATAGGCTTTTGCAGAGAACGCTCAAGTTCTCCGGATAAGGAATTAAACCACTTAGACCCACCCTCTCGTAATTCTGACAGTGGTTCAATCTGGAAGCATGAGTCTAGTTCAGATATTGAATCGGGAATCTTAAGTTTTAAGCCCGATAAAGTAACAGCATGATGAATATACTCTGGGAATAAATTTTCGAGAGAGATTTCCCTTGATATGCCCGGCATAGAAATTGGTTGCAAGGATTTAGCCCTATTGCGTAGAGGCGCAGAGACATTAGTCCTTTGCGGATGTTCTTCAGATAAACTTTGAAGAGTCTTCAAAAAAGATGCTGGATTAGTAAACTTCCAGTATTCATCACCTCTATTTGGAAAGTTTCCTTTTGGTTGCTGGGTCATATCCATTGCTGTTTCTTATTCGCTCTCGGCTGATAAATTAGATAAGGATTTGAATGATTTAATGAATTGTTCTTAGTTGACGGGCTTGAGTATGTCTGCGTAGCCATTGTTTTCAATTTCCAAAGCCAAATCTGGGCCACCACTCATTTTTATTTTTCCGTCGACCATAACATGAACAAAATCAGGTTTAATATGGTTAAGTAACCTCTGATAATGGGTAATCAATACAATTGCCCGATGTGGGCTTCTTAGAGCATTAACCCCATTAGATACCTGCTTCATTGCATCAATATCCAAGCCTGAGTCGGTTTCATCAAGGATACAGAGATCAGGTTCCAAAATAGCCATTTGAAGAATTTCATTGCGCTTTTTCTCACCTCCAGAAAATCCATAATTGACCGGCCTTCGCAGCAAATCCATGTCAATGTTAAGTTCGCTTGCTTTGGTTCGGACAAGACTTAAGAAATTGCCTGCCGAGATTTCCTCTTCCCCGCGAGCTTTCATGATGGAGTTATATGCCGTTCGCAAGAACGACATGTTTCCGACACCAGGAATTTCAACAGGGTATTGAAAGGCTAAAAAGATTCCTTCAGCAGCACGTTCATCTGGCTCTAAAGATACGATATCTTTTTCTTTAAAGGTGATTGACCCCTCAGTTATATCGTACCCATTTCGTCCTGAAACTACATATGAGAGGGTTGATTTACCTGAACCATTTGGACCCATTACCGCATGAACCTCACCGGCATTAACTTGAAGATCAACCCCTTTAAGAATGGGCTTGTTTTCTTCTTCTAATTCTACGTGTAAGTTATGGATATTTAACAAGATTATACTCCAAAAAGAAGTTTATAATTTAAGATTAATGATTGTTAGAAACAGGTTTAACCAACTGATCCCTCTAAAGAGATCGCAACGAGTTGCTGTGCTTCCATGGCAAATTCCATGGGTAAAGACTGTAAGACTTCTTTGCAAAACCCATTGACCACCAGTGTCACTGCGGCTTCCTCGTCAATTCCTCTTTGTCGACAATAAAATAGCTGATCTTCATCGACTTTTGAGGTGGTTGCTTCATGTTCAACCCGCGACGAATTGTTTTTGACTTCAATGTATGGAACAGTGTGAGCTCCACACTCAGCCCCAATTAATAAACTGTCGCATTGTGTGTAGTTTCGAGAGTTTTTGGCTTTAGGATGTACTGAAACTAATCCGCGGTAGGTATTTTGAGCTTGACCGGCCGATATACCTTTAGAAACAATTCTAGACTTTGAACCCTTACCGAGGTGAATCATTTTTGTTCCAGTATCGGCTTGTTGTAAGTTATTTGTAATCGCGATCGAATAAAACTCTCCTTGAGTATTATTTCCACGCAAAATGCAGGACGGATATTTCCACGTCACGGCCGAACCGGTCTCAACTTGAGTCCACATGACTCGAGATCGATCTCCTCGGCAATCGGCACGTTTGGTAACGAAATTATAGATACCCCCCTTACCTTCTTCGTCTCCAGGAAACCAATTCTGTACAGTTGAGTATTTGATCTCAGCGTCATCAAGTGTTACAAGTTCAACCACAGCGGCATGCAATTGTGCGGTGTCACGTTGGGGTGCGGTGCATCCTTCAAGATAACTGACATAGGCTCCCTTATCAGCGATAATCAAAGTGCGTTCAAACTGACCAGTATTTTCTGCGTTAATACGAAAATAGGTCGATAATTCCATTGGGCACCGGACTCCTGGAGGTACATAGACAAATGATCCGTCTGTAAAAACCGCAGAATTAAGTGTGGCAAAATAGTTATCGGTGATGGGGACAACAGTGCCGAGATATTTTTTAACCAACTCTGGATGGTTTTTAATTGCATCGGAAATCGAACAAAATATGACACCGGCTTTTTTTAACTCAGCTTGAAATGTTGTCCCAACAGATACCGAGTCAAACACTGCATCAACCGCAACCTTACGTGCATCAGATGGCGTGCTATCGGCTCCCTCAACCCCGGCAAGAACCATTTGCTCCTTGAGGGGAATGCCAAGTTTTTGATACGTTTCAAGTAATTTAGGGTCGACTTCATCAAGTGATTTCGGTGCGCTAACCATGCTCTTAGGTCGGGCATAGTAGTATTGTTCCTGGTAATCAATCTTCGGGTAATTGACCATAGCCCATTGGGGTTCTTTAAGCCCTTTCCACCGAGCAAACGCTTTGAGGCGCCAATTAAGCATCCAGTCAGGTTCACCGTTTTTTTGGGAAATGAGTTTGACGATTTCTTCATTCAGACCTTTGGGGGCAAACTCCATCTCAATTTCTGTCTCCCAGCCATGTTTGTATTTGCCGCCGACCGATTGAACAGTTTGCACTGTATCCTGGTCTATTCCTTCTTTGACATTAATCATATCCATTTCAGCAAACTCCAAATTACACTATGACTGTTTCGTATCCACATAATACTATTTATTATGTTACAATCTTTTTGTATTTCTTTATCCATGTTTCTGCAAAGCGAATAATGTCTTCTGTTTGGGTCGTCGGTCCGATTGAAACTCGAATGGCACAATCAGAAATCCTTTTATCCACTCCCATTGCATCTAAAGCACCACTTGCTTGCAATTTTCCAGAAGAGCATGCCGATCCAGCAGAAACAGCAAAACCAGCTAAGTCTAAATCTATTAACTGCAAGTCATTTTTCCAACCCAAACCAGCAAAATAAGTCGTGTTCGGTAGTCTTGGGGTTTGATGTCCGAAGATAATTAAGTCCGGGACACTTTCAAGAAGGATTGACTCTAATAAATCCCTTGATTCACCGACTTTATGCCAAATACCTGACTTAACCTCTTTTGCCGCTTCTTTAAGTGCGCTAGCAAAGCCAATAATTCCCAAGATATTTTCAGTCCCTGACCTCCGTCCTTGTTCTTGTCCTCCACCCTTAATCAGTGCATTGATTCCCTCATCATCATTTATTATCAAAGCTCCAATACCCTTTGGACCACCTAACTTATGAGCAGATACGAAGGCTAGTTTGACTTGATTTAAAATTTCAATTATTGGGATTTTACCCATAGCTTGAGTTGCATCAGTAACTGCCAACCCTGCCGGAATGTTTTGAATAACACCCGTTTCACCATTGGCAATCTGAAGGCATGATGTTTGGGGATCAAAAACATTGACTAATCCATCAGGTGAAACAGGCAAATTGCATTGGGTCCATGCACGAACACATTCATGTTCAATTTTCGCTGAACTAAAGCCTTGACCTTGCAGTGCTAATGCCGCAGATTCAGTTGCACCCGAGGTAAATACAATCTGATCAGATGCACAGCCAATTACATCGGCAATTTCGCTCCGTGCTCTTTCAATAAGCCCCTTTGCTTTTCTCCCTTCGGTGTGAATGGATGACGGATTCCCCCATTGGCTTAATGAAGAAATAATTGCTGACTTTACTTGGGAGCGTAGTGGTGCTGAAGCATTCCAGTCAAGATAAACTCTGGGGTTGGCCACTATTTTTTATACCGTCTTTTTTTAAAAAAGTAACTGCAGGACAAGGGGTAATTTCATTATTGACGAGGTCTGACAATTTTACACTGTGAAGGTAGACACTTACTTCAGTTGATAACCCTTCCCAGAGCCTATTGTTTAATGATTGGGCACGCGTTCCAGACATTCCACCTTTTACTCCTCGACCAATTGTATTCCGTCGAATGGGTTCCTCAACAGCATCTAAAATTTCACTAATTGTGATTTCGTGCATTGGCTTAGCAATTTTGTACCCTCCATTTGGGCCGCGAATAGAATTTACTAGATTTGCTTTACGGAGTCGCATAAATAGCTGTTCAAGAAAATGTCGGGATAACTTCTCTTGACTCGCAATTTTCGCTAAGCTTATATAACCCTCACTTTCCATTAAAGCCAACGATGTCATTGCAATCATCGCATAACGGCCTTTAGTACTCAAAAACATTTTTAACTGGCTCAATTCAACTTTAGGTGTTTGATTTTACCAAAACCCCACAAAAATTCAACTTTAAGGAATAAACTGTATTCAAATTAGTTGCAAAATACTTCTCTAGCACGTTTTTCAAATGAATTGACTATCCGCTGCATCGCTTCAAAAAACACTAAACCAACCAACTTCTGAACAATTTTTGAACGAAATTCAAAATCAACATGGTATTCCACCTCGCATCCTTGGTCAACTTTATGAAAAATCCAATAGCTTTTAAGGTGCTTAAGGGGGCCTTCTAGGTAACGAATACTAATTTCTTGCATTTCAGGCATCAGGGTTACTTCGGACTTAAATGTCTCATGGTAGACTTTAAAGGATATTTTAAGTTCGGCATCCAATATCTTTTTTCCATCGCGGATAAATTCTCGCCGAATCAAGGCTCCCTCACACCAAGGTATAAATGCTGGGTACGATTCAATATCCGCTACAAGCCCATACATCTGTTGGGGACTATATGTTAATATTCTTTTTTCGGTATGTTGTGGCATTTGGAATTGAAAAAAGAGGCGAACTCAGAAACAAACACTCACAAAAACTAATGCAAAAGAGCTTGTTTCAACCGTGCCTCTTTCAACTTTATATAATCCTCTTCAGCGTGATAGCTTGACCGGGTGAGAGGACTCGCTGAAACCATCAAAAATCCCTTCCCGTACGCCGCTTTTTCGAGGGATTGGAACTCTTCAGGAGGAACAAATCTCTTAACTGGATGGTGCTTTTCAGTCGGTTGTAAATATTGTCCTATTGTGAGGAAGTCTACCTTGGCTGACCTGAGGTCATCCATGACTTGTAAAACGGCATTCTTTTCTTCACCAAGCCCTACCATAATCCCTGACTTGGTAAAAATAGTCGATGAAATCTCTTTGACTCGATATAACAAATGCAAAGAATGAAAATACCGGGCACCTGGCCTAACCGTTGGGTATAGGCTGGGGACAGTCTCCAAGTTGTGATTGAAAATATCCGGCTTGGCTTCTAACACACGGTTTAAGACAGAGGCATCACATTTTAAGAAGTCTGGGGTAAGAATTTCAATCGTTGTCGCAGGGGAACGAAATTTTATGGCCCGAATCGTTTTGGCAAAATGTTCTGCGCCACCATCAACCAGGTCATCTCGGTCAACACTGGTGACAACCACATGACGCAGGCCAAGTTTGTTGACTGCGTAGGCAACTCGTCCTGGTTCAAATTTATCTAACTCATTGGGCCGCCCAGTGGATATGTTACAAAATGCACAACCGCGTGTACAAATATCACCCATAATCATAAATGTCGCATGACTTTTAGTCCAGCACTCACCGACATTGGGGCAAGCAGCTTCCTGGCAAACAGTAACCAGTTTATTTTCTTGGATAATTTTGAGGGTTCGTTTATACCCTTCCGAAACCGGAGCCTTAACTTTTATCCACTCTGGCTTAGGCTTTTGAGGATGAGCAGGTTTGTTAGCTTTCTCAGGGTGTCGTAGCCTTGGTGGAGCGGTTACATCTTGTTGTATCATTTTAGATTTTTGAACTTGTATAAAATAATTTATGGCATTCAAATTGTTGATTAAATTAGTAATTTAAAGGTCTAACTTAAGAACGGCTATAAATCTCTTTATTTCGACAAAAATTGCGTACAATTTTTATCTTATTGAGCGTAGACATCATTAAAATTGAACATCAATTGTTTTTAACATAGATATGAATTTATATTCTCAGCTTTATAGCACTTGTAACCTGATTGAAAAAGGAATTTAAAATGGCAGAAAATCGGCAACTAACAACTACCGCTGGAGCACCAATCCCCGATAACCAAAATTCAATAACTGCGGGTCCGAGGGGTCCCCTGCTCATTCAGGATTATCAGTTAATTGAAAAACTAGCTCACCAAAACCGTGAACGAATTCCAGAACGAGTGGTTCATGCTAAAGGATGGGGAGCTTATGGAACACTCACAATTACTAATGATATCAGTAACTACACACGGGCATTAATATTCTCTGAAGTTGGTAAGAAAACTGATTTAATCGCTAGATTCTCTACAGTTGCAGGAGAGCTAGGTGCTGCCGACCATGAGCGCGATGTGCGTGGTTTTGCTCTTAAGTTTTATACAGACGAAGGCAACTGGGATATGGTTGGTAACAACACCCCCGTGTTTTTTCTAAGAGATCCCTATAAGTTTCCAGACTTTATACATACACAGAAGCGACATCCAAAGACCAACCTTAGATCCCCGACTGCTATGTGGGATTATTGGTCTTTATCTCCTGAATCCCTTCACCAAGTAACTATCCTAATGTCTGATAGAGGATTGCCGATTTCACCAATGCATATGAACGGCTACGGTTCACACACATATAGTTTATGGAATGATTCGGGCGAAAGGGTCTGGGTAAAGTTTCATTTTAAAACTCTCCAAGGACATGAATTTTATACCAACGAGGAAGGTGCCAGAATCGTTGGTAAAACCCGAGAGGGTTACCAAGAAGCTTTATTTGGAGCCATTGAGAATGGCGAGTTTCCGCAATGGCGAATGTTCATTCAAGTCATGCCTGAAAAAGAGGCGGAAAATCAGCCCTTTAATCCATTTGATTTAACCAAAGTCTGGCCGCATAAAGACTTTCCCTTAATTGAAGTCGGAATAATGGAGTTGAATAAGAATCCTGAAAATTACTTTGCAGAACTTGAACAGGTCGCATTCAGCCCTTCCAATATCGTGCCAGGAATTGGGTTTAGCCCTGACAAAGTTTTACAATCGCGTATATTCTCTTATGCTGACGCCCACCGCTATCGGTTAGGAACCCATTACGAAGCTTTACCTGTGAATCGGCCCCGATGCCCAGTTAACCATTATCATAAGGATGGGTTAATGAATTTCTTTGGTCAATCAACTGGTTCAGTTGACGCTTATTATGAACCCAATTCATTCAATGGGCCACAAGAGGACCATTCATTTCTGGAGCCACCCCTAAAAATTGATGGCGATGCTGCAAGATATGACCGACACGATGGAAACGATAATTATACCCAGCCACGAGCATTGCATGATCTAATGACACTCGAACAACAGCAAAGACTTTATAGCAATACAGCGGCGTCAATGGTAGGAGTACCGAAGGATATCATTGAAAGAGCACTCGGTCATTATACTAAAATTTCTCCTGACTATAGCGACGGAATCCGGTCTGCCCTTAAACAGCTGTAAAATAGTGAGTTGAGGAGCATTTGTGGCAATTCGGGAAAACGATATTTAAATGATTAGGTAAATTTTTATGACTAAAATCAATGTTGAAAATCCCGTCGTGGAAATTGACGGCGATGAGATGACACGCATCATTTGGGATAAAATCAAGAAAAAACTTATCTTACCGTATCTCAACTTAGATCTACTGTACTATGATTTAGGAATTGAAGAGCGAGACCGTACCGATGATCAAATAACAGTAGATGCCGCAAATAAAATCAAAGAAGTCGGCGTCGGAGTTAAATGTGCCACGATTACACCTGACGAAGCTCGGGTAAAAGAATTTGACCTCAAGAAAATGTATCGTTCTCCGAATGGGACTATACGTAATATTCTTGGCGGGGTTGTTTTTCGGTCCCCGATCATCTGTAAAAATATTCCCAAGTTAGTACCTGGTTGGACTCAACCTATTGTGATCGGACGCCATGCATTTGGAGATCAATATCGAGCCACTGATTTCAGGTTTCCGAGTGCTGGAAAAATCACTCTTAAATTTGAAGGAAATACTGGTGAAGTCATTGAGCGAGAGGTATATGACGCTCCCTCCTCAGGAATTGTAATGGGGATGTATAACTTGGATAAGTCAATTGAGGACTTTGCTCGTGCATCACTGAATTATGGATTGTCGCTTGGCTGGCCCGTGTACCTTTCCACCAAAAATACCATCCTGAAGGTTTATGACGGTCGATTTAAAGATATTTTTCAAAGCATTTATGAAACCGAATTCAAAGAGCAATTTGAAGCTTTAGGTATTTTTTATGAGCATCGCTTAATTGACGATATGGTAGCTTCAGCACTTAAATGGAGCGGTGGTTTTGTGTGGGCCTGTAAGAATTACGATGGTGATGTTCAATCGGACACAGTTGCTCAAGGATATGGCTCACTAGGACTAATGGCATCTAAATTGATGACACCTGACGGCAAAGTTGTCGAATCAGAAGCCGCCCATGGAACAGTAACTAGGCACTTCAGACAACATCAAGCCGGCAATCAGACTTCAACAAACTCTATTGCCTCCATTTATGCTTGGACAGGTGGACTGCTTCATCGCGCAAAACTTGATGATAACCAAGAACTAAATCAATTTGCCTCAACCCTTGAAAAGATAGTTGTTGATACTGTTGAGAGTGGTTTTATGACCAAAGACCTTGCCCTATTGGTTGGCCCAGATCAAAGTTGGTTGACAACTGATGAGTTTTTGGACAAGGTTGAAGAGAATTTGGCCTCTTCTCAATAATTTATCGAATCCAATAGAGATAAAACCAACTCGCTAATCTGGATATACTGAGAAGACTATCAAAGTAAGTTCAGTGCGTTCAATTTCATTCTCATGATTCTAACCGCTTGAAACCAAAAAATCCTCTTTGTTTACGAAACTTATTGTGTATATTTCTTCGATTACAAATGATAAACTTTTTATTTTTGGCCGCTGATTATAGCTAGTTTTGAAAGTTAGAAACTGGTTATTTCCGTTTATCCGGCACTAGCTTTTCTGAGAATTAGAAATCATCCTGCAAACAAGGGTATCAAGCGAAAACTTACCGGCACCTTTAATAACTAGGTATAAAAGTAAGAATATCCAAAATGCCCTTTGGTCAAATAATATTGAGTACGGTACATTATCAAACCAAGAGCCAATATCTCCTCCACTTAAACCATGCCCGAAAACATCAACCCAGCTTTGCACAATCAAGAATCCTATCATTCCTAATGCGGCCAACTGAGTTGCCAATCCCACTACGATCAGTACTGGAAGTATAATTTCTGAATATGTTCCAAAAAATACGATCAGGTGATGGAAAGCGCTTAGTTGTGATTTATCATATCCCACCGACTCCATTGCCTTAGGAAAAATTTGTACATAAGCTCCTGGGCTCATGACAAATAAACCAGTTAAACCCTCACCAAATTTAGTAATAGCAGAACGCCAGTAAGGTACAAAAAGAACCCCCAAGAAAATTATTCGAGCGAATAACGGTAGAAGCCATTCAGGTAATATTTTACCGATGAGTTGAGTTAACCAACTGTATAATCGAAACACAAACAAGTCGTCACCTCGCTTAATTAAAGAATTAATTTGTAAGATTTATTATAACACTATTCGATTGATAGCTTTTTCAGCAATTAAATACTTGACCAATGATTCAATATTCACAGATTCCTTCCCCTTAACATCATCCAACTTTGCTGCCGCCTCACCAATTGTATTGGTATCGTTCAGAGATTTAAGGAACACATATTCTCCATCAGTCAGTTTGCGAATATGAGGGTCAAATTCAGGGCGGGTGATAATTAGCTTTTCTGAACTGCCGAAATTTTTTGGCCCCCCTTGAGCGTTCGCTAGCCAAATACTGTAAATTGGAAATTCCGATGCGAGTAATCGCACAGCATCGGCAAAAACAACCTTAGAATTTAGCACTTTGAGAGGGCTTAGAGTTTCAAATTCATTGGGGTCAAAATTATTATTGTCTGTCGCGTGGTAAGCATTTCTTAACTCAACCTCAAGAGTGGCTATATCAGACAGATAACTCAATTGTTTTACAGGTTCAAAGTCCTTTAGAAATTCTGGCAAGTTTTTCCCGTAATACATAAGAAGAGGTGATTCAGGAGGATAACAGCGAATATATATCACCGCCATTGCCTGAAAAAATTCATTACCAACAAGTTTTTGAACAATCGGAAATGCAACTTCGAGGGCATCAATCAGGCTCGTAGTAACATTATTGCGATAGATCGCATAGCGCTTATTAATGTCCCCTTGGTTAATTTTAAGACCAGTGGGGACAGGAAGTTCAGGATTTCGGATTGCGTCAATAAATGAAGAAGGGCTTACTTCACTAGGCCTTTTCATAAAGACTTTCAAGAATTTCGTTTGCTAAAGTGACTTCGGACGAAAGGACTTCCCATGAGGGGACATCATTATCCCATTCAATGAGCGTTGGCCGAGGTCCACTTGATTTCAAGAGATATTCATATAGCTTCCAAACAGGGTCAACCACTTCTGAAGCATGATTGTCGATTAAAACCACATTGCCTTCTGAATCAATTTCGGGTTTATGCCCACCAAGGTGAATTTCGTAAACTTTTTTAATAGGAAATTCATCAATGTATTGATAAGGGTCCCATCCTCGATTAACAGAAGATACATACACATTATTTACGTCAAGGAGCAGGCCGCAACCGGTGATTTTGGTGATTTCCTTGATGAACTCAATTTCGCTAAAGTCACTCTCCTCAAACTCAAGGTAATTTGAAGGGTTCTCTAAAAGCATTGGTCTTTGTAGAAAATTCTGAACCTTGTCAATATGTGAAGTGACTTTTTCAAGAGTTTTATGGGTATAAGGAAGGGGTAATAGATCATTATAATAATGACCCTCATGGGTTGACCAAGCTAAATGCTCGGAGAAAACAGCGGGTTCAAGCCACGATATAAGAAACTTCAACCTTTTGAGGTGATCCTGGTCAAGGGGCTGCTCACCTCCAATAGACAGCCCTACTCCATGGCAAGAAATAGGAAAATCCTCCCTTAGCCTTTTCAGTTGCGCAATCGGCCTGCCTCCAGCGCCCATGTAGTTCTCGGCATGGATTTCTAACCAAGCAACATCATTTGAATTGGTAAGGATGTCGGAAAAATGGACACTTTTGTATCCCACCCCGGGTTTAGAGGGTAAAGTGCATGCTCTTGGGGATTTAGCAGTATAGTAGGTCAATTTCCCAAGAGCCTTTCTTGATTCAAATTACGATTAACTTTCTGGAAGGTCGCGCTCTAGTTCCTCAAGTGAACCAATCCGACCGTCAGGAAGTTCAATATCCGCGCATGTTCCGGCTGGGACAAGAGTCCAAGCGTTTCCTTGATAATCTACAGTTGATGTACCAGCACAAGTAGTACCTGGACCAGCGGCACAATCATTCTCTCCCGCCAGAGAAACACCATAGCATTTTTCTGATTCTTGAGCATTGGCAATTGTTCCAGTCGTTGCAAAAGCGGCAACAACTGCGCTGGCAACGGCTATTGATTTCGTATTAATTGGCATACTTTACCTCCTCTAAAATAATAATAATTAATATGGGTAATATGTTAACGACTTAATCAAAATCAAGATAGTAATTGACAAGTAACTAAATGTTGAATTTTCATGTTGTTTTCTTGCTACATTTTTATTGTTTGCTTGAATATCAGAGGTAAATTTCCCAAGGCAAAAATTAAATCTAATTGCCGTGAAGTTGGAACTTTCGGAGTAATTCGAGTCAGTTTAGTTGACGAACTAAACTCAGTTCGGTGAAAAATGTACAACACAGACGAAACTGTTTTGACGATTTCAAACTCCCTCTAGTATTATAAATTCTCGAACCGAAGATGATTGAGCAAGTTCAAGAGCTTCTTTGTATGTCTCTGAATTGTAACACTTCTCGGCATTTTCCAAACTTTCAAACTCAACAACCACATTGCGGTCTCGGGCTTGACCCTCTTTTGCAATAAATCGGCCTCCTCGGGCCAAAAACCGACCGCCATGTTCTTCAATCGCCTTAGTAGCGAGAATAGCATACTTTCCGTATGTATCCTCGTCTGTTACATCAACGCGGGCAATCCAATATCCTTTCATGATTCCTCCTTAAACAATTCTTTGGCAGTTACTAATACTTTATCCAAATGAGTGGCATTGGGGCCACCCCCGCGAGCGAAGTCAGGTCGACCTCCCCCGCCCTTTCCTTCAACAATAGGAACGAGGCGCTTGGTTAGGTCAATGGCTGAAAAGCGATCAGTTAAATTATCTGTCACTCCAACGGCAATTGACGCCTTACCTTCAAACTCCGAAACGAGCAAGATAATTCCAGACATTACCCGAACTTTTTCATTATCTATTATTCCTGATATTTCTGCAGGGGGCAAACCCTTGATTATCCTTCCAATCAATTGCCCCCAGGTAAAATTCTTCTGAAATTGTAAACCCTTTTCTTCGTTGGCAGGAGCCGAAAACTTCTCTCTTCGCATGGCCTCTAATTCTTTTCGCAATTGATTTTTTTCTTTGAGCAAAGCGGCAACTGTATGGGGTATTTCTTTCGGGGGCACCTTAAGCTTAAGTGATGTCTCTGCCATGAGTTGATCCATTGTTCGTAAATAATCTAATGCCCTCTTTCCTGTCAGTGCTTCAACCCGTCGAATACCTGATGCAATTGAACTCTCACCAGTTACTACAAACAGTCCGATTTCAGACGTTGAATTCACGTGAATTCCCCCGCACAATTCCTTTGAAAATGCATCCGTATTAATAGATTCACCATTCATGTCTTCGTAACCCATTGAAACGACTCGAACTTCATCGTCATACTTTTCTCCAAACATGGCTTGGGCCCCTGTTCCTAATGCTTCTTCAAGTCCCATAATTGAGATCTTTACCGGAGCATTTTCAAATATTTTTTGGTTTACGGTCTCCTCAACTTTGGCAAGCTCTTCTAAATTCAGTGGCTGTGAGTGTGCAAAGTCAAACCGCAAGCGATTTGCATCATTAAGCGATCCTTTTTGAACTACATGACTTCCCAAACATCGCCTCAAGGCCTCGTTTAGAAGGTGAGTTGCAGAATGATTCTGTTTGATTTTTTGTCTTCGGGTATCATCAACTCTCAAATCAGCATCATCGTTGACACGAACATAACCCTTTAAGACTTTACAGTGGTGGGCATAAACTCCAACATGTTTCTGGGTGTCGGTAACTTTAAGTCGTCCTGTCGAAGTGTTGATTGTGCCCGTATCACCAACTTGTCCTCCTGCTTCGGCATAGAAAGGGGTTTGATTGGTAACTACAATAATCTCACTATCAGTCGATGCTTCCTGTAATTCCACTTTACCATCCGTCAGGGCAAGGATTACTGCCTGCGAGTGAGCATATTCATATCCTAAAAATTCGGTACTACCATGCTGTTCCTGAATCTTAAACCAAATCTCACTCTCAGCTGCCTCTCCAGATCCACTCCAGCTCGCACGGGCTTTGATTTTTTGTTTTGACATCTCGGATTCAAATTCCGATACATCAACGGTGATATCTCGTTCACGAAGGACGTCCTGGGTTAAGTCCAAAGGAAAGCCGTACGTATCATAAAGTTTGAAAGCAACTGGTCCAGATAATTGATCTCCAGCTGCCAAATCTCCGGCTTCCTTGTTTAATATCTCTAATCCTCTTGCGAGTGTTTCTTTAAATCTTTTTTCCTCGCCTCTAATAGTTTCACTAACAATGTCTTGATTCTGAACGAGCTCAGGAAAAGCATCACCCATGAGTTGAACGAGCAGCGGGAATAATTCATGAAGTAACGCACCTTCATAGCCAAGAAAATGAGCGTGCCGAATCGCTCGACGCATTATTCTTCTTAGTACATACCCCCGTCCCTCTTTGGCTGGGAGTACACCCTCAGCAATCAGAAAAGCAGTTGATCTCAAATGATCAGCAATAACGCGGTGATGAACATTTTTATCACTAAATGGATCGGTGCCTGTTTTCTTTGCTGACTCCTCAATCAGCCGCGTAAATAAATCAGTGCAGTAGTTATCGCGAGTTCCTTGCAGGAGAGCACCAATTCTTTCGAGTCCCATTCCAGTATCAATACAAGGACGAGGAAGCGGATTCATCTGACCCGAATCATCTTTATTATACTGCATGAAGACAAGATTCCAGATTTCAACAAACCGGTCCCCATCCTCATCGGGAGATCCAGGTGGTCCACCTGGAATATCTTCACCATAATCAAAAAATATTTCTGAACACGGACCACACGGGCCTGTGTTACCCATCGACCAAAAATTATCAGAGCTAGAAATTTTGATTATCTTATCGTCAGAGAAGCCGGCAATTTTCTTCCAATATCCCGCGGCTTCATCATCATCATGATAGACGGTACATAGTAGCCGGTCGGCCGGAATATCATATCCTCTAGTCAGGAGATCCCACGTGTAATGGATTGCTTGTTCCTTGAAATAGTCACCAAAAGAAAAATTCCCCAGCATTTCAAAAAAGGTGTGGTGTCGCGCCGTGTAGCCGACATTATCAAGGTCGTTATGTTTGCCACCCGCTCTGATGCATTTCTGGCTTGTGCAAGCACGTACATAATCTCGTTTCTCAATCCCTGTGAATAGGTTTTTAAACTGAACCATTCCCGAATTCACGAAAAGGAGAGTTGCATCGTTTCGTGGAACCAAAGGAGAACTTTGAACTACTTGGTGATCATTACGATTAAAATAGTCTAGAAAATGGGTTCGGATTTCATTCAAACTTGTCATGGGTCACAAAAGTATCTAAAGCTAGTTTTATGGTCCAGCTGAGATGCCAACAAATTCAATGGGAATTATGAATCTTCCTTAGGCTGATTTAAACCAACGGCATTCCTAATTTTTGTTTCAAGTTCTTGGGCGAGTTCTGGATTATTATTGAGAACTTCGACTGTGTTAGGTTTACCTTGTGCTAACCTTTCATCATTATATGAGTACCAAGAGCCAGATTTTTCGACTATATTGTGCTTTGTGCCGAGGTCAATGAGCTCGCCGGCTTTGGATATTCCTTTCCCATAGAGGATATCAAATTCAACCTGCTTAAAGGGAGGAGCCATTTTATTCTTAACCACCTTAACCCGTGTTGTATTTCCCATAACTTCATCGCGTACTTTGATGGCACCAATGCGCCTGATATCCAAGCGAACCGAGGAATAAAATTTGAGCGCATTACCTCCCGTGGTTGTTTCAGGGGATCCAAACATTACGCCAATTTTCATTCGGATTTGGTTAATAAAAATAACAATACAGTTTGACCGATTGATTGAACCGGTAAGCTTTCGCATCGCTTGGCTCATTAATCGAGCCTGAACCCCCACCTGGGAATCTCCCATCTCACCATCAAGTTCTGATTTAGGCGTTAGCGCCGCAACAGAGTCAACCACAACTATTGAAACAGCACCAGAGCGGATAAGCGTATCAGTAATCTCAAGTGCCTGTTCGCCCGTGTCAGGTTGTGAAATCAATAAGTGGTCTGTGTCAACTCCAAGTCGTTTTGCATAAGCGGGGTCGAGGGCATGTTCGGCATCAACAAAAGCAGCAATTCCACCCTTCTTCTGTTCCTCTGCAACTACGTGAAGGGTTAGGGTTGTTTTTCCAGACGCTTCGGGGCCAAAAATTTCGACAATTCGGCCTTTGGGAAGGCCGCCAACCCCCAAAGCTATATCCAAGCCAAGAGAACCAGTTGGCGTCACTTCAACCCCTTGGTTAACATTGGATTGCCCAAGCTTCATGATGGCACCTTTGCCAAAATTACGTTCAATTTGGCTCAATGCTGCTTCAAGGGCTTTTTGCTTATCCATCTAGTTCCTCTCTAAACTTGGCTGTTTGATAGCCATTCACGAATTAAATTTATTCAACGACTCGATAGCCATTATCATGTCTATCTAATAGACCAATTGTTGGGCCAAAGATATGACCTCCTGAAAAATAAATCTTATCGGTCGAGATCATGTCCAAAGTTTTCTTACGAACTTTGACCCCTGCATCTTGGTCTAAATCAAATCCTAACCGAATAGATGGATTTTGTAATTGGACATCTTGGACAACAAACAAATCAGTTACATAGAGAAATTGATGTCCATTCGATTCGACCCTAATTCCCGAATGACCTGGAGTATGCCCATAGAGTTCTACAAAACTCACCTCAGGAGAAATTGTACCGTTTTTATTCAGAGTCGTAATGTTTGAGTCATATTCGGTAGTAAATTGTTCTGCGAGTTTTCTCCAATCGTTCAAGGCTGGAACAGCGAAGTTTGGATCAGTCCAAAAATTATATTCATTTTCATCAATAATGATTTCTGCATTGGGATACACCAATGATCCATCATTATGGAAAGCACCGCCAATGTGGTCGGGGTGAAGATGAGTAAATACGACTTTTGATATAGATTTTGGATTAAAACCTATCTCGGCAAAGGCTTGATTGATATGTCCAGCATTCTCACCAAAGAGGTTTCCGACACCTGCATCAATCAAAATACATTCGTTTTCAGATTCAATCAGACAGCAGTTAAATCGAGTTTCAATTTGCGTTTTACCACACTTGCTAAGCAAGGCATTAATTTCATCCTCACTGTTATCTGGAAAGAGGTCATAGCCAAAAACATTATGTCCATCGTTCAAAATCGTCACTTTGACATCACCAATTTGTTTCGTGCACGTTTTTGTCATAAGATTGTTCCCAACTGTAGCTTAAATTCTTAATATAAATTTAGGAAAGAATTAAACTTTTCTGACCTGAATTCAATTGCAATACCTGAAGTCTCTGATGAATAACCGTTAAGGGACACTAATTCTCAAATCCAAGACATACAATATACTTCTCCGAACTATCTTTACGCGTAGCATCGGGTTTGAAAGTGTGTACGTGTGAAAACGATTGCTTTAAATCTCTTTGAAGCCGGTGGTCAGCACCTCCTTCAAGGACTTTGGCAACAAAAAAGCCACCGCTCTTAAGAACATTGCTTGCAAGATCAAAAGCGAGTTCACATAAAGCCACAATGCGAATGTGGTCAGTCTTCCTGTGGCCTGTTGCAGGTGAAGCCATATCGGAAAGAATTCCATCGGTTTCACTGGTGGCTAAGGAATTAAAAAATTCGCCCTCTTCCAAGTCAAAAGCATTTTTTTGGTGAAAATCAACCCCGTTAATGGGATCCATCGGGTTTAGATCTATAGCGATGACTTGCCCTTGAGGTAAATTTTGATATAACTGAGTTGCATTGGTTAACTTTGCTAAAACTTGTGCCCACCCCCCTGGTGCGCTCCCTAAATCAATTACATTCATTCCTGGTTTTATACATTTATATTTTTCATTAATTTGAAGAAGCTTAAACGCCGAGCGAGATCGATACCCCTCACTCCTTGCAGAATTAACATAAGGATCATTAAGTTGGCGTTGTAACCACCGAGTAGAACTCACTTTTCGGCCCTTTGCCTTATTGACTTTCACATGGAGTTTGCGATGTCCTTTCAATGCGAATTCCTTCAGTTCAATTTAATTAAAAATGCTATTGCAATTCTGAATTTAAAACTTAATACCTCTTTGACATAAGAATAGTTGTTTATTCACAAAAATAAACAAGACCGATCAACCTTTGGGGGAAGGAAAAGGCATGGTTGAACTTGTTATCGTTTATTGGCGTGATATCCCCGCTCAAGTTATTGTCGGCAGGGGTCGTAAAGCCAAAAAAAAGCAACTCCCAGAACGGTTTGAAAAAGCCATTGACAAATGCGCAATGAAAATCGGTGCGACTGGAACAGACACCTACCTACAAGAATGGCACAAATCACCACCAATTGAATTGGAAGGCGACCCCGAAATAATTTTAGAAAATAAAGTCAAAACAATTGAAACGCAGTATGACAGTGAAATGCTGAAATCTTTAATTGCGAATTCTGGGTGGAAATCATGAATATTTTGGACAGCTTTTCCGTGGAAGTATTACCAAAAACAGCAGCAAAAATTGAAGATTTTCATGCTCTTTTTCCTCCCAACACACAGATCTATATTGCTAATGTTGTCGGGACTCCGTTTTCCATCATGCTGGATACCTCCAAGCGTATTCAACGCCAAGGATTTACTGTCGTTCCACACTTATTGGCGCGTACTATTCCTGACAAATCTGCCTTAGCAAACCAATTATCGCAATATCAGAACGAAGCAGGCGTTAATCAATTGCTATTGATAGCGGGTGGAGCCAAGCAACACTACGGCGAATTTGAGAGCACTTTAGACCTCCTTGCTACAGGTTTGTTTGATAAGTTTTCTTTTAAGTCTTTGCATTTTGCCGGTCATCCAGAAGTCAATTTTGATATTGACCCTGACAGAGGGACTTACAACGCTGACCAAGCTCTCGCTTTAAAACAAGACTTTGCCCAACGTACCGATGCTGAAGTTTCCTTAATCACTCAATTTGGATTTAATCATCAAACTGTCATTGATTGGCTATTTCGGGTCAGTCAGTTGGGAATTGATCTCCCTGTAAAGATCGGTGTCACTGGTCCAACCAAAATTCAAACCTTATTAAAATATGCTATAGCTTGTGGTGTTGGAGCTTCCATAAGTGTTTTACAAAAAAAAGCTAGTAGTGTAACCAAACTTTTAACCCCTTTTGAACCCGTTGAATTCCTTGATCAATTATCACAAGAATTGATAACTCAACAAATACCTTTATTTTCAGGAATTCATTTTTTTCCACTCGGTGGAATCCAAGCCTGTTCCGATTGGATCAAATCCAATCAACACCGATACATAAATTAATGGGGATAGCTCTTGCCACAAACAATTGTTGAATCAAATTCTAAAACGGTCATTATTGACTTTAACGAACCGTTCTGCGTTATCGGCGAAAGGATTAATCCTACGGGTCGAAAACTTCTAGCCATTGAGTTAGAAAATGGCAACTTTGATACGGTTAAACATGATGCTGTTCAGCAGGTAGAATGCGGAGCATCAATTTTGGATGTGAATGCCGGTGTTGTATTTAATTCGAATCCAGATCCCAATCAAACCGAACCACCACTCATGAAAAAACTCATCAATTTAATTCAAGAACTCGTTGATGTACCACTATGTATTGACAGCTCAGTACCAGGAGCATTAGCAGCTGGACTTGAGGTTTGCCAAGGCCGACCACTGGTCAATTCAGTCACGGGTGAGGAAGAACGCCTTGAGACGATTTTACCCTTAGTAAAAAAATTTAATGTCCCTGTGGTCGCAATTTCCAACGACGATTCGGGAATCTCCGAAGACCCTGATGTAAGATTTGAAGTCGCCAAAAAAATTGTTGAGCGGGCATCTGACTATGGCATCCCCTCCAACGATATTGTCGTTGACCCATTAGTGATGCCGGTAGGAGCTATAGCCACAGCAGGTATGCAGGTATTTAAACTTGTTCGTCGATTACGTGAAGAATTGTTTGTCAACACCACTTGTGGTGCGTCTAACATTTCTTTTGGCCTACCTAACCGCCATGCGATTAATGCAACTTTCTTACCTATGGCCATTACTTCTGGAATGACTTCAGCTATCATGAATCCAGTTCGACAGTTGGAAATGGACGCAATTCGCGCCGCCAATTTATTAACTGCTAATGATCCGAACGGAGCAACTTGGATACGCTATAATGCGCCTCAGGATAGAAACCTTGAAGGTCAAAAGAGAACTCGACGAGGACGTCGTCGACCAAGATAATTGACGATTTGATATTTTCAGTAGTTAGTTTAGTTGTGTGACAGATAAAAATCCGTTAGTCGTATTTTCGCCATCGGGGAAACGAGGGCGCTTCCCCGTTGGGACACCCATATTGCATGCAGCAAGAAGTCTCGGTGTTGACCTTGATAGTGTGTGTGGAGGACGTGGGATATGTTCTCGATGCCAAATTACTCCCTCCTTCGGCTCATTCCCAAAATATCAAATCACCGCCTCTGAATCATCTCTTTCCAAGTGGAATGAAATCGAAGCTCGCTATGACCGTGTCCGCGGATTAAAGAAAGGCCGACGACTTGGGTGTCAAGCTAAAATTCAAGCGGATATTATCGTTGACGTACCACCCGAATCACAGGTTCATAAACAAATCGTAAGAAAATCAGCTGACGTTCGACCTGTCGTTATGAAACCGTCAACACGGTTATATTTCATCACTGTTGATGAACCTGACATGCATAACCCTGAAGGCGATTTTGAGCGCATTAAAAAAGCTCTTAAGGAGCAATGGGAAATTGCCTCAGTGGAGCTCGATTTTTCGCTGATTACAAAACTGCAAAAGGCTCTTCGTACAGGCGAATGGAAATTGACTCTTGCCCTCTGGCAGGACCATCGGACATCAATTCCACGAATTACACAATTATGGCCAGGTTTTTTTGACGGACCGCTGCACGGTTTAGCCATGGATTTGGGGTCAACCACTATTGCACTGCACATTTGTGACCTTAGAAGTGGTGATGTTGTTGCTTCAACAGGAATTATGAATCCACAAATTAGGTTTGGTGAAGACCTCATGAGTCGCGTTTCTTACTCCATGATGAATCAGGATGGCGACCGTGAACTGACTCATGAAGTTCGCAAAGCCATTGATGAATTGATATCAACAACGGCAGCTGAGAACCAGATTGACTTACAATCAATAGTTGATATGGTCATAGTATGCAACCCGGTTATGCACCACCTCCTCATTGGGGTAGACCCAGTTGAGTTAGGACAAGCGCCCTTTGCATTGGCGATTTCATCAGCAATGAATATTCTCGCTTCTCAACTGGAATTATCATCACTTTCCCAATCAGTACCCATTTATCTCCTGCCTTGTATTGCCGGTCATGTCGGAGCTGACGCTGCTGGAGTGATTCTATCGGTTGAACCTCAGAAGGCCACGGAAAAAACGCTTGTCGTTGATGTCGGAACAAATGCCGAAATTATCTTCGGTAACCAATCAATAGTTCTTGCCTGCTCCTCGCCAACTGGTCCAGCCTTTGAAGGTGCTCAAATAACTTCGGGTCAGCGTGCCACTCCCGGTGCCATTGAAAAAGTTCGGATAAACCCTCAAACCAAAGAGCCGCGATTTAAAATCATCGGCAGCGAATTGTGGTCTGATGAAAAAGGGTTTGATGATGTCATTCTGGATGCCGGTGTTCATGGCATTTGTGGTTCAGGGATTATTGAGGTAATTGCCGAAATGCGCATGGCCGGAATAATTGATAATTCAGGTTTAATTGGCTCAAAAGAAGAAGTTGGGTCCAATCGTTTGGTCAAAAATGGTCGCACAAACGCATACGTATTATATGAAGATAAACATAGCGATGCCGCCCCTATTTTAGTTACTCAAAATGACATTCGTGCAATCCAACTGGCAAAATCTGCTTTATATGCTGGTGCTCGATTGCTGATGAAACACTTTGGTACGGAAGAAGTAGAACGAATTATTCTAGCGGGAGCATTTGGGTCACATATTTCCGTCAAGCACGCAATGGTATTAGGAATGATTCCCGATTGTGATCTTCAAAAAGTTGTCTCGGCTGGTAATGCGGCAGGTTCAGGAGCTCGCATTGCCTTATGCAACATTCAATCCCGTCAAGGCATTGAAAATGTTGTTTTGAAGATTCTCAAAGTTGAGACTGCAATTGACCCCAATTTTCAGGAACATTTTGTTAATGCAAATGCAATACCACATGCCATTGATGAATTTCCTAATCTAACCAAGGCTGTCAATCTTCCCCAAACTCATTTTAATCGAAGCGGGAGCCGCAAGAGAAAACGACAACGTGACACTTAAGCTGGAATTAATTTGCTTGCTATCTTCATCCCAAGATATTTGAATTTAGTGGGCGATTGTCTCTCGCAACTCATCCTTTGTTTATTTCCTGTAATAGGCCTTCAAGGGAAGGACTTAAACCAGAGGAACTTACACTTGGATTATTCACATATGGGTAGAGTTGCTTAGCCATCGCTTTACCAAGTTCTACACCCCACTGATCAAAGCTATTTATGCCAAGAATAACACCTTCAACAAATACTCGATGCTCATAGATGGCAATAATTTGACCAAGCGTATAGGGAGATAGTTTTTGATAGAGCAAGGTGGTAGAAGGTCGGTTTCCTTGAAAATGTTTGTGCCGATTGATAGACTCTTCAGGGGAGGATGTTGTCGTTTGCCCACTACCCATCATGAGAGCCTCAGATTGTGCGAGACAGTTCGCCAAAAGATAATCGTGGTGATGCTTTAGTTCGGGTTCGTGCCCATTAATTCCAACCAGGAATTCACACGGTACTATTTGTTTCCCTTGATGAATCAGCTGAAAAAAGGCATGCTGCCCATTGGTTCCAATACCTCCCCAAATAATTGGGCCCGCAACATCGCCTAATGCTTCACCTTGAATTGTCGTGGATTTACCGTTGGATTCCATTTCAAGTTGCTGTAAGTAATGGGCTAAATGTTCTAAACGTTGCTCATAGGCCATCACTATTCGGGTTGCGTAGCGACAGACTTGATGATGCCATATTCCTACCAAAGCCAGCATCACTGGAATATTCTGCGAAATAGATTGACTTACAAAATGGGTATCGATACTTTTTCCTCCCGCAAGAAACTGCTTGAAATGTTCCACACCAATTGAGAGCATAGTGCTCAACCCTATTGAGGACCAAATTGAATATCGTCCTCCTACCCATTCACCAAAACTAAAAATTCTTTCGGCAGGAATGCCAAAATCTGTGCATTTGTCATAAGCAGTTGATATCGCTGCAAAATGTTTTGAAACGGCCTCCTCGCCAAGTGTTTGAACTATCCAAAGTCGAGCCGATTCTGCATTCGTTAGAGTTTCTAAGGTTGTGAACGTTTTTGATGCAACTAGAATGAAAGTCGTTTGAGGATTAACTTGTGCCAAGGTATCAGCAAGGTCTGCTCCGTCAATATTAGAAACATTATGAATTCTAAGTCCTTTGGCAAAGGGTCTAAGTGCTCTTGTTACCATTCTTGGTCCTAAATCAGAGCCTCCGATACCAATATTGATGACATCTGTAAACCTTGGTGCTTTATGGGGTTTAATGGTTCCATTAAGCATCCCATCAACGAATTCATAGCATTTCTGGTGTTGCTCTGAAACGATTACGTTTGTTTGTTGAGCATTAGCCGAAGCATTGGCCGACAAACTACCTCTTTCAGCTAAATGCAAGACGGGTCGATTCTCAGTGACGTTGATCGGTTCACCACTAAACATGCTGTCGCGGTAAGCTCCAACATTTGCAACACTCGTCAGCTGAATAAGCAGGTTTTTAATTGATTGGTCAATATTGGTTTTGGAATAATCAAAATATAGCCCATCCGCTTTGATAGTGAAGTTTTCAATTCGTTTGGAATCCTGTTTGAACAAAGAACTTATTCGACGCTTGTCGACAATTTTCTGAATTCTCTTTAATTCTTGCCACAACATAGTGTCACTCAATGTAATGAACTGTCGCTTGGCGTGTAAAAAAACTGACTGGGGCCAATGGATTATTGTGATCATGACCTCTTTGCATAAACACCTTTAATTTTGTTTCCCCTTTGAACAAGAGGTGAGTATGTTGGGCCGAATTAAGTACATTGAGCGAAAGGGTAATTCTTTGCTCTGGCTGACTTGGAACAGAAACACAAACAGTCTCTGGAGCGTCCTTGGCGATTGCATCACTTAATTCATCAGAATCAGGGAACAAAGAGGCAACATGAAGATCCTCACCCATTCCTAGTAAACAAATCGACAATGGTAGTAATAACCTAATTTGTTTGTTGGTTTCTTCACCACTGCTCTGGTCTTGAAACAACGAAATTAAACGTGCCCCTTCAGCTTTATTTTTGAGGAGTGAATTGCGTATCATTCTCTCATTTGATCGCTTAGAATCAAGGGGTACACAACGTTCATCCGAGGGGATTATTATCACCTTTGACCAGTCTAATTCCATATTGGATAAGGCATTAAAGACAGGATCTGGTGTTGTACCACCTGGAACCACCAGACTTGCTTTACCCTTCTTGGAAATCAAATATTCAAGTTGGGAATGAATCAGAATGGCAACAGATTGACCCCAATAGGATGTATTTTTGTAGGTGATGAGATTCATTTTGAGATTTTCATCCAATTACGGTTGTCGGCATGAATCAAGTGATGTGCTTCGGTCGGCCCGCTTGTTGCTGGTTTATATAAAATTGGTCTGTTTTCATTCCCCTCCCAGTTTTGAATAACTTTGTCAGTCCAATCCCAAGCGGCTTCAACTTCATCACCTCTCATAAACAACGTTTGGTCACCACGGATAACATCCATGATCAGTCTTTCATAAGCATTAATGAGTTGTCCAAACTCGCCTGAGGAAAGTGATTTATCAAAACTCATATCTAATGGAACTTGAACTAACCGCATTCCCCCTGGACCCGGTTCCTTAATTGTAACTCGCATAATGATACCTTCTTTTGGTTGAACCCTAATAACGAGTGCATTACTCTTAAGTGTTTCGGATGAATCAAATATTAGATGCGGAAGGTCTTTAAAGACGACAACAATTTCGGTTACCCGATTTGTCAATCTCTTCCCTGTACGAATATAAAAGGGAACTCCGGCCCATCTCCAATTGGCTAAAGAACACTTCATTGCCACATAACTCTCCGTTAAACTCTGGGAGTTTTCAATGTCATCCAAAAAGCTTTTTATTTTTCCATTTGCACCATATTGACCGCGCACTACGTTGCCACCTTTTGGTACTTCTAGCGAACGAATAACTTTCAGTTTTTCATCACGAACTGCATCAGGAGAAAATTTTGAAGGAGGCTCCATTGCTACTAAACATAAAAGCTGCATTAAGTGGTTTTGTACCATATCCCGCATGGCTCCAGAAGAATCATAATATCCCCCTCTTCCGGCAACTCCTATACTCTCGGCAACAGTGATTTGTACATGGTCAATGTATTGACAGTTCCACAAGGGTTCAAAAAGAATGTTTGCAAAACGCAGCGCCATAAGATTCTGAACTGTTTCTTTGCCTAAGTAATGGTCAATTCTATAAATTTGGCTTTCTTCAAATACCTCACCAAGGAGTTGATTGAGCTGGCGCGCCGAATCTAAATTATGACCAAATGGCTTTTCAACGACAATTCGTGACCGATTATTGACAAAACCATGCTTGGCCAAACCCCGGGTCAGTGCGGTAAATACATTTGGTCCAACTGAAAGATAGAAGACACTGAGCCAATCCTGATTGAGTTGGTTATAAAGATTCATCCAATTTGTATCTTGGGTTGCATCAAGTTGCACATATTTGACTAGGCTCAAAAAACTAGTCAGTTTGCTTTCGTCAATTTCTTGACCTGCATGACGATTACGAATCGACTCCAATACGATAGTTATAAATTCATTTTGGGAAAGTGGACTGCGAGCAACACCAACGATATTTGACTGTGATGTCATCTGGCCAACTAGGTAGCGGTTGAATAAAGACGGGAAAATCTCTTTTTTGGCCAAATCCCCAGTGCCACCAAAAAGAATGAGGTTAAAGGGATCAACAGGAATAATTTGAAACATGAGATGAACTTAAATTTATGAAATCACAGGAAAATGAATTATTTCATAAGGCTGAAATTATTATTGGTAGCCTCATTCACATATATCTACAAAAGAATTTTTTCAGTATTACTTTGAACTTAATTCGTTCTTTTCACAGGGTTTAGGCTGAAGCAAAAAGTAACCAACCGAATTAACTACATTATTAAGAATTTATGAAATCCACCAATACTTCCTCAACCGAAGCAATTGATTTGACAGTTCATGGTCGTTATAACGGCCGTTTTTGCCATTCAAGGGTCACCGCAGACGGTTCTGAAAGAGCTTCTGTTGCTCTCAACAAACCGCAAATTTTATGGTTCAATACTGGAACCCTGTGTAACATTGAGTGCCACAATTGCTACATTAAGAGCTCACCGACTAACGATAGTTTGGTCTATATGACGACTGCCGAGGTTAAAAACTTTCTGGAACAAATCAAAGAAAGAAACTGGCCAATATCAGAAATTGGTTTAACCGGAGGGGAGCCATTCATGAATCCAGACATTCTTGGGATCATGAGATCGATTCTCAGTGAGGGGTATGACTTACTTATTCTGACCAATGCCATGCGTCCAATGATGCGCCCGCACATTCGTAAAGGCCTAATTGAAATAATTAATACTTATCAGCATCAGTTGGTAGTCAGAGTATCTCTTGATCACTATCAAGGTGAAAAGCATGATGAGATACGCGGTGATGGTGCCTTTGAAAGAACTCTAATGGGTTTGGATTGGCTGAGTCAACACCGCTTTAATATCGCTGTTGCAGGCCGAATGCACTGGGCCGAAGATGAAAATGAAGTGCGTCGGGGTTTTGGTGCTTTGTTCCATGAACGCTTGTACAATATTGATCCTCATGACCATTCATCGCTTGTATTGTTTCCCGAAATGGATTTGGATATGGAAATTCCCGAGATTTCCGTTGGCTGCTGGAAAATCCTTGATAAAAGCCCCAATCAAATGATGTGTGCCTCATCACGTATGGTGGTTAAGCGAAAGTTTGCACCTAAACCGACCGTGGTCTCATGCACTCTTCTTCCTTATGAACCAGAGTTTGAATTGGGCGAAACTTTAGAAGAAGCCGAGAGTCCCGTATATCTTAATCACCCTTATTGTGCACAATTCTGCGTCCTCGGCCAAGCCTCGTGTAGCCCTAAATCATAAATAAAGCGTATTCCCAGAGATTCATCTCATTGGTGGGGAAGGTTTGATTGCAATATTTTTTCAACAAGTCCTAAATTGACATTTTCAGCTACAAACGCCTCACCAATACCTCGGACCAAGACAAATCTGAGAACACCATTCATGACTTTTTTATCCTTTTTCATTGCCTTCATTAACATCTGGGCAGTCGGGTGATTATATTTTATTTGGTTGGGCGAGTGTACAAGTTGAAACGACCTCATATGGTCGGTTAATCTCTCAACATCTTCTTTAGGGCAGAATTTACTTTCAGCTGAAAGCTGAAATGCCAGATTACATCCAATTGTAACGGCCTCCCCGTGCAACAGGCAATTTGTATAATCTGTTAGGGTTTCAAAGGCATGACCAAAGGTATGTCCTAAATTGAGTAGGGTTCGTTGGTTACCAAGCTCCTTTTCGTCCTCTTCAACAATGGTGGATTTGATCTGACAGGATTTTTGAACCATTTTCATTATTGCTTCGATTTCCATCTCCTTAATTTGATTGCTATTGGTCTCAAGCCAATCAAAGAAATCCCGATCACAAATTAGTCCATATTTAAGCACCTCCCCATAGCCGGCCCAATACTGTCGAGCAGGCAAGGTAGTGATCAATTCAAGGTCATTCAGCACTAATTTTGGTTGCTTGAAAGAACCAATTAAATTCTTCCCTTGTTTGGAATTAATGCCTGTCTTTCCACCAATCGCACTATCAACCTGAGCTAATAAAGTTGTTGGTATTTGAACGTATTCGATCCCACGCAACACAATGGATGCAACAAAACCAGCCAAATCACCTATCACGCCTCCCCCGAAGGCAATCAAGAGGTCCTTTCTTTCAATTTGAAGACTTAAGAGCTTTTCAACAACTTCATGGACAACGGTCAACGATTTTGATTTCTCGCCAGGCTCAAGAATAATTACTTCCCACTTTATACCTACTTGATCAAGTGGTTCTGTTAATCGAGTTAAATGAAGTTCAGCAACATTACTTTCGGTGATTATTGTTACACGTTGATGGAGTAGATCTGATAAATAGTGATCAAGGTTTTGAAGCAATCCATAACCAATATGAATATCATAACTATCATTCGCCAAATTGACGGTAACAATTTTTGAAACAATTTTCTGATGACCACGTGATATCATTGATTTCCTAAAATAGTTTGCTTAATTTTCATTACGAGTTCGTCAAATGCCGTTCCGTCATCGGTTCTGAAGCAATATCGTGCCAATTGATAAGATGCTTCCCGGAGGGTAAGTAAATTGCGGATTTCAGCAATTTTGTTTTCATGCATAAGAAGGGGCCTTGTTTGGTCTACTTTTAAACGCTCAAAAATAGTTTCGGGTGCCGCTTGGAGCAAAATCGAAGTCGCAACTGATTCGATAATTTTTCTGTTCTTTTCAAAGCAGTAAGCTCCGCCACCAATCGCGACCACTCGAGGAGCATCAAGAAAGATTTCATCAATGACGGCATGCTCTAATTCTCTGAAATAATCCTCTCCAGAGTCAGCAAATATTTCACTAATGGTTTTATTTACCCGTTGTTCAACCTGCATGTCTGTATCGATAAAATCAACCTGAAGTTCCTTCGCTAATCTTTTGCCAATTGTAGATTTCCCAACTCCCATGAAACCGATAAGAGCGACGGGACATTTTAATGTATTTTGCATAGAATTTTCTTTGCCGTGGGAAATTAGTTTCAGCTCACTTAGATTAGTCGCTTAAGAAAAGGCAATCATATACAAGCCGAAAGGCAATTATTCAAGAAATCTTGATTCACTTAAATTGGGAAATGCAAGGAATTATCATTATTTTTAGTACTTTAAGTTTTTAATTTATAAGCAATAAAATTGTTCGTTTCATAGCAATTCAAAAATCCTGCCACACCTATAATCTAGGTTTGAGACAATCATTATATTTACACGAATGAGATTAATACAAATTTTGATTTCCTTGATCAGATCAACAAGTTCGTCATGCTTCCAAGTCATGAATTTGCTTTTATTCTCATACAACTCTATTTAATACTAGAAGAATAATTTTTAAAATGACCCATTCCCAATGTGGCGAAGGATAGTAATTTTAGTTTTTATAATTGTCGTTGTATTCGCAGGTCTGCTTGGGTATTCCTATTTTGGTAACCTTACGCCCCCTGAGGGTATCATTGAAATACCAATTGAGGTCAATGCAAATCAGAGCTAGCACTTTACTATCAACAGCTCTCCTTATCCCGTTCCTTGGGATATGTTATAGTCAAGCAAATTCCCAAACTGGAACCTTCTTTAACCAAACGCTTGGTTATTCTGAATCTGATTCATTGACCATCACACAATCAACCTTGATGGATTTGGATGTGAATTCTGTTGGCCTTATCCCAAGTAGTGTTTCAGGGTTTCCAAAACAGTTATGGAAAGGGTCAACAACTTCAGCAATTACTGACCAGATTAGCCGCATGGGGACGAATCTTGTTCCCGAAGCACTTGAGTTGCTTTATGTCATTCTATTGGCTGAATCTGACCCCCCAATTGACTCTCTTGGAGAAGGAAAACTATTTCTTGTACGAATTGATAAATTACTGGAGCTTGGTGCCCTTGATCATGCTAATGTATTAATGGACCGTGCAGGTCGTAGCGTAAGGAAATTTTTTCAGAGGCGCTTTAACATAGCCCTTTTAACCAATAATGAAACCCAAATTTGCCAAGAAATACTACGGGACATTAGTATCCAACCAACTTTGGCTCAACGTATTTACTGCCTTGTACGACTCGGTGAATGGGAGACGGCCAGCGTCGCCTTTAAAGTTGCCCAAGCTCTTGGCGAGTTTTCACCTCTTGAGGAACAGATAATCTTAATTTATCTCTACCCCGAACTCACTTTCAAAACATCAGGATTCACGATTGATGAATTAAGCCCCCTTCACTTTCGTATGCTTGTTGACAGCGGTTATTCCTATAGTTTTCAAAATATGAATAATACTTTAGGGTATTATCAAAAAAATTCCAATTCACCATGGAAAACGCGGATTGGCGCCCATGAAAGTCTCGTACAAAGCATTGCTTTACCTTTTGAAACCTTATTAGTAACTTACGCTGAGAATAAACCACCGGCTTCAGGGGGAGTTTGGGATCGGGTTAATGCTATTCAATCCCTTGAAGAAGCAATCTATTTTGATCGTGAAGACGATATTAATAAGTTTTTTCAGGAAGCTTTTAAACTCATGCTTCAAGCTGGTTTGGAGGTTGAATTTTCGAAGTATTTTGTACCGCGGATTATCAACCAACTTTTGGAATATGGAAAAATTCCTCCTCGACATTTTATTCCCGTCATTTTAAGTGATCTCAGTATCAATCAACGCGACTTACTTGTACCGACAAATCGTAATGAAGATTTTTATATTGATTTGAAATTTGGTCGCTTAAATGAAGCCATTCCTAATTCCGCGTTGCAGGAATCTATTCTTGAAGGTCTAAAAATCTTCAAACCTGGCGATAAAGTGGAATTGAATAGCCGCAGTAATATAAACGGTCTAGCCTTATTAGAAACTTTAGATATTCTCCAAGATATTACCCAAACCCCGCCTCATGAAATCGGAACAGCACTTGAAACTCTTTCCCGATTTGGATTAAAAGATGAAGCTCGCGAAATTGCTCTCCAAATTTTGTTAATTGAAAATGAAAAATATCAAATGTATCCAACTCATTGATCTTTTCATTGAAATGTTGATTGCCGAGCGCAATGCAGCAGCTAATACAGTCAATGAATATCGGCGGGATATGCGAGGTTTAAAGCAATATCTGAGCAGTCAAAATATTTCCTTACTTGGTGCAACTCGTGATAATATCACGACTTATTTGAGTGACCTTAATTCCCAAAAGCTATCCAAATCAACCCAAGCTCGTAAACTTTCAGTTATCAAAGAGTTTTACCGTTTTCTGCAAGAAGATGGGTTTCGGAGTGATTATTTGGGAGCAACAATCAAAAGCCCTAGAATCCCCCGATCATTACCTAAATGTTTATCGGTAGAAGAAATAACCCTTTTGCTTGACCAAGCAAAGAATTACGGAAAGAATGATTACCTCAAGGCGCGCAATTCGTGTCTCTTTGAATTGATGTATGCAACTGGAATGCGGGTATCTGAGATCGTTGAACTTCCACGTAATACTGTTCAAGGCAATCCTGATGCAATTATTGTTAAAGGCAAAGGTTCTAAAGAACGGCTTGTCCCCATTTCTAAAGTTGCCAACCGAGCCATTGGAAATTGGCTTAACCAATTGGAAATTAAACGCCAAAAAGAAACTCGTAAGCAAGAGTCAAATTATCTTTTTCCCTCGGCTCGTGGTAATGGGCACTTATCGCGGATTCGAGCGTTCACACTGATCCAGGAAATCGGCCAGTCCGTCGGCATCTCCAAGGCAAAACTATCGCCACATGTTCTACGCCATTCAATTGCTACTCATTGGTTAACAAATGGTGCCGACTTAAGAGTCATTCAGGAGCTTTTGGGACATTCTGAAATTGGGACAACACAAATCTATACTCATGTCGTTGATTCGCATCTCAAGAAAACCGTTCTTACAAAACATCCGCTTGCTCGCGAGGCTAAGTAAAATTGCAATTCGTTCTCAATTTTATTCCGGCTAAATTGACTTCAACTTTTTGACTAACAGTTTGCAATGCCATTTGATACGATCTTATTTAACTCAATATTTATCCTCCTTCTCATTGTGTTATCAGCCATGTTTTCAGGCTCGGAAACTGCCTTAACAGCTGCTTCAAGGGGGAAGTTAAAGGTTCAGGCTGAAAAAGGAAGTAAGGGGGCTAAAAAAGCCCTTGACTTAACCTCCAACCGAAAACGGCTCGTGAGTGGAATTCTTCTTGGTAACAACCTCGTAAATATCCTAGCAACATCAGTGGCAACCAATATGTTTGTCATCATTTTTGGCGACAATGGGATACTCATTACAACTGTCGTCATGACCGCATTTTTACTGATATTTGCCGAAATTCTTCCCAAAAGTTATGCGATTGCTCGTCCTGAGATAGCATCTCACAAGGCCTCAATAATTCTCGCACCTTTTATTGCTATTTTTTCTCCTATAGTCAATGTTATTCAGTTTCTTATCAGTCGAATTCTCGGTTTCTTTGGCATTGCTGAGCACCAACCAGATAGCCTCGCTGATGTTCAAGATGAAATTATCGGCCGAATAGGCCTCGCTATCCCTTCAGGTTTGTTTGACAAGGAAGATCAAAAGAGAATTTTAGGGGCCTTAGATCTCCCTAATCGGACCATTGAGGAAGTCATGCTGCATCGTTCTGAAATCGAAATGCTTAACAGCGATGATAACTATGAAACCATTTTGTCCAAATGTTTGCATACTCCATTCTCGCGATTGCCCGTGTTTCAAGGAGAAACTGAAAATATAATAAAGATAGCCCATGTTAAAGATCTTTATCGAAAACACTGGGACATTACAGGGAAGAAAACACCAATCAAAGCCGACATCAATCCGTGGTACCAGGAACTCAAAGATCCATACTTTGTTTTAGAAACTACCCCTCTTGGAGTCCAAATGCGCGACTTTTTAGAGAAGCGAACACACTTTGCACTTGTTGTCGATGAATACGGGGCTTTGCAAGGCCTTGTTACTCTTGAGGACATCATTGAAGAAATTGTCGGCGAAATTGACGATGAACATGACGAGAAGCGCGAACCTGAAGTTCAAGAAATCAATTCAGGCGAATATTTGGTTGAAGGGTCGGTTACAGTCAGAGATATTAACCGCCAACTCGCTACTGATTTTTCTCAGGATCAAGCGGTAACTATCGCTGGGTTATTGATTAATGAGCTTAAATATATTCCTGAAATAGGCGAAATTTATTGGCTCGAAGGGTTTCGATTTGAAGTAACTGGTCGAGAACGAAACCGCATAACACAACTGAAAATAACTAAACAGAGCGAGGAGCAATAGACGAATTCTCAGCGAATCAAATTACTTATAGCGACTGAGTATTGAATTTTTTCTTTAGAAATAAATATGTCTACATGTTCATAATTCACTATTTTTCATTGGTATATAAAAATGCTCAAAAAGAATTACTTATTTCGTTTGACTCTAATTTCTATCTTCTTAGGTTCCTTCACTTGGTCGGTTGTTCATGCTCAAACCAATGAAGAGACTCCGGTTGAAGAGACTGCAACAGATGAGGTTTCCACGGATAACAATCTAAGTAACTTACAAGTTGGTCAACCAGTCCCTGAAGAGGTTGGTGACTGGGTAGTTAATTGTAACGTTGGACAAGGTGCTGAAGAAAACGTCGTATGCTTTATGCAGCAAATTATCTATTCTCCAGATGGTGAAAGAGTTAATGCCATTGTCGAAATTTTTAAAGTTGAAAACGACCCTCTGATTAAAGCTGGTATGAACATACTCACCCCATTGGGAACAAATCTACGCACAGGCTTACGCTTGATTGTTGATGATACAAAGCCTGAAAAGCAATACCAATTCAGCTATTGTCGTTCGGATGGGTGCTTAGTTGAAGCCGCAGTATTTGGTTCAGAAGTTGACAATTTAAAATCTGGAAAGATTCTGCTGATGACCTTTAACTACTTCAATGAACCCGAGCCGTTAGTTTATTCGGTTTCTTTAAATGGCTTTACGGAAGCGTGGGATAAGATCTAAGACCAATGATTCACTGTAAATCAGTCAGAGTGGTTTTGTTTTCTTTTCGACTGATACGATTGCTCATTTAGGTCCTTTTCAACACAAGTACTGCATTTAAGCCACCAAAAGCGAATGCATTTGAAATAGATACTCTAACTTTAGCTTCTTGTGCCTCGTTCGGAACGACATTAAGGTCACATTCTGGATCAAATTCTTCATAATTGACTGTCGGTGCAATAACCCCTTTTTGCAAGGCGAGAGTACAGGCTAACAGTTCAATAGCTCCCGTCCCACCGATCAAGTGTCCATGCATTGATTTAGTTGATGACACCATTAATTCTTTTGCCCTTTCACCAAATACTTGCTTAATAACCGCAGTCTCAACGCGATCGTTTACAACAGTACCCGTACCATGGGCGTTGATATAATCAACCTCCTCTCGATTCACTTTTGCATTACTAATTGCATTCTCCATGGCCCTCTTTGGACCATCCATTGACAAAACAACGATATCTTTGGCATCTGAGGTCATTGAAAACCCAATAATCTCTGCGAGAATATCGGCACCACGGTTTCTTGCTGACTCGTATTCTTCCAATACAAATAATGCGGCCCCCTCACCCATTATCATACCTTTTCTGTTGCGTGAGAATGGCCGGCAAGTATTTGATGACATAACTCTGAGTGCTTCCCAAACTTTGATGCCACCAAAACAAATCATGCATTCGCTTCCACCAGCAATCATACAAGTTGCACCACCAGTTTGAATTAACTGGTACGCGCTACCGATGGCGTGGTTTGAGGAAGCACATGCTGTGGCAATTGAATAGGTCGGTCCTTGTAAATTGTATTTCATGGAGACAATACTTGCAGCCGCATTATTCATGAGCTTGGGCACTACCAAAGGATGAACACGATTTTTTTTCTCCTGATAGACCTGTTTATAACTCTCATCAAGGGTATTTAATCCCCCAGCAGCTGTACCAATAACAACGCCAGTATGCAATGCTAAATCATTTGAAAAATCTAATCCCGATTGCTCAATTGCTTCACTAGCAGCAAACAGCGCAAACTGTGTGTATCGGTCATAAAGAGCTAATTCCTGGCGATTGAAATGATCTTCGGGGTTATAATCTTTGATCTGACCGCCGATTTTGATTGATAGCCTTTCAACGCCGTCAATGTCAACTGGGGCGATGGCGCAGTGACCTTCTTGGAAAGCCTTCCAAGTCTCCGCTACTGATTTACCTAAAGGATTGAAAGTCCCTTGACCGGTGATGACAACCCGATGCATTGACTCTCAGTTTTCCTTGCCCATTACCAGTTTTTCAACTGCTTCAATGATTGAACTCACGCTTGAAATATCTAATTCGCTTTGCTCAGGGTAATTGGCATCAAAGGGGATTTGAATATCAAAAGACTCTTCAATGGCGAAGATTGATTCAAAAACACCAAGCGAATCTATCCCGAGTTCTTGAAGGGTCGATTCAGGAGTTACGTCTGTTACATCCAGTACGGCTTGTTCAGCAATGATTTGAATTACCTTTGTGGGGATTGAGTCTTCCATAAAAAATTCTGGATTTGTCTACTAAAGGGATTATCCCGGACGTCCTAATTTTTGTTCCAACAGTTTAACTTTTTGTAACAATTTGGGCAACTTCCTTAACGCTTTATATATGGCAATATTATGAGTCATTTCAACTGCGGGTGAACCCATGACAATCTTCCCTGCGGAAACATTAGAAAAAATCTTTGTTGCACCACCAGCAATAACATCATTACCGACCTTGATATGATCTTTTACACCGACTTGCCCACCAAAAACAACTCGGTCACCAAGTTTTGCTGAACCAGCAATCCCCACCTGCCCACAAATTAAGCAATCTCTTCCGATTTGAACATTATGAGCAATGTGGACGAGATTATCAAGTTTAGTTCCACTTCCTATTGAAGTCGCTATGAGTGTCCCCCTGTCAATCGCTGTACAAGCCCCAATTTCAACATGATCACCGATTCTAACTGACCCCAAAGAATAGACTTTATAGTAGTTTGATTGAGTATGCTTAACTCCGGCACCAAGAGTTTCTTTAACATCGTCGATTGAACCTTGTTCTTTGGTTTCAAACGAAAAACCATCACATCCAATGACCGTGTTTGCATGGCATTTAAAAAAATCTCCGATACTCACATGAGAACCGACCCGAACGCCTGAATTTAACAATCCATTTTGACCAATAACTGAGTCCGAATAAATTGAAACATGGTCAGCAATCTTAGTCTTCTGCCCAATATGAACATTATCACCAATGTAACAAAACGGTCCAATTGAGCACCCTTCTTCAATGAGGGCTGATTGACTAATATAACTACTAGGGTGAATTCCCTGACTGAACTCAAATTTTGGCTGAAACAACTGTGTTGACAAAGCCAAGCCCATGCGTGGATTATCAATGACGATTGCAGCCTCCAAGCCAAGGGTATCCCACCCATCAGCATTGGAAATAATAGCAACTCGAGCTTTACTTTTTCTGAGCCGTTGGCGGTATTCGTCCTTAATCGCTAGTACGATTTGGTCGTGACCAGCAGACTCAACGCTTGCAAGTCCCCTTAATTCAATTAACGGATTACCAAACACTTCTCCATTTAGAGAATGAGCAATCTCGGAAACTGTAAAAATTGGCATAATTCTAGAAAGTGGTATTGGGCAATAGAATTACTGAATAAACGAAGTCTGTACTGATACAACTTCTAAATCCGTATCCTGGGTCGTTGCATCTCCTTCCAAGTTTAACGCTGCGAAGATCAAATCATCTCGGTTGTATATATCTTTTCGATAGTGAATACGCCCATCTTCTCCTGCCCAAGCCGTCTGATAAGTTATATGAACTGGTATTTCTTTCTTCAAATAGACTGCAATTTCATTATCAGTTCCGGCAGTTGCGGCCACCAGTTCATCAAAGTTATACCCTTCATTGTTAAGAAGGAGTCGTGCAAACTCATACGGTCTTTTCAAGCGAATACAACCATGACTATAGGCTCGATAATCACGTCCAAACAAACTCCTTGCTGGACTATCATGTAAATATATGCTGTGGCGATTAGGGAACATAAATTTGACTTGACCAAGAGGATTGGTGGGACCGGGAAGTTGCTTAGCCTTATAAGGGAATGATGCTCGTTTGAATTGACTTGTTAAATCCAATTCTGAACGGTCAATTTGTATCCCGGCATTGTCATAAAAAGTGATATATTGTTCGGCAGCGAGATCATTTCTCAATGAGGGAAAAATTTCTTCTGTAACGATTGAATATGGAACGTGCCAAATCGGATTAACGACAATAAACTGCATATTTTTAGAAAATTCAGGAGTTTGCAAGTTCTCTTTTGATTTTCCTACGACAACTGGAGTTTCAAACTCAACCTTAGCGCCCTCAAAGTAACGTGCCTTATATTCTGGAATGTTAACAACGACATAATTGGAATCTTTGGGCTGGTTCATCCACCTGCTTCGTTCTAATGACACAATGACGCTCTGCATTCTCATCTCAGGCTCGATGTTGATTGCTTGTATTGTATCTGTGGTTGCAGTCCCAGTCGGTGAAAGGCCATGGACGTTCTGAAAAATCCTTACAGCATGTGCAAGAGATAGGTCATAGATACTGCTGATAGACTTTGGCAAGTATCCCATACGAAATAGCCTATTTCGTAATTTAATCACCTCACTTCCCTGGTCGCCGACACTTAAACGAGTGGCTTTGACCTGAGGTCCCCAACCTCCATTCAATACATCAGTTTGTAACTGTTTTAGCTCTTTTCGTAATTGAGCATACTCCCATGTTTGTGGAGCGAGACTGGCAAGAAACTTCTCGGGGTCACTTGAAACGAATTCAGTCAAAATGGATTCAGCTTGTAACGGATTAGGTTTGCTCAAATCAATTTTTTTTGATACTTCTTTCGGGTTAAGCCATCCAGTATTGATAATTTCAGCATAAGATAAAAACAGGTTCGTAAAGCGAACCTCTGCTTCTTGAACCCTCGCAGGGTTATTCAAATCAACTGTGCCATCCCATAAATTGACAGCATCAATGACCTCAAGGGATAAACCGTGAGAATCCAGTAAGTTGATAGCGTTTTTCAAGGCCTTCAGACGTCTTTGCTGGATAGGTTCTCGACCAATCCAGATGGGTTCAAAATTCATTTTCCTGTAAAAGCCGTACAAATCCTTGTCGCCAGAAACCAAAGCAATGAAATTGATTTCATCTTTGCTCGGCAGACTGACTTCTTTAAGTTCGGCACTTACTTTTAAGGTTCCGGCAGCAATAACAAAGAAGGCTACTAGTGCCCCATGAATCAAGCGGCTCAGTTGTGTTTTCATTATGATTATAGACCCTGTTCGGAACCAAGTTAAAACTTTAGAAGTTTGCAATGAATTTTTTTTTATTTTCATGCTTGTTTGTACTTGCTTTAAGTAAAAATATCTTTATTATACGATAAAGAAAAAATCAATCATTTACAATGGCACGATTAATTTCGTGCCGTTTGAGGTAGCAGTGAATAAAAGTAACATATATTATAACCGGCGTAATTTTCTACTCGGAGCCGGTGCGATGGTCGCGCTTTCGGCCGCACCAGTATATTCTAAAGCCACAGGATATGTTAAAGGGGCGGGTCAATATCGTCGCTTGACAATGTTTAACGGACAAACAAGTGAGAATATTGATATAATCTATTGGATTGACGGTGTTCCGATTTTAGAGGCAACTTCTGAAATTAACTGGTTCATGCGTGATTGGCGTGAAGATGTTTCCTTTGAGATGCAACGGGATAATTTCTACCATATCTCTGCTGTACACAATCTTCTTGAAACCAATGAACCCATTCAACTGTTAAGTGGATATCGAACAAAAAAGACAAATGATCATTTGAGACGCAAATCTCGGAGTGTCTCACGTAATTCTTATCATTTAAAAGGAATGGCCGCCGACATTCGGGTCAAAGGTCGTCGCGTAAGCCAAATTGCCAAGGCTGCCCAAGCGTGTTCTTTTGGCGGTATTGGTCAATACTCGTCTTCAAACTTCATCCATCTTGATTGTGCTGATGTTCGAGTTTGGGGCAGCTAAAGTGATTTAAATTTTCGTTCATATTCAGGGACGAATAATTCCGTTTCCTTCAACAAGATACTTAAAACTTGTGAGTTGGTTGATTCCCACTGGCCCTCGTGCATGAATCTTTCCGGTTGCGATTCCGATTTCGGCTCCCATTCCGAATTCATTACCATCAGCAAACTGGGTTGAGACATTTTGCATCAAAATAGCAGAGTCTAACTCAGTCATAAACTTAGCCGCTGTTTGATCGTTTTCGGTAATGATGGCATCTGTGTGACCCGACCCAAATTTACGGATATGTTCAATCGCTCCATCAATGCCATCAACGGCATTAAGGGCGAGAATATTGGCTAGAAATTCTTTGCCAAAATCGCTTTTTTGGGCTGGTATTACTCCATCAAAACCCACAAACTCCTCAGAACCTCTGATCTCAACATCTTTGTCACGCAACGCTTCGATTATAGGTTTACCTAATTGACCAATCACTTCGCGGTCAAATAACAAACACTCCATTGCACCACAAATTCCGGTTCGGCGAGTTTTAGCGTTCACGACAACCCTTACGGCTTTTTCCAAGTCTGCTTCTTTATCAACATAGACATGACAAATCCCTTCCAAATGAGAAAAAACTGGCACTCGTGCTCGTCTCTGCACCAATTCAACGAGATTTTTTCCCCCTCGCGGAACGATAACATCAATGTAGCGGTTTAAACCAAGCATTGCGTCAACGGCTTGGCGGTCGCGTGACGGAATGAGCTGCGTACTTGCTTCAGGTAAATCAGCTTCAACCAACCCTCTTACGAAACAGGTATGGAGTTGATGGGATGTATTAAAGCTGTCGGAGCCGCAACGCAAAATTGATGCATTACCTGATTTTAGGCAAAGTGAAGCGGCATCTATAGTAACATTCGGGCGTGACTCAAAAATAATCCCAATTACCCCTAACGGAGTCGATATCCGCCTGATTCGTAAGCCCGAAGGACGAGTCCACTCCGCTAATATTTGATTAACAGGGTCGTCAAGGGAAATGATATCATGCATAGAACCTATCAAATCGTTTAATCGTGCTGAAGTGAGTTCTAAACGATCTAACATGGCATCTGATAAGCCCTTTTTTGTTCCCTCAATCAAGTCCTTTTGATTGGCATCGATAATCATCTTCATACTTGATTGTATCTGATTAGCGGCCTTCTCTAATGCTTCGTTTTTGATTTCAATCGAAGCAAGGCTGAGTTTTGAGACGACTTGCTTGGCATTGAGTCCAATTCTTTCAACCTGTGCTTTAATATCCATAGAATTCCCTTTGTTTGTATCTCTTATACTTTAATCAGACATATCATCCTTATGAATGAGTGCGGCTCTTCCTGGAAAACCTAGTATATGAATGATTTCTTGCGATTTATACCCTTTAATTTTACGACTCTCAGTGCTTGAATATCGAATTAATCCAGAACAAAGTTGCTCACCCTCAATTGTGGTGATTTCTACAGGGTCGCCTTTTTCAAATTCTCCAATCACCTTGATTACACCGGCTGGAAGTAAGGATTTTCCGTTTTTTAAAGCAGCCTGAGCACCCGCATCAATCACAACCTTTCCTTTTGTTTTCATTGAAGAAATCCATTGTTTGCGAGCCAAATGGGGACTTGTTCTTGGCTTAAACCATGTACTGTTACCTCCATTACGTAAATCGGTCAGGGGATGCATTTGAAACCCATTGGAAATGACCATTGCACATCCGGCCTGGGTAGCGGTGCGAGCGGCTAAAAGCTTGGTCTTCATACCTCCGCTTGACAACTCAGAACCAGTCTTGCCTCCCATTGCCATGATTGTAGAATCAACAGCTTCAACGACCGGGATTCGCTTTGCGTCATGATACTCTTTTGGATTTTTGTCATAAAGCCCGTCAATATCGGAGAACAGGACAAGAATTTCAGCGCCAATCATGACCGCCACTTGGGCGGCCAACCGGTCATTGTCACCAAAGCGAATTTCATCAGTTGCCACAGTGTCATTTTCATTAATTATTGGAATCACTCCAAACCCAAGTAGAGTATTCACTGTTGACCTTGCATTCAGGTATCGACGGCGGTTTTTGTTATCATCAAGAGTGAGCAAAATCTGTGCTGTCTTTAACCCGTATGGATGTAAAATTTCTTCGTAAGTTCGCGCCAGTTTGATTTGACCACAGGCTGCAGCAGCTTGGGTCTGTTCAAGTGATAAGTGCTGTTGATTTAAGTTGAGGATAAGGCGCCCAAGGGCTATAGAACCCGATGAAACAATGCTCACCTGCTTACCATCACGTACCAAAACACTGATTTCTTGACATAATGACTTCAACCATTGCGTGTTAACTTGACGATTCTGCTTGTCTAAAAGAAGAGCTGAGCCAATTTTTATGACAATTTTTGAAGCTTCTTCTAACGAAATTATGGAGTCCACAAAGCCCTACTCTCAATGTTGTTTGCCTTATTGTACCCTCTGACTTGGCCAACGACCTTAAAGAGTTGACTCAAACAAAACTCTAACCCCAACTCTTCGTGAGCTGAAATAACCACTAAGGGATAATCGCAAACGTGTTTGAGCTGTTGAGTAATTCTTTCAATTTGACTTTGTTCAACCAAGTCAATCTTATTTAATGCAACAATACGGGGTTTTTTCTCTAAACCTGTTCCCTGGCTTAATAACTCATGATTGATCAATTGAAAATCTGCAACAGGGTCGGTCTGCGAGATATCGATTAATTGGAGTAAGCAAGAACATCGCTCAATGTGTCCTAGAAAACGACTTCCGAGTCCTTTCCCGTCAGCCGAACCTTCAATGATTCCTGGAATATCCGCGATTGTGATTTCTGAATCAATTCGGGTGATATTACCGAGTTGCGGATAAAGGGTCGTAAATGGATAACTCCCGATTTTTGGTTTGGCATTTGAAACGCGTGATAGAAATGTTGATTTCCCTGAATTGGGTTGACCCACAAGCCCGACATCGGCAAGAATCTTCAGCCTGAGATATAAGGTGAGTTCAACCCCAGGTTGACCTGGTTTAGCGATCCTTGGGGTTCGGTTTGTTGAGGACTTGAAATGATAGTTGCCAAATCCCCCGTTACCGCCCATTGCAAGAGTTACTTCATGACCAGGTTCAATTAAATCATAAAGAAGGACAGTTTGTGTTTCATCCAAGACCTCAGTGCCTTGTGGCAACTCAATTACGAGATTCTTCCCTTTAGCTCCATGTTTTTGCCGGCCCATGCCGTTTTTTCCGTTGGGAGCAAAGTAATGTCGCCGATACTTAAACTCTATCAATGTGTTAAGTGAGGGAACAGTTTTTAGAATGATATCACCCCCATGACCCCCATTACCTCCGTCAGGGCCACCAAATTCAATATACTTTTCACGGCGAAAACTGATGGCTCCATTGCCTCCTGATCCAGATCTGACATGGATTTTGGCAAGGTCAAGAAACTGCATTTTTGTGAATACCCAAAGCAATCAGAACCTGATTTACAGTGATTGGCTTTAATTTTTGCTGAAGGTGATTTCCTCTTATACCATTACTATTCTACACTAAGTGGCCAAGCAATTGCAGTAATCGTAGGGGGCGCCCCCGTTATTCATCTATCAGGAAGTCGTTACAGAGATAAAACTCCGACCCTTAAATCCCTTTGAAAATGACACTCGACCCTCTGAAGTCGCGAAAATGGTGTGATCTTTCCCAGTTCCAGTTCCTTCACCTGCCCAGAATTGATTTCCTCTTTGACGGATTATGATATTTCCAGGTTTCACGTGCTCTCCACCAAATTTTTTAACTCCGAGACGTCGCCCAACCGAGTCACGACCATTACCAGATGAACCCCCTGCTTTCTTATGAGCCATTGTGTTTTACCCTCTTAAAGTTAAGAATAACTAAATCAAAATATTAATCTGAGACAACTTCGTGCATTCGTGATTCAGGCAAGCCTGGAATGTTTATACTGTGCGTCAGAAATACAGTTGCTTTTTGCCGGTAACCCTTGGTCCGTTTGGACTGGCTTTTTCGGCGGCGTTTTTTAAAGTTGATGAGTTTTTGCGAATCAACCCGGTGTGATTTAAGAACGACAATAGCATCTTTGATGTACGGGTCACCCAAAACGGTTTGTTCGCCTTGCCCCAATACCACAGTATTCACTGATTTAGTCGTTCCTTCTTCATGTATTTCTAAATCTAAAACCCGGCATTTTTCACCCACTTTAACAGGAAACTGTTTGCCATTAAGGGCAATGACGGCCGAAATTTCAGGGTTTAAAATACTCCACTTTTTCTTTGGCTCGGATTCGACTTCTGCGTTATCATCTTCGGAGGTGTCAGCTTGATCACTTGAACTCGCATCCAAGTCCTCTTCAGGTGTCTCCTCCTTTATTGGGTTGAAGGAAATCGCCTCAACCTCATTGGAGTCATTAAATTCCGATGAAGATGATATTGTATCCTCAGAAAGTTGCTCTTCGGAGCTTGTTGTATCTAACTTGTTTTTCTCTTCTTCACTCATAAGACCTCTCAGAGCATCAGACTCTATCAATCCTCAAATATATAATCTTTATAGTATTCTATATTCCCAATGGCAAAATGGATATATTGCCCAATGGAATGGGATTTCAACTCTTCGGATAAAATTTACTTAATAATCAGGTCACCAGTTTCGCTCAAAACGGTTTCGCAAAAAAATTGCCAAGGCATTCATGGAAATCAAAAACATTAGCAAAACCAAAATTGCCGCAGAAGTACGACTCACAAATCCTCTTTCAGGGCTATCAGCCCAAATAAAAATTTGGGTAGGTAAAGATGTGGCTGTATCAAGAGGTGAACCTGGAGCTGATGTAATAAAAGCATTCATCCCGATCAGTAAAAGTGGTGCCGTTTCCCCGAGTGCTTGAGCAAGGCCGATAATGGTTCCAGTCAGAATGCCTGGCATAGCCAAAGGTAATACATGCCCAAATACAACTTGCTGTTGGGAAGCCCCTACACCGAGTGCCGCTTCACGAATACTTGGTGGAATGGCCTTGAGAGCAGCTCGAGTCGCAATAATGATTGTCGGCATTGTCATCAGTGCGAGAGCCATCCCCCCCACTAGCGGTGCCGAGCGAGGAAGACCAAACCACCCAATAAACACAGCAAGAGCAAGAAGACCAAAAACAACTGACGGTACGGCAGCAAGGTTATTGATGTTAACCTCAATAAAGTTACTCACGCGGTTTTTTGGTGCGAACTCCTCTAAATATATTGCCGCACCAATGCCAAGTGGAAATGAAATCAGGAAGCAAACAAGCAAAGCCCAGAAGGATCCTAATAAAGCACCCTTTAGACCTGCCAATTCAGGGAAACGACTGTCAGCATTAGTGATCAACCATCGATTAAGAGGGTTGGAAATCAATCCTTGCTCCTTAAGAGAATCAAACCAAGCAATTTCGTTATCCTTTATTCGTCGAAACTCTTCTGGAGTGTCACGCTTGATTGTATTTTTTTGAAATTGGTCATAGGGGTCAGATGTCGGCACTTTAACTTGGATGGATGTACCAATTATATCGGGATTGGCAACAATCTTATCGCGAAGAGTGAATTGTGCCCCATTACTCAACAATTTTCCCAGCTGTCTTTTATCTTGCGATGATTCTACTTCTGGAAGGTATTGAGCCAGTGAATCCACCAATATTGTCTTGAAGTTTCCACGTGGTAGGAGTTGCTTATCAACTAATATAGGGTCAACATAGACTGTAAATTCTATATGCGTTTGGGTGAGTGACTTAAACCCAGAAACAGCCAACGACGAAATAAGTAGAAACAACATCAAAAAGGCAAAAAATACAGCCATAATCCCAAATCCCTGTAAGAGGATCTGGCGTCTATTTCGCCTTACTAAGCTTTTCTTGACTAAATCCGAAGTATTTAACACGCTCATTATTGGTTTTCCTATCAATCGTATATTTCACGATATTTTTGCACAATACTAAGGGCAATGACATTGATTGCCAAAGTAATCAGGAAGAGCATCATACCCAATGCAAATGCCGCAAGAGTTTTGGGATTATCAAAGGATGTGTCGCCAATTAGAAGGGACACAATTTGAACCGTAACCGTTGTTACGCTATCCAATGGGTTAATAGTGAGTTTGGCAATTAATCCTGCAGCCATCACTACAATCATTGTCTCGCCTATGGCTCGACTCACGGCAAGGAGAATACCACCCACTATTCCAGGTATTGCGGCCGGAAATAACACAAGCATCATCGTTTCTGCCCGCGTGGCTCCCAAAGCGAGTGAACCATCTCTAAGTGTTTTGGGAACGGCCGATAAAGCGTCATCAGCAAAAGAAGAAATAAACGGTATGATCATTATTCCCATCACACTCCCTGCCGCGAGTGCCGTATTAGGTGCTATTGACAATCCTAGGCTATCACCAAGATTTCCAATCGCCGGGGCGACTACAAGTACTGCAAAAAACCCGTATACAACTGTTGGAACACCGGCGAGAACTTCCAATACTGGTTTACTCATTGAGCGAATGCTAGGGGGAGCAAATTCATTCAGATAAATCGCAGACATGAGCCCTACTGGAACCGAAATAAACACAGCAATTACGGTGATGACTAGGGTGCCAAGAATGACAGGAAAAAAACCGAAGGCCCCTTTGCCAGCAACTTGGTCTTCACGGATGGGTATCTGAGGTTCCCAGTTGAGTCCAAAAAGGAATTCACTAATCGGGACTAAACTAAAAAACCTAATCGTTTCAAATAATAGTGAAGCAATGATCCCTACCGTGGTAAAAATGGCAACCACCGAGCAGGATATCATCACCCAAGTGACTATTTTCTCAACATTTTGACGGGCACGAAATGAATGCCTAACTTTTGTTCGCGACCAGAATAGCAACACTACACACGTTACAATAGTGGTGAAAAAAAGTGCGTTCTTAGATAAGTTTTGCCACTGGATATAAACTTCAGCCGCTTTGATCTTCCAATCTTCAGGCTCCCCAAAAACCAACCCTCTTGCGATGGAGTGAATTTCGGCAATGATTAGCTGTTGAGCACCTACTCCTATATTGGCTGTATATTCTGGAGATAATGATTGATAAACAATCCGGTCAAGGAGTGGACCTTCAAAAATTAACCAAATTAGAATCAGAATTGTCAGAGGGAAAAAGATAATAAATAATGAGTATAAGCCATGATAGAGCGAGATAGAGTGTAGCCTATTTCCTGAATTTCGAACTGCATTTGCGGCTCTAACATTGATGATATAGCCAACTATAGCCAAGACAAAAACTATGAGAAAGGGCAAAAACGTCACGAGCTAATACTCTCAATAACGGAATCTGCCGCCCGAACAATTCAGGCGGCAGAAACTTTGTTCTACGGTACTATTTAGGGTCCATCATTTTACCGCTAATAACATCATTTTGCAAGGTCATTCTTTGTTGGTCATTCAATGACACGAGCCCTCTCTCAGAGAGATATCCACCTGGCGCTAATGCTTCTTCACTCATATACTCTTCAATAAACTCCTGAAGGTTAGGAATAACACCACGATGGTCATTCTTGGTGTAGAAAAACAAGGGGCGGGAAATCGGATATGATTTATCGCCAATTGTCGTTCCATCTGGAGCAACTCCGTTGACACTAACAGGTTTAAGCGTATCAAGGTTTTCAAACAGGAACGAATATCCAAAAATACCCATTGCTGTTGGGTCAGCAATGAGGCGCTGAACAATAAGATTATCATTCTCACCGGCCTCAACAAATGGACCATCCTGCCGCATTCTACTACAATTTTCGTCTACCCAGTCACCATCTTTGTCAGCAACATAGTCTAGTTTTTTGCAGCCAACATGCATTGCTAGTTCAACGAAAGCATCGCGAGTACCTGAGGTCGGCGGAGGGCCGTAGGCGAGGATATCACGGTCAGGCAGGCTGGGGTTGATTTCTGACCACTTGGTATGGGGATTGGGTCCCCACCCATCATTCACAGGAACTTCAGCCGCGAGAGCGAGATAAATTTCCTCTAAGGTCAGGTCTATATCAGGATTGCCTTCTCTGGCAATCGCGATTGAAAGACCATCAAAGCCAATTAAAGCTTCAGTTATATTGGTTACACCATTGCTCTGGCACAACTCATATTCAGAACTTTTCATTGCTCTTGAGGAACCGGTAATATCAGGATGAGCAACCCCAATTCCAGCACAAAAGAGCTTCATTCCACCTCCACTGCCAGTGGATTCAACAGTAGGAGCATCAACACCATACAGGTTAACAAATTGTTCGGCAACAGATTGCGTGTATGGAAATACCGTTGAAGACCCGACGATAAGAATCTTATCTCTCGCAGATACTGCAACGGACCCTGCCAACAAAATTAAAGTGACAAGTCCAAACTGAATGATTTTATTCATAATTATAATTCTCCAATTAAAATAGTTTTTGTCAAAATGACAATGAAGAATTAGGTTTGTTTCTTTTTAGATTTGCTACAAATTTATGACAGTTTTATGAAATTCAAATCTGTTTTTAAAAAAAATTTTGTCAGTTATTTTTTCAGCTGAAATCAATAATATTTTCAATTTTAAACGATGGTTATATTTAGTTTATGATAATTTAATTTTTCATTATCCGTACTGGAAAATTAAATCATTTAGTATAAATGAAAGGTTGAGGAGAGGTGCCGGAGTGGTCGAACGGGGCGGTCTCGAAAACCGTTGTACCTCAGGGTACCCAGGGTTCGAATCCCTGTCTCTCCGCCACTAATAGAATTCTATATTTTAGTGACTGTAATAAAAATAGTTTAATGCCTAACTTGAGAACTTTTTGATTCAAGCAAGTATTGATAGGGGCAGAATATCATGCAACAACTTAATTCTAATCTTGTGGAAACCATCAGCCCACCTGTCATGGAAGCACGACAATGGTTAAACGAAATACATCCGCAAACTAATCAGAGCTTGTTAAATGTCTCACAAGCCGCACCCATTGATTTGCCTCATCCGCTTTTACGAGAAGCAATTGCTCATGCGGTGATTAATAATCCTTCGTCAAGTGTATATGGGCCTGTTTTAGGTAATCCCGAATTACGTTCTGAGATTGCCGAGCAATGGTCTGAACTCTACGAAGGATTAATTTACTCAAACCAAGTCGCATTAACTTCTGGTTGTAACCAAGCCTTTACAACGGTCATTTCGACCCTGGCTCAATCAGGTGATACGATTATGCTCACAGCCCCTTGGTATTTCAATCATAAGATGTGGTTGGATATGATGGGTATCCAAGCGAAAATCCTTGATGTTGATGAAAATTTACTTCCCGACCCTACAAAAGCTTCAAAGTTACTTTGCGACAATGTTAAAGCTATTGTATTGATATCGCCCAATAACCCTTGCGGTGTGGAATATTCCAAAAGTACCATCAAAGAATTTTTTCAATTAGCAAAAGCTAATAATATTTATCTAATTCTTGATGAAACTTACCGCGATTTCTCTGCTCATGACAGTAAACCCCATGATTTGTTCTGCGACCCCAATTGGGCCGAAACCTTTATCCACCTGTACTCTTTCTCGAAAGCATACAGGCTAACAGGCTATCGTTTGGGCTGCATCATTACCAATGAAGAGCTTCTCCAGCAGGCAGAAAAAATCCTTGATACTATCAGCATTTGTCCTAACCAACTCGCTCAGGTAGGTGCTCTCCATGGTCTACAAAACTTGCGATCTTGGCTTTTAGAAGAGCGCCAAGTCATTCTGAACCGAGGACATGCCATTGAAACAGGATTGAGGAAGGTGGAGGGGTGGCAATTATTAGGTTACGGGGCCTATTTTGCATATGTCAGGCACCCGTTTTCTTTTGATTCGGAACACTTAGTCAAATTACTTCTTGAAGAAGAAAATATCCTTATGTTACCAGATACTATGTTTGAGAATAAATTGGCAGAACCACAAATTCGATCTTGTGGGCAACATGTTCGTGTTGCATTTGCGAATATCAACACGGACCAAATTGAAGATTTTTTTCATCGATTGAAACGCTTTACAATCAACAATAATAAATTTTTCAGATAACCTTAAATCATATACAAGCATCTAATTTCATAAGCTTTTCCACTTGTAAAGGATGCTTCCTTTCCTAGTTAAATTAGATATTTTTATTGTCTTATTAGAGGTATGAATGGCTGCTCGAAAGCGAAACAAAGCCTTGGATATTCCGGTATGGGTACTTCTTGGGCTTTTAATCCTTGGCTTAATGGGGTTTGGAATCGGTAATTACTCCGGTATTTCCAATACCATTGGTAAAGTAGGTTCCGAAAAAGTCAGTGTTGACGATTATGTTACGTCATTACGAAGTTCGGCCAACCAGCTTTCTCAACAATTGGGGAATACCTTATCAATTCAAGATGCCATAGCCTTTGGTGCCTCTCAAAACGCGATTGCATCTGTAAGCAGTCGCGCAGCCCTTGATGATGAACTTAAAAATATTGGTTTATCCGTCGGTGATGAGGTCGTCTATAACAACATTATTACAACTCCAAGTTTTGCTGGTATTGATGGCAGCTTTGATAAGTCCGTTTATGAATTGACACTCCAGTCTAATGGTATTACTAAATCGAATTATGACGAATTAGTTAGAAAAGACGCCGCTAGAAATTTACTGACTGATGCCCTAACAAGTGGTGTTTCAATTCCAAACATTTATCTTGATAAGTTGATTGAATATCAGTTCCAACGTCGGTCATATGAATGGGTTGAGATTACTGATAATTTACTCACTAATCCTGATCCCCAATGGCAAGATGAAGATCTACAAGCATACTATCAAGATAATCCTGATGACTATACTCTTCCAACAACCCTAGCCATTACCTATGCTTGGGTCTTGCCCGATATGTTAACTGATACAATTGAGGTTTCCGATGATGAGCTTCAAGTTATGTACGATGATGCAGGAGAAACATATCAAGCGCCTGAAAAGCGAGCGATAGACCGTTTGGTATTTCCAACTATAGAGGAAGCACAAGAGGCCTACGATAGTATCCAAAATGAAATTCAGGATTTTGATACCCTCGCGACAGAAAAAGGAATTCTTCCTGAAGACTTGGACCAAGGGATTGTTCGTATTGAAGATTTATCTGAATCAGCGGCTTCATTAGTGTTTGCATCTGATGAATTATCGGTTGTTGAGCCGGTCGAAATATCCATAGGCCATGCCCTTTACAGAATCAATGCAATCATTCCTGCTGTTTCGATTCCTTTTGAAGAAGCCAAGGAAGAACTTCGAACTCAAGGAGTGAATGAAAAAGCACTGGAATTAATCAACAGTAATATTGAAAATTACAATGATATTCTCGCTTCTGGTGCTACCTTGGAAGACCTGGCGAATGAAACTGATATGGTTCTCGGCACGGTGGATTATAATGATCTCTCAACCGAGCAAATTACTGCTTTCCAAGAATTTAGAACCGCAGCTAGCTCTTTGACTGAGAATTCCTTCCCCGAGATAATTAATTTAAGTAATGGGGGTGCTATTGCTTTAAGACTTGATGCGACCACCCCTCCAACTCTCCAACCCTTTGAGGATGTTAAGGAACAAATCATATCTGATTGGGTTGATAATAATTTGCTCCAGCAAAAAATAGAGCTCGCTGAACAAAACAGGGCCGCAATTGAAGCAGGTGTTAAGCTCGCCAGTGTTGGCTTAGGCGAATTGAATACTGCTATTGAATCAACTCGTTTTTCTCCACCTCAAAATTCGATTGGCGAGTTACATCAAGATATCTTCAAACTTCAAGACGCGAAATCTTCTGTTATAGTTGAAAATGGGTCAAGGGTTGGATTGGCTTTGCTGACGGAAATTCTTCCTGCTGACCGAGAGTCTTCAAATGTTTCCCAACTGCTCCCTCTTTATGAAGAACAATTGTCGCAGGGAGTTTCAACCGACTACTTCAATTTCTTTACTTCTGATTTGCTAGCCTCAAAGAGGTTTTCACTGAACCAAGAAATTATTAACTCTGTCCACTCACAACTGCAATAAAAGGTGGGTAATGGATCTTCCTAGTTTTGAACAATTTGAAAGTATATATCAGCAAGAAAGTAACCAGATAATCTTTACACAGCTTCCTGCTGACCTTGATACCCCGGTGACAATTATGCTTAAACTTACTGGGACCGAAAAAAACAGTTTCTTACTCGAGTCAGTTACTGGGGGAGAAGATCTAGGTCGATATTCAATTGTAGGATTTGCTCCTGACCTTATTTGGAAGTTTCACAATCAAAACGCAACAATCACTTGGTCCCATGGCTTTGAAAAGGATGATACTCTTCCTTTAGAATCGGAACACCCCCTCGCATCGCTCCGTCAGCTTATTGCCAAAAGCAAAATCGACATTCCCGAAGAGTTACCCTCAAGTTCAGCCGGGATATTCGGCTATTTTTCCTATGATATGATTCGCGTTATTGAAGATTTACCCAATGGTAATCCCGATGTCATAGGAACCCCTGACGCATTATTTATTCGCCCTTCAATTATCGCTGTGATCGACGGTGTTAAAAGAGAAGTTACCCTTACCTGTCCCATTTGGTATAACCCTAACATATCCGCTAGGGATGCTTACAATCAAGGCAGGAATAGGCTTCAAGGAGCGGTTAATAAGTTAGAAGAAGTAGCCATAAAATATAAAACTGCTAAAGCAGGTCAACAAACTCCGCTTGACTTTGTTGCTGAAACCACAAAAGAAGAATATGAAAAAATCGTCACTACATCAAAGAACTATATTCAGGCTGGAGATGCACTTCAAATTCTTCCCAGTCAAAGATGGTCGCTAAAATTTGAGCACCCGCCCTTCTCTCTGTATCGAGCACTCCGACAAACCAACCCTTCTCCCTTTATGTTCTTCTTTAACTTTGACGGGTTCCATGTCATTGGTGCGAGCCCAGAAATTCTAGTCAGAGTTGCTAACGACCAAGTTATTGTCAGACCAATTGCAGGTACCCGTCCGCGTGGTAATTCAAGTGAGGAGGATGATGCCTTAGCTCATGAACTGCTGAATGATGAAAAAGAATTGGCAGAACATTTGATGCTGCTTGATTTGGGGCGAAATGACGTGGGGCGAGTGGCAAAAATAGGATCGGTTAAACCGACCGAGCAATTTGTAATTGAAAAATACTCCCATGTCATGCATATCGTATCTAACGTCACCGGTGAATTGGCTGAAAATGAGGATGCTCTCTCCGCTCTAATGGCTGGTTTTCCAGCGGGAACGGTCTGCGGTGCTCCAAAAATACGGGCAATGGAAATAATTGATGAATTAGAAAAAACGAAACGCGGAATTTATTCCGGTGGAGTTGGGTACTTTTCTAGCAATGATGAAATGGATATGTGTATTGCGTTAAGAACGGCTGTCATAAAAGATCAGACTCTTTATATTCAAGCCGGAGGTGGCGTAGTTTTTGATAGTGACCCAGCATTTGAATGGCAAGAGTCGGTTGATAAATCAATGGCACTCCGAAAAGCAGCAGAAAATGCCCACAAGTTTCTAATTGAGCTTTCTGAATAGGTTGCATTTGAAAATTTTATTTCAGTTGGTCACGCAAGCCAGAGTACACTCTAGGGACATGAATACCGAGATTTATAATGAAATCTATACTGATTTTTATGCGCAAAGAATTCTTGGCATTACGTTGAAGTTCAATGTATTTTAAAATTCTTATCATGCTTTACTGTTTTAGAGAGTATTCGCTTGGCTAACGCCGACACAAGAGTCGCTCCTATGTTCTATATTGTTGATAATTTCGATAGTTTTACTTTCAATTTGGTCCAATATATTGGTTCCCAAAATGTTGCATTTGAGGTATTTCGCAACAACGAAAGAACAACTGAGGAAATCATCGCCGCCAAACCAACTGGAATTATCCTTTCGCCCGGGCCGTGCGGGCCAAATAAGTCAGGAATTTGCCCTGATCTAACTTTGGCAACAGCCAAGGTTAAATTACCTCTGATGGGAGTTTGTTTAGGGCACCAAGTCATTGGCAATGCCTTTGGAGCAAATATCATCCAAAGTGAAAAAATCGTACACGGAAAAACAAGCCAGATATTCCATTCAGGTACAGGATTACTTGCCAACTTACCCTCTCCATTTTTGGCAACAAGGTATCATTCGCTGATCATTGACAGAAGTTCATTACCCGATTGCTTAATGGTGAACGGCTGGACTCAGGATGGCTTAATTATGAGCATTGAGCATAAAACTCTCCCAATCTATGGTGTCCAATTTCATCCTGAAAGTATTGCTTCTGAATATGGAATCGAAATTATTAAGAAATTTTTAGACTTCGCCAAAGCCTATCAAAATGACCCATAATATCCAGGAATTAATTTCAGCCTCTAGCCGTGGTCCGCTTACTGAAGCGCAAGCCGAATCAGTGTTTAATTTTATCATGACTGGCGAAGCTACCCTTGCCCAAATGGCAGGCATTTTGATGGCCATGCGAACGCGTGGAGAAACAATTGATGAGATTACCGCCGCTGCCACCGTCATGCGCAACAAGTGCCTCGGCATCAAAGCCCCTCAAAATGCCATGGATATAGTCGGAACTGGAGGAGATGGCAAAGGAACTTTAAATATTTCTACAGCAACAGCATTTGTCGTTTCGGGTTGCCAAATACCAGTTGCCAAGCACGGTAATCGAAATCTTTCATCGAAATCCGGTGCTGCGGATGTTTTGAGTGAACTCAATATCAATGTGATGACTGGACCTGAAGTAACCGAGAAAGCGATCAATCAAATCGGGATTGGGTTTATGATGGCTCCCGTTCATCATCCCGCTATGAAACACGTAATGCCAGTCAGGAAAGAACTTGGAACGCGAACTATTTTTAATATATTGGGACCATTGACCAATCCCGCTCAAGTAAAATACCAGCTGACTGGAGCGTTCTCCCGTGAGCTATTAATCCCTATGGCTCAAACCCTCGGCAAACTTGGTTGTGAAAGGGCTTGGGTTGTCCATGGTCAAGACGGTACTGATGAGGTGGCAATTACGGGTACCACGTATGGAGTTGAGTGGGCAAATGGTGAAATCAAAGAATTTACGATTACTCCTGATGATGCTGGTCTACCGGTTCACCCATTTGATTCAATCAAAGGTGGTGAACCTCACGACAACGCGGAAGCAATGCGGAAACTCCTCGCTGGAGAATTATCTCCATATCGAGATGCTGTTTTGCTGAATGCCGCATCAGCTTTGGTAATTGTCAATAAGGCACAAGACCTTAAAGAGGGAGTGCAAATGGCTCAGACTGCAATTGATAGTGGAACAGCGCTGGAAAAACTTGATGCATTAGTTTTAGCAACAAACACACATGAGTTATGACTTCCATTCTGCAAAAAATTCATGACTACAAGCTTGAGGAAGTCAATCAACTGAAGTCCCAAGTGGGATTGCATGAATTGGAAATAATTGCACAGTCAGTAAAAAAACCTAGAGGATTTGCTACGGCCTTGCAAATCCAGTCAGCTTTGAGCTATGCTATTATCGCTGAAATAAAAAAAGCAAGTCCCTCCAAGGGGCTGATCAGGGATAAGTTCGATCCCATCGAATTAGCCCAGTCTTATTGTAATGGAGGTGCAGCTTGCTTATCAGTCTTGACTGACCGACCGAGTTTCCAAGGGAATAATGATTTTTTACGACAGGCTGCAAATACTGTTTCGCTACCTATTCTTCGTAAAGACTTTATGATTGACCCCATACAGGTCGTTGAGTCTCGTGCAATTGGTGCCGATTGTATTCTTATTATCATGGGATTAGTGGATGATCAACTTGCTGCGGAATTAGAGCAAACAGCTATTGATCACGGTATGGACGTATTGATTGAGGTTCATAATGAGGATGAAATCAATCGAGCAACACAACTCAGGTCAAACTTAATTGGAATAAATAATAGAAACTTAAAAACTTTTGAAGTGCGTTTGGATACAACTAAACGACTTATGAAATATCTTCCCAAAGAGAAAGTTGTTGTTTCAGAATCAGGAATATTTACTCAATCCGACCTTGATTACCTTGCAGAGGGTGGAATCAAGTGCTTTCTGGTCGGTGAAAGTCTCATGCGCAAACAAAATGTTCAGAAGGCTTTAGAAACGCTTCTTGGTATCTCTAGTGAGGCAATAGCCATATGACCGATTTAACGCATTTCAATCACCAAGGTGAAGCTCACATGGTTGATATTGATCACAAGCCGAAGACTAACCGCATTGCTCAGGCAAAATGCAGAATCTTACTGAAATTATCAACGCTTGAACTGATTACCCAAAATAAGATTAAAAAGGGTGATGTTTTTGGGATTGCCAGAATTGCGGGGATCATGGCTAGTAAACAAACCCCTTCCCTCATTCCATTATGTCATAGTATTTTAATTAATAGTGCAAGCATTGAGTTCATTCCCCTTCAAGAACCACCGTGCATTGACATCATTGCTGAAGTAACTTCATCAGGTAAAACTGGAGTTGAAATGGAAGCTCTCACTGCGGTATCCGTTTCAGCGTTGACGATTTACGACATGGTTAAATCAGTCGACCGAGGTGTGATTATTTCAGAAACACGTCTTATCTTCAAGGATGGTGGAAAATCTGGTCGATTTGAGGTGGCATGATATCGGTCAGTGAGGCATTGAAGCGGCTTTTAGCCATCACCTCACCCCTTGAAACTGAGTGGATTGATCTGAGCGAAGCGGCAGGTCGAGTACTTGCTCAAGATACGTTATCACCTCGTGACCAACCACCATTTGATAGTTCTTCAATGGACGGATTTGCTGTTAGCCAAAATGATTCAGAAGCTGGAAAACAATTAAAAATTATTGGTACCGTTCCTGCTGGAGCAGACATTCCTGATTATTGTTTGGGTCGAAATGAGGCCGTTCGAATTTATACAGGTGCTCCAATACCCAAAGGAGCCGACCGGGTTGTCATTGTGGAAGATGTGAACGATTGCGGGTCTATCATCATTCTCAATGAGCATTTAGAAGAAAATTTATTTATCCGACTTGCCGGAAGCGATTTTAAGAAAGGGTATAAAGTTTCAGCGCCTCATGTTCTTACGCCCGCATTGATTTCGCTTCTGGCCGCGATGAACCAAGCTCGACTATTAGTTTACAAAAAACCGATTGTTTCAATTATTCCTACTGGGGATGAGTTGGTTATGCCCGGACAGATTCCAGCTGATAATCAGATTGTTGCTTCAAATGTATATGGCTTGAAGTCAATCCTTGAAGTTGCTGGATGTGAAGTGAAACTTCTCCCCATAGCCCGCGATAATGAATCCTCGATATCCAACATTCTTAATATGGCACAGAGTTCCGACCTTATTCTTACAATTGGAGGAGCTTCGGTTGGTGACTTTGATCTCGTTCAAGATACGGCACACAAAATGGGCTTTGAAATTTCATTTTATAAAATTGCAATGCGTCCGGGCAAACCACTATTTGCTGGTCGCAATCCTCGCAGTCTATTAGTTGGTTTGCCTGGTAATCCCGTTTCAGCTATCGTTTGTGGTTATGTCTTTATTCTTCCCGTAATTCAGGCTATGCAGCGATTAAATCCAATTGGTTTACCCAGAAAAATTGCCCAACTGTCCGCTCCATTAAACGCCAATGGACCACGCGAACACTATCTACGCGCTATCGTTGATTATTCAACTGAAAGACCAAACATCAAAGCTCATGAACATCAAGACAGTTCTTTATTGAATGTACTCTACAGATCAAATGCGTTAATGATAAGGGAACCAAACGATAGACCTAGGAAGGCTGGTGACATGGTAAAATTCATCAGTCTCAACCAATCCTATCTACAGTAGTTAGATTCGAACTGGGCTTTATAATTTATTGGTTTGATATTGAATTAATAATATCCAACATTTTCTCTTCAATCTCTTTTGGGTCTAAAATACTGAGCTCAAGTGACGCTTGAACAGAACTCAAAGTTTTTGAGGCTAATACTAAGTTTTCAATTTTTTGCATGGGAGAATTTGGGTCAGTTGCCAACTCCTCTCCAAGAATTTTAATAAACTTACTTCTAATTTCAGTTGAACCAAACACTGAGTTTCGTGAAACAATAAATGTCACTAATTTTTCCCAATAGCTTTGACTGATACGAACAGCATCACGGACATAAACTTCTAATTCACAATCCCCCTTTGCTACTTCTTCAACCAACCTCTCTCTCCACCATGCTCGAGCAAGAATACAATCAACATAGATACTCCTGTTACCACGGGCAAGCTTAAGTCCTCCAAGCCTGCGAAATACTTCTCTAATACACTTATCTATCTCTTTCCTATCATTTGAGTTTAATGCTTCATGAATACAATTCTTGCCGGTACTACCCCTGCCCCCTACCAAATATGATGATTTGATTCTATCACTTTTAATTTGCTGATAAGTAATATAAGCCCAAAAAGTAGTCCTACATGCAATTCTAGGAGGAATATTCTTCCAAATTGAGTAAATTCTTTTTTCTGTATCCCACGGGGGATCTTTGAATTCAGCTTCAGTCATTTTCGTAACTAAATCCGGTAGTTTATTTTCTTCGATTCCTTGTGGCAACATCTTCTCTAATTCTGTACAAAAATTAGATGAATCTATGACCCTTTCTAAAAATTTACACTGCTGTTCTGAACCTTTATTTTTGGGTTTTAAAAGATTTCTTTGCAAATTTGAAAATTTATCTGCATCAAACTCAATAAAAGAAATCGAGCTCATTTATCAGTCTCATTTACAATGTGAGGATAAAGCTTGGTAGCGGCCAATTCAGGTAAAAATTCATCATCAGTCCAAGTAAGCAATCCCTTTGATTCAAGTTCCTTAAATAAACCAATCAAATTTCTATAATTTTTGTATTCTTCATTTGCATAGTGACGTTTTAAATAACTAAAACATGAACTTACAATGTGAGTATTGATACTATTTTGGAGAGGGCTTAGCTGATTAATTTTTAAGAATTGATGAAGGTCAGGAGCAAGTTTAACTAGAAAATAAAAATTTTCATTAGTATCTTCATTAACCTTAAATTCACCTGGACCAAGTTCTTTATCTTCAATGTAAATTAGTAGTTTCTGAATTGCTGACCCCAACTTGATAACTTGACTCATAGCCAGTCTCATTCCCGGAATAAATTTTACTTCTTCACCATGCCAGAATTTATGTACGCCGTCCTTTTCATAATCTAGAACTTTATTATAATGCTTTGAAACAACAATCATTGGTTTCAGTAAAGGAGCTTCTCCGAGGTCATCATTATTCCAACTTATTATCTGAGTTGCTTCTAATGAGATATGGCTTCTTCTGTAGGATGAAATTGGAGAAGAAACTGTACAAAGAAATTTAGTACAGCCGAGTTCAGTCAGATGATTGATTAGAGGAGCATTTTCAATACAATGAGTAATTTCAAACGATGAATTATCGGCTCTTTCCTTAAATTTGATTGTATAAATTCCCCTAGGGTATGATTGATTGCCGACTTCTAGTACAGGGATATCAGTCATTCTTACTGATGAAGTATTTGAATTTGCCTCATTATTGACTGTAAAGATTTCATCGGTCATATTTATCGCTTGGCTTTACCTTCAGAAGTTTGTTCTTCAACGATTTGTTCAATTTCAATTTTAAATGATGGAGTAAAATTCAGGGTTTTACAAAGTACAAAATTTGGCAAACGAAATTTAGTTTCAATTACTGTTTGAGTATTTGCCTTCAATTTTCCTAGTTTAATTCTAGAAGTTTTGTCGAGCTTCTTTTGGGATATTTTTTTGCTATCAATTGTAGCATCAAACAGTTTAACAAGTTCATTATTGCTAAAATTATCACACGTTTCATCAATGTTCTCATCAATAAAAACACTTAGCTCAGCGTTTTCGCAATCCTCATTGCAATCAAGTAAAATTTTTAGTTTTTCAGAACCATTTGACCTTGCTACGATACGAAAATTATTTGGGTTTTTGATTTTGCGTCTTTTTTTCTGACTCCTATCTCCTTGTCCATTTCCTTTACCGCCGCTCGGCTGTTCACCTTTTTCACTAGATCCTTCAGCTTCATCAGTACCCGAACCCGGACTAAAAGGTTCAACAACACTAGGTGGACCCATAAAATCATTGTCGATTCCCCCACCAGAGTGTGTACCATCAACAAACCTTAAGCATAAAACACTATCAGGACTGTAAGAATTTGAATCCAACTTGGTAACATTATTTCGAAACCAGTCAGAAATTTCATCTAATGCATTTTTAAGCTTTTTCTTTTTTTCATCATTTGAAATCAATTTTAATTCAAGTTTATTGTGAAGTGGAGTTTCAATTTCTTGAATTATTTTATAGAGAGAATTTCTTTCTTCTGAATGTAATAGTAATAATGCTCGAAAAGGATATAAATCACTAAATTTCCCCCTAAAAGTGGGAATAACGTCAGTTATCCACATTCCATTTCGACATAGTCCTATACTAGTTCTTTCAACTTTTTTGTCATTTAAAAGGATATCCACATTACCCAATGTAGTTTCTAATTTATTTATTTTGCTTTCAACTAATGTCTCATACGCCAAATTTGCTTTTGACCCACTAATATAAGCTCCGGTGGATCTTTTTTCATTCTTATATTCTTCAAGTATCTCCTTGAGGTTTTGTTTATTTAAGCAATTAGAACTACCGATAATATCATCCTTGACTTCAATAATGAGTTTTTCTGAATGAATAGCTTCAAAAAAACTGCATACCGTGGCTTTTGACACTATTTTCCACAAAGATTCATTATCTTCCCCAAATTGGTTAAAGGATGGTACCAAAATTACGGTTCCATGACCGAATGTATTTTTTATTAAATCAATTTCATTTCTAATCAGTTCAGGAATTAAGTCCTCACTTGGAAACGAATAACTCAGACCTCTCAATTGAGTATCAATTACTCCATCAACTACAAATAAGCCCCGGTCAGAAAGTAATTTATTATTTTTTATATGTGTAGCTAGCAAAGCTTTTCCTGAAGCAATAGTTTTTCCATTCTCAGTTAATCCTCCATATAATAAATATCTCAGGTCAGAAGCCGGGATTGGAACAGAGTGGCCATTCCCATATGTCCCAGCCGAATTAGCACTTTTTGCACTGATACCATCACCTAAAAGGGCAAGCATTTTTGCTTTGTCCAATCCACAACCGTTGTCAGAGACCGCAAGTATTCTTTGATTCTTTTTCCGCAGAGCATTTTCAACCCGTTCGGCAATAGGACCAGCAGCAATTGGCAGTCTTCCATCAACCATTTGATGATGTTTAGCTGACTTAAACGCAGCTTTATAGCTTTTAATTCCGGGAATGTCTTTAGTTTGAGATTCAAATAGTCTGAATTGCACCTTTGCACAATTTTCTTTGGCTTCAATCAAAGCGGCATCAAGTGAATTTTGTATCAGTTCTCTGACTACAGCCGCAGGATTTAGTTCAGAAAAAGCAGAAACCCCTGCTGAGGTAAATCCTGTTTCTGTTTGGGTATCATAAAAAATTAGGTTGGGGTCGGGCATGTAATATTACTTCGCTAAAATTGTTTTGAAAGCTAATAGTGCCTTATTGATTTCGGATTCAGTTGTGAACCTTCCTAAGCTTACTCTAATGGCAGTTGATATTGATGATCTAGGCAATCCTAATGCACTCAAAACGTGTGAAATAGAATTACTTTCAGATGCACAGGATGAGCCAGTTGAGATAGCAATTTCATTTTCAACCATTGCAACAAGCCGGTCACCTGGAATTCCAGGAAATCCGAAATTAAGACTTCCAGGTGCCCTATGTGTTAATGATCCAAATTTAACAATATCCGGTGCCAAAGATTCTAAACCAATCCAAAGCTTTTTACTCAATTCGTTCATTCGTTTTGCGTCTTTTCTACCCTCCTCTGATACTATCGCTGCTGCCTCCCCAAAACCACAAATTAATGGCGTTGGCAATGTACCAGACCTCAGTCCCCTTTCTTGGCCACCACCATAAAAAATAGGTGCCAATAGCGAGTCTTCAGAAACATAAAGTATTCCGATACCTTTAGGGCCATAAAGTTTATGAGCAGATATTGTTAATAGGTCAGCATTCCATACCTCAACATCAATAATTATACGACCAGGGGCTTGAGTTGCATCAGTATGAAATAAAGCACCTTTACTATGGCACATATCAGCGATTTTATTAATTGGTTGAACAACTCCTATCTCATTATTCACAGCCATAACTGATACGATTAGGGTGTTTTCATTTATTAAATTATTTAAATGTTCTAGGTCTATTATCCCATCTCTATCGACTTTCACAAACTTAACTTCAAACTCCAATCTTTCTATCGCATTCAAGTTTTCTAACACGGCTGAATGTTCAGTTGCAACTGAAATGATTCTCTTTCGCTTTCCATTAGAGTTTTGTACAATCCCACGTAAAGCAAGGTTGCATGACTCGGTCGCTCCTGAAGTAAATACAATACGATTAGGGAATGCACCAATAAGATATGCAATTTTTTCTCGTGCATCTTCAATGGCCTCAGCCGCAATCCGACTATAGTAATGTTGTCGACCATGAGGGTTCCCAAAAAACTTCTCATAGGACTCTGAAATCACTTCTGCCACACGTGGGTCAATCGGAGTAGTCGATTGGTAATCAAGGTAAACTGGTAATTCGGACATTTCTATTCTGTGCAATCACACGGTAAAAGTTCGCCTATATACTTATTCATTACTTTATCGTTGGCACTTGATAGCAGCTCATAATTAAATCCAGTTTTATTCCCAAAGAAACCAAGAAAATTAATTTCATTATTTGATTTCTTTCTATTTTCAGCTAACAAATCTCTTCCATAATCCCTTTCAATCCGTTTCCACCATTCAAGGTCACATGGAGTGTTTTCAATTGAGCCGTAATTGGGAATATCACCTCTATGTTTCATTCTTTCCATCTCGGCGTGAATACCACGAAGATTTTTGGCACCCTTTAAAAAACAGTAAACACAGTTTGAAAGCCCACCTCCCATGGGTAAATTAAGATCCCATTCTTGGTTACTCCAAAAAACATTCACATCCTCTTTGGAAATATTCATATTATCAAGTGGGAGATAAATGTGTTCTCCTTCAAAGCCGTATGCATCTAGATTTGAATTTCTTTCTTTTACCCGATTGACTCTTACTTTTTCATCACCTCTTAGGCCAATAAAAGAAACATATTCAAAACCTTTGGAAACCAATTGAGAGCGATTGCTTGGAATTGACTTTTTTGGTAGTACGAATGGTATCCAAGCACTTGAGAAATCAAGGTATTTTTGTTCTTGCCTAAAATGAGGCCTACTCCATACAAACCTTTTTTTCTTAAAAAATATTTCCTCTGGGACACTACCACCATTGCGTAAATGACGTAAATAAGTGACCCGGTGATCTATTCTTGACTGTGCATCAAAATGACCGACTTGCTGAACTGCATCTTCACTGGTAAACCAATCTTGGAGAAAATATCTTGTAGTCTCAAGCTTCATTCTTTTTGTACAAATTCGACTGAATTGATTTGGAATAAATCCAGACCAAGATATAAGCTCCTCAAAAACTTCTCCTTTCCAATGAAAACCGTTGGGGTTATCGGAACTTATCGGATTTTCATTTGTAAGCCGATAAGAAGGAAATCGCGCCCATTCACCTCGCCTTGAGTCTTCGTAAGTAATGAATTCAACTATAAAAAAAGGAATCCCAAAGTTCTCAGTTACCTTTTTACAACGCTTAACAAAGTCATAGGTATATGGATGTTCACATGAAGTATTGTTAAATATAACTACATCGCCCCTTTTTGCATCTAAAATTTGATTGCACAGAAGGGTTAGTAGTAACATCCCACTAGATCTTCCGCCAGAGAATTTCACGATATGTGGTAGGTCAGGATGATGTTTATCTTTATAGTTTAAACCATACTCAATTTGGGGCTCATGAAGTGGTTTCTTTCTAATATATTTCTTTGAATTTACTAATTTCGGAACACCAGCAATTTGGGGTGCATTAGCATTTGACCAACAAGTTTCACTCAATTTATGGTCTTGCTTACAGCACTTAGTGGTTGTTATATTCATAATCGAAAGACAAATTTTGGTAAATTTTTTAGGTTGTGAAGTGCAGTTTAAAATTAGTATTAGTGTTTTTTTGACTGGAGATTGAACTTTTTCAATTGTTCTGTTTGAGAGGTTCTTTGTAGCTCTCTCCACCTTCTTGTCTATGTAAGGTTGAATGAGTTTTGACAACCAGTCTTATTGACCCTCAGAGCAAACTCCTCAAGACAAAAATGCTATTGTACTAATTCGTCAGCAAATTCTACAAATCCAATCGGGTACTCTTCCCTATGGCAAGTCTAATCAAGGGTCAAATTATAACAAAAATGAAAAATTCTTCATATTCTCCGAACATTACTCACCAATATATTCTATTAGGTAAATAAAACATATTAAAATTCAAAAATTAATTTAGAAAAATTATATGAAGAGCTCATCAATAAAATATGACTTCAGAGTTTTAGAAGACTGGCTTAAGCTCTCCCAAGACGGGTCTGTTATCCTACCTGATTTTCAGAGAAGTTTCGTTTGGACCATGGATAAAGTCAAGAATTATATCCAAGCTATAATTAATGATAAGCCAGTTGGTTTCTTTCTAATCCTAGAAAAGGATAGGGACAAACAGTTTGAACCACGGGATTTTTACAATCTTGACTTTAGAAATTCTACAGGAGATTTTTCGGAATTTATTCTAGATGGTCAACAACGAATGACATCGTTGTTGCAATGTATTCATGGAAAGGCAAAAAGCAGACTTTTTGTAAAATTTGAAGATTTATCTTCTAGTGAGTTAGAATTTTCTCTTCTTGAGGCCTACGGAAAAGAAACCCGTAAAGAAAAAGAATATCGTGATGTATCAAATTCTTACGATGCCAACCTAGTTCCACTTGACATTCTACTGAAAGTTCATGATGACAAAGCATTTTCACCTCTAACCAATTGGTGTCAAGAGATTTTCAAATCAAATTCTCAAGAGGCCAGGTTACTTGAGATTAAAATAGATGCGTTTTTTAAAGAGAATTTTTTCAAAAGACAACTCTGGGCATGTTTTCTTCCTTCATCTACTGACCGTCCAACGGCTACTGACATTTTTGTTGAAACAAATACCTCCTCTGTGAAAATCAAACGCTTTGATATTGAGGTCGCTCGAGTTGAATCTCAGCATAGTGAAAATTTACGTACTTCAATCAATGAAGAATGCGGTAAGGAAGGTAAAAATTTTGGTTATTATTTCAAAAATGATCCAGAAGATTGGATACCCGATATCGGCGAATGGATGCTTAAAGTCGCTTGTCTGAAGTCAGATTTAGCTCCAAAAGAAGTAAATTACAAAAAAGCACTTGATTTGTTGTATCAACAGGAAATGAATAAGAGCAACACAATCAAAAAACTATTAATGCATCTTTCATGGAGTTTGGAAAAAGCTTCCGCATTTGGTGCCTTCACAGATAGGATCTTACCTAGTTGGCCACCTTTACACGTGATTGCTGCCTTGTATGAAATTTACAACGAAATTACTAACCCCTCAAAAATCAATTCAGCAAGAGAGTTACTTAGTACATATTATTGGCGATGTATATTTTCTGATAGGTATGACGCACAAGCTAACGATAGGCTTTTTTTTGATTTTGTGGCTCTAAAGCGTGAATTTCAGATGATAAAGATTGATGGCACATGGTGTAGTAAGAATATACCTGCTTTAAATGAAACCGATTACCCGCTTTGTAGTCACAAAAGTTTACTTAAACATACTCCTTGGATTGGTAAAAAAACTAGATTAGGAAGGGCTGTAGCTTCTTTAGTAATGTCAAATAATCCAAGTGATTGGATAACAGGTGACCCAATAAACGAAAACATGTTCAGAGATCTTGAAGCTAACAGAAACCTTGATACTCATCATGTATTCCCAAAAAAACTATTAGAAGAAGCTAATATAGATATAGATGCTATCAACAGTGGCCTAAATGGTGTTTTTCTTAATGGAAGAACGAATAAAGGAATGTCAAATCTATTACCTGAAATATTTATCCAAAACTCTGAAAAAAAATTCCTCATTAAAACTACTATTCTTCAAAAAAGAATCGAAGAGCATCTTGTGCCTTTCGAAACAATGAATAGCAAAGGAGAATTAAAAGTGCTTTACGATAAGTTTCTGAACGAAAGAGCTAAAATCATCGCCGAAAAAGTTGCGTCACTAGGAGAAGTCAAAAAATAAAATAAAGGTCTGTTAGGCATCTCATCTTCTATATTATTGCTAACTATCAGCCATGACAGTCACCACAAGATTTGCACCCTCACCCACGGGACATCTCCACATCGGTGGAGCAAGAACTGCCTTATTTAATTGGTTGTTTGCTCGCGCCAATGGAGGAAAATTTCTATTACGAATTGAAGATACTGATCAAGCTAGATCAACTCCCGAAGCCACTGAAGGAATTTTAAATGGTTTAAAATGGCTCAATTTAAATTGGGATGATGAACCAATCAGCCAGCGCACCAGACAACCAATCCATCAAGAAATGGCACTTAATCTTCTTAAGACGGGACATGCTTATAAATGCTTTGCTACTCCACAAGAGATTGCAGATTATCAAGCTGAAGCTAAGCAAAAAGGGAATGCTACTTTTTTTGTGAGCCCTTGGCGGGATGCCTCAGACACCGATTATCCAGACAAACCATTTACCATTCGAGTCAAAGCTCCTCTTTCTGGAAAATCATTGATCAATGACATCGTATTAGGACAAGTTTCAATCAACAATGACACACTTGATGATTTTGTAATTCTACGATCTGATGGGTCTCCGACCTATAATTTTGCTGTTGTCGTTGATGATCATGCCATGGACATTAGCCACATTATCAGGGGCAACGACCATATTGCAAACACCTTCAAACAAAAGCTGATTTATCAGGCTTTCAATTGGTCAATCCCTAACTTCGCTCACGTCCCCTTAATCCATAATCAGCAGGGTAAGAAATTCTCTAAAAGAGATGGAGCTGAGGGAGTTGAGGTGTTTTTTAATGCCGGGATTATACCTGAGGCCGCGTGTAATTTTCTTGCTCGGTTAGGTTGGTCGCATGGTGATGATGAATTCTTTTGTATGGACCAGGCAATAAAGTGGTTTCGTCTTGAAGATTTACGCAAGTCATCGGCCCGTTATGACCCCAAGATACTCAACCATTTATCACGCCTCCACTTAGCCAATTTAGATACCTCTACATTATTACAATCACTGAAGGAGTTTGTTTCAATAAAATATCAAATTCGTATTGATAACAATCTTGAAAGCCAAGTTCAAAAAGCATTACCGTTCCTCCAAGGCCGTTCAAAAAATTTGGTTGAATTGTGGGAAGAATTAGGGTTCTTGTGGTACGAACCAGGCGAATACGACCAAAAATCAATTGCCACAATGAAGCAGATAAACGTTGCTGTTTTTGATGCGTATTTAGACGCGATTGAAGATGTTTTTTGGACCCGTGATTCCCTTGAACAGTTCACAAGAGAATTAGGCAATCGCTTCAATTTGGGATTGGGTAAGGTGATTCAGCCTATTCGGATAGCTTTGGTTGGAAAATTAAACTCTCCAAGTGTCTTTGATTTGCTTATTATACTTGGGAAAGATGAGAGTTTATACCGAATGAAGGAATTGAGAAAACATATCAACTAAACGCTGAGAAAAATCCTACAGCTACTCCTTAAGCATATTCAAATTCAATCGGTCACCCCATTTACTTATTCTATTTAATCTTAACCACTGACGCCTGCGTGATTAAGATTCTGGCTTAGTCTCAAGGAAAATAAAAACGTTGTGATTAGTCTATAACATTAGATTTTAGCAAAACGGCAACCCTATACATACTCATTTGATAAGCGGTCTCGTATGACAAGCAAAAAAGGTATAGTTCACGACTTTAAATACTGATCAAGTTTAGAAGGCAAATCGGTGAAAATAATTGCGGTGCCTTCCCCGAATCAATGAAACCGATTGGGGTTTGTCTTGAAAAACCTCCTGCCTTGGTATAGATATTAGTCAATTCCCAAATCGTGACGAATTAGCAAGCAGTTATTATTTGCTCTGTTGATTGGATTATTATGAGTTTACATTGAAAGGCATTTTAAAAGTATTCACCATCTACCAAGTTAACTTCAATATTAATTGTTCATTAGAGGCTACTAGGACGCCATGACTTCACATAAAAAAAACGCAAAATTAGTGATAAACGATAAGTCATACCCCCTTGATTTATCTTCCCCTTCAGCTGGACCCGACGTCCTAGATATTCGCCATTTATATCGTGATGCCAACATTTTCACATATGACCCAGGATTCACCTCAACAGCATCATGTGAATCGGAAATTACCTTCATCGACGGGGAAAAAGGGATCCTGCAATATCGGGGCTATGATATTGCTGAACTCGCCAAAAACTCATACTACCTTGAGGTCTGCTTCCTTCTTCTCTACTCACACCTGCCAACTGCCGATGAACTCGCAAATTTTGAAGAGCGAGTCACTATGCATACCATGGTTCATGAACAGTTAATCAATTTTTTCAGAGGATTTCGTCGCGATGCACACCCAATGGCCATCATAACAGGAGTGGTGGGAGCATTGTCTGCATTTTATCATGACTCGACTGATATTAATGACCCCCAACAAAGGGAAATTGCCTGTATTCGGATGATTGCCAAACTTCCAAATATCGTGGCTATGGCATACAAATACTCAATCGGGCAGCCGTATATCTATCCCAGTAATGATCTTGATTATCCAACCAATTTCTTGAAAATGTGCTTCTCAGTTCCCACTCAAGAATATGATACTAATCCTACCATCAGTCGAGCCATGGACCGCATTTTTATGCTCCATGCCGACCATGAGCAAAATGCATCAACTTCAACAGTCCGACTCGCTGGCTCTTCTGGTGCCAATCCATTCGCCTGTATTGCGGCAGGAATAGCATGTCTCTGGGGGCCTTCCCACGGTGGGGCTAACGAAGCTTGCCTGAATATGCTCCGCGAAATTGGAACCGTGGATAAAATACCGGAATATATTAATCGCGCAAAAGATAAATCAGATCCATTCAGACTGATGGGTTTCGGACACCGCGTCTATAAAAATTTTGACCCTCGAGCTCATATAATGAAGATTTCTGCCGATGAAGTCCTAGAAATCTTGGATAGTGATGATAAACCGATTCTAAAAGTCGCCAAGGAATTGGAGAAGATTGCCCTTGAAGACGACTATTTCCAGTCGAAAAAGCTTTATCCTAACGTAGATTATTACTCCGGTATCATTCTTGACGCACTGGGATACCCGACGTCCATGTTTACACCGATATTTGCTTTATCAAGGACAGTGGGGTGGATCGCGCAGTGGAAAGAAATGATCGTTGATCCAACATTAAAAATTGGCCGCCCAAGGCAAAAGTATACGGGCAATGTCAATCTTAAATATATTCCGATTGAAGACCGTTAATCTGAATTGTTTTGGGTATTTCGCAATACTAAACGAGATTGTTTCCGTTTTCTACGTGGCTGAGGGCTTCGCAACCCTTCCAAAAGTAATTTGGTAGTGGGATGATCGGGATATTTTGACTGGTAATAGCCTAAGAGTTGCCTGATATGTTCTTGTTGCGACTGACCATCAGGTATTCCCAAAACCCAATCTAAAAATATTGATCGACATTCACTCTCGGTTATTTGCTCCATCCGATAAGACTCAGCAATAAGCCCTCTAGGATCAAAAGAATGATTTTTTGTCAATGTGACCTCCCAATCAATGTCTAACCACAAGTGCGAGACAATATACGATTTATTGCCTTTCGGGCAATATTCCTATTTTCAGAAAGACAGTTTCCTAATTCTTCCAATGAATTAAAACCAGTTTGGGTGAGTAAAAATTCCTTTACACCAGTTCCTGCATTTTCAGGATTAAACTCTCCCTCTACCGTTAAGCATATGGCTTGTTTAATTGTTCCAAGCTGAGCATAGGTCTCCTTCAAGCAGTCTCTCTCGGTTGGAGTCATCCAACCTATTTGGTATCCGGCATTGCACTGCTCATCGACCCTCCTTTGCTTACTACCCGATAATAAAGCACCGGCTTGGGCTATCAGCTCAATATCAAGGATTCTAGCTTCTCCGCTTCGCAATTCCCACACATTTTTCTCAGTATTCACTGGAGCATTTTTGGCTAGTCGATTTCGCATATCTATAACGCTATCAACAATCTTTTGTTGATCATGAGGCCGAGAAATGAGGTCTTGACGAAACTCTTCAATTTCTTGTGCGAGTTCATCATTTCCAGCAATTGTTCTTGCTCTCGTAAGAGCCAAATGTTCCCAAACCCAAGCATCAGTTAGTTGATAATATTTAAATGACTTAAGCGACGTCGCAACAGGACCTTTACGACCGGATGGGCGTAGTCTCATATCTATTTCGTATAGCTGCCCCTCTGGTAAGCGGGATGATAAAGCCGAGACAAGCGCTTGGGTAAGTCGAGCATAATACTGCCGCGAAGAAAGGGGTTTTTTGCCTTTTGAGTAATCTTCATCAAGCGGGTCATAAATCAAAATGATGTCAAGGTCGGACTTACTCGTCAGGTTTTGTGACCCAAGTGAACCCATTGCTAAAATCGTAAACCCTCTTCCTGGTGGCAAACCATATAATTTACTAAATTGTTCAACAACATGAGGGGTAATACTCGTTATTACTGCATCGGCTAAAGAAGCGTAGCTTATAGCGATTTCCTTTGGATTCAGCATACTTTTGAGGTGATGTGTCCCAATCTTGAAATGCTTTTCATGCATCCATCTTCTTGCTTGTCGCAAAGTCCATTCATAATCGGTCAAACCACTGAGTAACTGAGTCAGTTCTTTCTTCAGGCTATTCATCGCAGGAAGAGGCTCAAAAAAATTCGCTTCCAGCACAGCATCCAATACGCGGGAGTTTCGTGATAAAAACTGAGCTAGTTTAGGAGCTGTAGCACAGATATCTGTCAATAGTTCCATTAACTGTGGATTAGCCTCAAATAGAGAGAATAGTTGAACACCAGCGGGAAGTCCTCGTAAAAAAGAGTCAAACTGAATCAGTGCTTCTCGTGGGTTACCTGAGCGTGCTATCCGATTAAACAATTGAGGACGCAGACGATTAAATATTTGGTTGGCTCGGTCAGTTCTGAACGCAGGCAAATGGAGCCATTGTTCAACTAAATTGCGCTCGGCTTCACTCATAAACGAATAATCAGATGTTTCTACGGCAGCTTCAGGTTGGTCAGAATTTTTGCCTGTATTTTCTTGGACCACCATAAGTGCAGCACGAACAGCCTTCACCAATTCATCAGAACTACCTAATCCGCATAAGGCGGCTAGTCGCTGCATTTCTTGGGTGGTTTTAGGCAGCTGATGGGTTTGTGCATCGCGAATCATTTGAACTCGATGTTCCCAAGTTCTTAGTTTAGTGTAGTTTACTTTGAGACCGTAAGCTGTTTCTTTGTCAACCCACCCTTTCTTCACAAGACAATTCAACGCTCCCATTGTATCTTTAATCCGGAGGGATTGATCTCTTCCTCCAGCAACCATTTGGTAAGTTTGGACAAATAATTCGATCTCTCGTATACCCCCTCGGCCAAGTTTGAGGTTATATCCAAAAAGATTATTGATATCTGTTGAACCCACATTTTCCCAAATTCGGTCTTGCATTTCACTGGTATCTTGCAGGGCGGTGAAATCGTATTGCAGGCGCCAGATAAACGGGTTGATCCTTTGTAAAAATTCGTATCCAGCGGCAATGTCCCCGGCACAGGGTCTTGCCTTGATATAAGCGGCCCTTTCCCAAGCTCTTGCGAAGCTTTCATAATAGCGTTCGGCTCCACCAACCGACAGACATACTGGATTGACAAATGGATCTGGGCGTAATCTTAAGTCTGTCCGAAATACATATCCTTCTTTCGTTGTTTCACTCATCAAGCGGGTAAATTTTCGGGTGATTTTTACAAACTCTGATTTGACCAGATTAAACTGGTCTAAATCATGCTTGGTTTCATCAAACAATACAACGAGGTCAATATCTGATGAATAGTTAAGCTCTTTGCCTCCCATTTTACCCATGGCAAGGATAAATAGTCCGCCAAAACTTGTTTGCTGACCGTCTGAGATTGCTTTAATTTTCCCCTTATTTGCTGCTTCATTAACTAATGATTTTAGCAAAATGTCACAGGCAAAATCAGCAAATTGAGTCAGAGTTTCTGTCACTTGATTGAGGGTCCATACTCCTCCTAGGTCGGCGAGGGCGATTAAGAGGGCAATTTTTTTCTTTCTTTTCCTGAGTTCATCGGCGACTTGGACGCTTGATTCAATTAAAAAGGGTTGACAAAACTCCTGGCAAATCGCTTCAGGGTTAGCTTCTGCCAAGGTGGCTACCCAGGGCAAATTCTTTTCTATTATACTTCGTAAATACGGGCTGCAACTTGCAGTATTCGTTAATAATTGTGCAAATTGTGGATCAGCAACAAAGCGTGAATCCTTTGTACATACAGGAAACTCACTCTCGTATGCTAAGGGCGTTTTACAAATCAATTGTGCAAAACTTTTCATGTGAATTGACCCAAAAAAGATGATCCTTAAACAATAGCATAAAACATTTTTATAGATGAGTTTAATTCAATTGTCTTGGTTGAATTTATTTCTTTGTTAATCAAATATCTCACATACAAACCCAACTAGGACCCTTTGAAAGTGAATTATGTTGGACTGGGATAAAGTTCGAATTTTTCGTATTGTTGCAAAATCTCAAAGCGTTATTCAAGCCGCGAGTACATTAGGCATCCATCAATCCGTAGTGAGTCGTCACATCAGTTCTTTAGAGAATGATTTTGGAACTAAATTATTTCACCGGCATGCTCGGGGAATAATTTTAACTGAGCAAGGGAGTTACTTATTTGAGGCCTCCGAAAAGATGGCTCAACAAATGAACGCAGCTCAGGCTCAGATAAATGATTTTAAACGAGCCTCTAAAGGGAATCTAAAGGTTACGACCACTCAAGGATTTGGAATTCTATGGTTTGGGCCCAAATTGCCCAAATTTTTTGCAGCAAATCCAGAAATAAACATCCACCTATTACTTAATGAAAAAACCCTTGATCTTCCAATGCGAGAGGCTGATGTAGCAATTCGAATGAAAGAACCTTCACAAGCGGACCTGATCCGCAGAAAACTAATGGGTTCTCGGATGGGATTGTTTGCCAGTGTCAGCTATGCCCAAAAGCACGCTCTTCCGCTGAGTTTAGAAGGATTAGCAAGCCATCGACTAATCACTCAGAATTACTCAAGCATGTTATCACCTGCTGCGAGTGTGTATATTCGGGATGTTTTTAATTATAACCCATCGTGTCAGATGGTTGTGAATAATTATTATGGGGTATTTCAGAGCATCATTAATGATTTGGGAATTGGTATTCTGCCTGACTATGTATCCAATGTTGTTGAAGGCCTCATACCAGTTATCCCTGATGTCAAGTCGGATGAAATTCCAATCTACTTAGCTTACTCTTATGAATTAAGAGATTCAAAAAAGGTTATCGCTTTCCGCGATTTTATTCTTTCTGAGGTTAAATTAGCAAAGACATGAATTGTAGACTTGGAACAAGTAGCACCAATAAATTCAAGCACTTGGAAAACCACCTATATTGACCATCGTATGACTCACATTTATTGATTGAAGCCGAATCTTTTGCCTTAAGGTCATTGACTGAATTGATGTCCTTGCAACTTAATTTTGACATTTAACTTCCATAAGCACTTTGGCTTGGTCTACCAAAGCCATTAGAGTGATTCACTATTTATCTTTCTTTGAATTTGTTTTATTTCCATCAGCTTTGCGTTTAATGAGCCGAATATCAATCCGAGCGCGAGATACCTCAACACACTCTCTTATTAAGATAATTGACTTTCTTAAAACCTACATTATTTCAAATTCCCTCAAATTTACCTGTAATTTGTTATTAACCATACTATTTGTGTAAGTTGATTCAACCGAGTAAAATTTAGGGAAAATAGTTTTGCCTGTAAAAAGTACCCAAATTGAAAATCTCATTCGAACTGCGTTCCCCAAAGCTAAAATCACTGTTACGGACTTAGCTGGGGATGGTAACCACTATGCAGCCGAAGTGATTGATGAGAGTTTTCGTGGATTGAACAGGATTCAACAACAAAAAGCTGTCTATAAATCCTTAAAAGGGCTTATGGATGGTCCAAACGGCGAGCTCCATGCCCTCGCCCTTACTACTAGAGCACCGGAGAAATAATGAACCAAGATACCACCCAAGTTAAAATCAAAAAAACAATTGATGAAGCAGATGTTGTTTTATTTATGAAGGGTACCAAACTAAGCCCTCAATGTGGATTTTCATCTCGCGTTGCTGGAGTTTTGAACTACCTTGATATAAAATTTGAAGATATCAATGTCCTTGATGACCCTCTTCTTAGAGAGGGAATTAAGACTTTTTCAGAATGGCCGACAATTCCACAACTTTATATCAAAGGAGAATTTGTTGGTGGGTGTGATATTGTCTCAGAAATGGCCCTATCTGGAGAGCTTGATCAATTATTGGATGATAAAGGTGTTAACTTTAACAAAGATGCTGCCGAAAGAATTCGGGAGCACAACAATAATTAAATTAATGGGCAGGTGAATCAATTCAAAAATTCCTCTGACATTCAGGTATATGTAAGATATTTAATCTACCGTGTGTACCCAATTAATAATAAATTGTTGTAAGGTTATTTAAGATGGAAGAAATTTGCAGGTAAACCTACCATCTCTGGCGACCCTTTGAGTTGATTCCATCAAGTCCGGTGGTGAACACCAATGGCTTGGAGTAAACAGAGTCCGGTATCTTCAAGGCAATTCTGGATGAAAATTAAGCAACTTCTCCTTGCGATACAGGAAAGATTGAAACTTTTTCATCCGTGTTGAGCAAACCAATTCCAAAAAATCTCTTTGGAAATAACCCTGAAACATTGCACTTGGCGGACAAAAATGTCTTTAAGGATCTATTTCTAAGTTCTGGGCGAGTCGTTCCATTTTTTCGGTTAACTCTTTAAGCCTATTGATTTCAGCATGATAAAGTTTTGGATCTTGCTCAATTAAGTTTATTGCGTCCGCGATACGAACGCCTGTCAATAAGACTTTGTTGGTCGCACTATCGTTAGGGTATAATTGATCAACTATATCAAGTTCTAACTGGAACTTTTTGGTCGCCATCATCAACGATTGAACATCATCTTCAGAACATGTTAAAGGAAGCCTTTGAGTTCCGGTATTGATATATATAGTCACCTTACTATCAATCATGTCTTTGCTAGTATTTCCTCTAATTCACTGATAATCATTCTTAAATCGTCAACATCTTTGTTACGTTGTTTGGTTAGTACTGATAATTGCTTCTTATAATTTTTTATTTCTTGGAGTAAAATCTGCTCACGTTTTGAATATTCCTGAATTTGCTCATTGAATTCATCTGCCGTAGTTTTTTTTACCAATTTTAAAGTGTGGAGGTTTTCATTGATTAGATCTTCATTGCGTTGTCGTTCTTCAGCCAATTGATATTCAGTTTCTTCAATTCTTTGCTGGAACAATTGCTGTTGAATTTCGATTCTCTTAATAACTTGGTCAAAGGCCTTTTCCAACCTGCCAATATAGCTCGTAATAGTATCTTCCATGGTATTTGTTCATCATGCAACCGAACTTAAAATTGTTGCAAATAATTATTCTCTATTCATCCAATGTAAAGCAAACAGAACAGGATTATATTGTAGAAAGTAAAAAACAAAACATTTATTGACTTAATGGACATTGCAAATTCAGACTTTATAAATTTAATTTGCAAATTTCACCAAACCTTACTTCAATTAGAAATCTTAACTCTAAAAAGTTTTTTAATAAACGATTAAAATGATGCAATGGATCTATAAATATTTACAGCCTGAGACTCATCAAATGTTAATTTCCTCAAATTTACACCGGGGGACAATATGAAACTTGATCATTTGAAACTTTGTTTCCCTGATCATTTCAAACTTGCGGCTGCTGTGCGAGTCCTTTCAATGGATGCTGTACAGAAGGCAAATTCAGGACATCCCGGCATGCCTATGGGGATGGCCGATGTTGCAACAGTACTCTTTAAAGATTTTTTAAAATATAATCCTTTAGATCCTAGTTGGCCTGATCGGGACCGGTTTATTCTCTCGGCCGGGCACGGATCAATGCTCCTCTATTCCCTGCTTTATCTCACCGGCTACAAAGCATTCAAACTAGAGCAATTAAAAGAATTTCGTCAACTTGGGTCAATCACTGCGGGGCATCCAGAATTTCATCCAAATTCAGGTGTTGAAACGACAACCGGGCCATTGGGTCAGGGATTAGCAAATGCGGTTGGATTTGCTATTGCCGAGGAGCACTTAAGGGCAATATTTGGTCAACAGATTGTTGACCACCACACCATTGCAATTGTCGGTGACGGATGCCTGATGGAAGGCATTAGCCAAGAAGCCCTGTCTCTTGCTGGAAAGCTTGAACTGTCTAAGTTAATCCTGCTTTGGGATAACAACAACATTACCATTGATGGCGATGTTTCTTTAAGTGATAAGACCTGTCAACAAAAACGATTTCAAGCAAGCGGCTGGGACACCATTGAGTGCGATGGACATAATCCCGATGAGATAAGCTCTGCTTTACGGCAAGCAAAAGCATCACCAAAACCAGCATTTGTTGCATGCAAAACAATGATTGGCTTCGGTTCTCCGGCTAAACAAGGAAAAGCTTCCTCGCACGGTTCGCCTCTAGGAGAAGACGAAATCACACAAGTTCGCCAGAACTATGACTGGAATAATCCTCCCTTTGTCATCCCCGATAATATTAAATCTCAATGGGAACAGTTCGGACTTCAAAACTCCGAAGCTTATAACAATTGGCTCAATCGTTTTCACCAGCTCAGTGAAAAAAAGCAAAATGAATTCAAACGTATATTTTCGGGTGAGGTTCACCCTAAATTAAATACCAAAATTCGTAAAATTAAACGGAATGCTAGTACCGAACTCTCAAAGGTTGCTACCCGAAAGTCTTCAGAAATCGTATTAAATGAATTAACACACTTCATTCCCGAATTGTTTGGCGGGTCGGCTGATTTAACTGGTTCTAACAACACTTATACCACCAAATTAGGAGTTTTTAATCAAACAAATCGCAAATCTAGATATATTCATTACGGAATTCGTGAGCATGCCATGGCAGCTGCAATGAATGGAATGGCACTTCATGGAGGTCTGCGACCTTATGGTGGAACTTTTTTGTGTTTTGCTGATTATGCTCGGCCTTCAATTCGACTCTCATCATTGATGGAGATACCTGTTATCTATGTAATGACCCATGATTCCATAGGCTTGGGAGAAGATGGACCAACTCATCAGCCTGTAGAGCATTTATGCATGCTTCGAGCAACTCCAAATCTTCACGTTTTCCGCCCCTGTGATACAACCGAAACCGCTGAATCTTGGCAATTGGCTCTATCCCAAAAGAAAACTCCTTCCATTCTAGCACTTTCACGCCAAGGTTTGCCAACACTCCGGACAAAGTACACCTCTAAAAATTTAACGGCTCGGGGGGCTTATATCCTAGCTGATTTCGAAACCACTCGGCAAGTTATACTCATAGCCTCTGGGTCAGAAGTTCACCTTGCCATGAAAGCTCGACAAACACTACAAGCTCAGGGAATTGGCGTTCGTGTAGTTTCGATTCCATGTTGGGAATTATTTGACCAACAAAACGAAAACTATCGGCGACTGGTTTTGCCCCGTGGTCCTATTCGCGTTGGAATCGAAGCCGCAATGCAAATGGGCTGGGACCGATGGCTCATCGGTGAGCGGGGCAATTTTAAAAAAGCTGGTTTTATTGGAATGAAAAGCTTCGGTGTATCGGCGCCTGCTGATAAAGCGTATGAAAAATTTGGTATAACCACCAGCCATATTGTAGAAAAAGTTATATCTCTTTTAAACTAAACCGCAATGGGGAGGTTTTGACCACCTCTAATTGGCTCCGAATTAATATAAGATAGGGAATTAAATTATGGCAACACAAATAGGTATTAACGGATTTGGACGAATCGGTCGGCTTGTTCTTAGAGCATTGATCGAGTCGAATAGAGACGATATTGAAGTCGTTGCCATAAATGACTTAGGACCGGTTGAAAAGCTTGCTCTTCTTTTTGAATTTGACTCAGTCCATGGACGATTGCCAAATCACGTAACGTTCGATGGGGACTATTTAATCGTCGACTCTCGAAAAATTCTTGTAACAGCAATTAAAGAACCTAGTAATCTCCCTTGGCATAACGTTGATGTTGCCTTGGAATGCACTGGGCGATATACTAACAAGAATGCTGCTGCACTCCACCTAAATAACGGCTCACGCAAAGTTTTAGTATCAGCTCCATGTAAAGATGCAGACAATACAGTAGTCTTCGGTGTTAATCACGAAACCATTCAGCCTAATCACCAAATAGTTTCTAACGCTTCTTGTACGACTAACTGCCTAGCACCTGTCGCTAAAGTTCTTCACAACTCTATTGGGATTAATAAGGGTTTCATGACCACTGTTCATTCTTATACTGGCGACCAACCGACCCTTGATGCTCTGCATACAGATTCTTATCGAGCACGAGCAGCTGGAATGTCAATGATTCCAACTTCAACAGGTGCTGCACGTGCTGTAGGATTAGTCTTGCCGGAACTTAAAGGAAAACTAGATGGTGTCGCATTAAGAGTCCCCACTCCCAATGTATCTGTAGTAGATCTAACATTTGAAGCCGCACGTCCGACCTCAATTGAAGAGATTTGTGACGCCATTCAAGACGCCGCCGAATCTAGTTTGACCGGTATTTTAGGCTATACCACAAAACCCAATGTATCTTCTGATTTCAATCATGACAGTCATTCCTCAATATTTCACATGGATCAAACCAAAGTCATGGAGGGTGTACTATGTCGAGTTTTGAGTTGGTACGACAATGAGTGGGGTTTTTCAAATCGAATGTTGGATGTCGCCGACAAGTTGGGAGCTATCAATTGAGTATTTCGACGGCACACTAATTCTTTAGATCAACACCATCAACGAAAGAATTACCTCTAATCTATCGGTGACAATGCAACTCCATGATATCAGGTCAGCTGAGTTAGACGGGAAACGAGTTCTTCTCCGTGTTGACTTCAACGTACCATTCTTTGAAGGCAAAATTTCTGATACAACCCGTATCCAGAAAACTCTTCCAACTATCCAATATATTTTGGAGCAAGGAGGCTATCCCGTAATTGCTTCGCATTTTGGTAGACCAAAAGGACAATTCAACCTTGAATTCTCATTATCCCAACTTGTCGAAACGATTGAATCTATTATCCAAGAGAAAATTATTTTTTTTTCCGATATCTACAATCAGGCCAAATTAGCCAAAAAAGGCATTTCTCTTTTGGAAAATCTACGATTTTATTCTGGTGAAACAGACAACGATGCATCATTTTCAAGACAGTTAGCTTGCTGGGGGGATATCTATTGTAATGATGCTTTTTCTGTTTGTCACAGAAGTCATGCATCCATGGTTGGAATTACAAAAATATTACCCTCTTATGCTGGTATTCATCTCCAGAATGAAATCAATCAAATTGATGCGCTTCTTGGTGGTAATAATCACCCTTCAATGGCAATAATCGGAGGTGCAAAGATTTCAACCAAAATCGCCGTATTGATGAATCTTACGCAGAAGATGGATACACTCATAATTGGCGGTGCGATGGGAAACACATTTCTCAAAGCAACGGGACATAAAGTTGGTACATCCTTGGTTGAAAGTGACCACGTAGAAACTGCAAATAAAATTCTACAACTCGCCAAGGAAAATAGTTGCCAAATTGCATTACCAATTGATGCCTGTGTTAGTGACAATATCAATCATGCTTCCAATGCTCGTAACACCGATATTAATTCGATAAATGAATTCGAGGCAATTTTTGATGTTGGACCTAAATCAATAGAGTCGTTTCGTAAAATTATCTGCTCTAGCAAAACGGTAATATGGAATGGCCCTCTTGGTGCTTTTGAATATGTGCCCTTTAATAAGGCAACTCTTGAAGTCGGAAAAATTGTCGCTGAAAATACTCAATCCGGAAAAATTCAATCAATAGTTGGGGGCGGGGATACAATTGCCGCCCTCTCGCCCCATAATATAATTAATGAAATGGGTTATGTATCAACTGCGGGTGGTGCATTTATCGAGTATCTTGAGGGGAACCCCTTACCTGGTATTGAAGCACTGAGACTTCGTAATGAAGGTACTTTGTAGATTGGGATTGCAATGCAATTTGATTAGGTTATAGAATGGCAAGCAATAGAATTTCTAAAGCAATAAACTAATGTTTGTTAAAAGTATAAAGGATCTTGTGGTTTGGGGTGTGTTGATTTGCATCCTAACAATATGTTTTTTTACCTTTAATACCATCCTGAATGGAAATCGTGGCTTGATTGCAAAAATTAAGCTCCAAGACGAACTCGCAGAGCTCCATAATGAATTGGCAGCTCAAGAGGAAGAAATGGCTAGAATCAATACCAAATTGAATCATTTCTCAACAGAAAACTTAGACCTTGACTTACTTGATGAGGTTGCCCGTGAGAAGTTGGCATATATTCATATTAGCGAGATTATCATCCAATAAAGAGTGGATGGTAAGAGAATTAAATTAATTTCAGGCGGACATTACTTAGCTGCTTTGACCCAGTCCATAATTCCTGAAAAATTTAAAGATTATCTAAGACCTCTAATATAAGCTACCGCCCAAGCAAGACAGAAAAATAAGGCCCCAACAGAAATGATTGAAGGCCCGGTGGGAGTGTCGGTAAAATAAGATAACCCAACCCCTAAGATGACAGAAGTACACCCAAAAACTACAGACAATACAGCCATTGAAGACGGTTTTTTTGAAAAAGGCTTTGCCGTTGCGGCTGGGATTATAAGCAATCCTGAAATTAATAGAATCCCGATTAATTTTATAGATAAAGCCACTAATATCGCCAAGCTCAGATTGAGACCCCAAGTATACCACAGCGGATTGATTTTTGCCGCAAACGATAGTTCCTCACTTAAAGTAGCAATTAACAGCTTTTCCCATTGAGTAATGATAAAAGCTAATATCAATAACGAACCAACTCCTATCACTATTATATCTGTTGATGACACCGCTAGAATTTGGCCAAATAAGTAAGCCTCCAAATCAAGTGTTTGGGTTGGAACAAATGAAATAGATAAAAGCCCAATAGCAAGGGATGAGTGAGCTAAAATTCCTAAAACTGTATCAGAACTATACGTTCGGGTTGTCGTAATTGTGATACAAATTGCGGCAATAAATGCCATGACGAAAACACCAATAAACACAGAAATGTTCAAGGCAAGTGAGAACGCAATACCTAGTACTGCCGAGTGAGCAGTGGCATCGCCAAAATATGCAACTTTCCTCCACAAAACAAAACACCCAATTGGTCCAGCTACGAAGCAAACGGCAATTCCTGCGAAAACAGCTCTTAAAATAAAGTCATCAATCATGAAGATACCGTTCAATTTTTCTTATGCACAAATCAGATTTCTGGTGAAGTGGTTTAATAAATTACAGAGTCTAGCTTACCCAAATAAAGATACACTATTTGCAGTACTTTTGGGACTCATATCAAAAGGACTGGAACAGGAAAAAACCGTTCACTACCGAGCACCATTTCATATACAATTTACTATCAGCTCTCGGTTGAGCAGTTTCATCTGGTATATTCTTTGAACTAGAATCTGTGATAAATCTCTCATATTTTGACGGTGGACAATCTGGCCCACAGTATATTCATCACGATAGTGTTGCAAAAGTATAAGTTTCATCTTGATATATTTCCCCTGAAAACAGTGTTTGGGTATCTTTAAAGGCATCAAGTCAAATAGCAACTAGCTGTGATTATGAAAATATCTAGCTTGAATTGACAAAATTGTCAATTATGTAGGACTACACACCCATACAAAACATCATATTTTTCTGGTCAAAGTTATTTATTAGTTTAATGAGTTGCTATCATGAAGAAATTATTCAAGTTCAGTTTGGTTACTTTTCTGTTCTTTACGACAAGTGTATTAGCCCAAAATTCAATAAATGTTCTTTCTGATATTAAGCCTGTCAATTCCTTAGTTTTAATGATTATGGATGGTGTAGGTACGAGCGAACCTATTGTTAGCTCTGGGTCACCCCATGGGTTTCAACTCACCCCTTCCAAGGCAAAAAAAATAGCTGATGCAGATATAATCTTTTGGACGGGTCCAGAGATGGTTGTTGATTTGGATAACATAATCTCTGCATTATCTTCATCGGGTGTTACGGTGTCTTTATTGGAAGAAACTGAGAATTTGCTGCTACCTCGTCGTGAACTTGTTTCCTTTTTTGAAAATGCCGAATTAATGAGTGAACTTGAGAGTCGCAATAGCAACGACAGAAGCGATAGGGAAAACGGCAGCGATACCGACGACATGAGCCATGACCACGATCGCAATGATAGTGGAGACAGCAGCGATACCGACGACATGAGCCAGGACCACGACAGCAACGATAGTGGAGACAGCAGCGATACCGACGACATGAGCCAGGACCACGATCGCAACGATAGTGGAGACAGCAGCGATACCGACGACATGAGCCAGGACCACGATCGCAACGATAGTGGAGACAGCAGCGATACCGACGACATGAGCCAGGACCACGATGATAATCATAGGAACAATTCTCACGACAGAAGCGATAGGGAAAACGGCAACGATACCGACAACATGAGCCAGAGCCACGATGATAATCATAGGAACAATTCTCACGACAGAAGCGATAGGGAAAACGGCAACGATACCGACAACATGAGCCAGAGCCACGATGATAACCATAGGAACAATTCTCACGACAGAAGCGATAGGGAAAACGGCAACGATACCGACAACATGAGCCAACGCAATGATGGCAACTCCGAGGATACCAGCGTTAGCAACGACCCCCATCTCCATCATCACGGAATAATTGACCCCCATGCATGGTTTGATCCCTTAATTGCAATTGAATGGCTGCGAATAATTAAAGAGTCTTTAGGTGAAATCGATCCCGAAAATAAAACTACTTATGAAGCGAATTTTCAATCGTGGTCAGCAAAAATACAAGAATTAGACGAATCCATCGCTACAAAAATGACCATCACAAAGCCTGTATACATCGTTTACCATGATGCCTATCAGTACTTTGAAGAGCGTTACAATGTGAGCCCGATTGTCTCTTTAAAAGACCAATCTCTTGGCGAGTCAGGTGCAAGGCATATCAGCCGGTTTATTGATCAAGTTGAAGGAATCAGTGAAATTTGTGTCCTTGTAGAACCCTTTTTTGATGAGAATCTTATTAACACTGTCGCCGGTGATATTGTATTTAATATTTATACCGTTGACCCCTCGGGAATAAATTTTGAAGACAGCTCAATGCTTTATTTTGAAATCCTGAATTCCATTGCCGACTCGCTTGAAAATTGTTAATTATTTCCAGCTATATTGATGCCTTAACAACTTGGTTAGCGATTACCACAAGAACAAAACATATCTTTCAGTGGAACTAATTAGATTTGAAAATATCGGCAAAAAATTTGCTGGTAAATTAGTCTTAAATGACGTCTGTATCTCATTTGATGAGGGTGTTTTTTATACTGTTATGGGCCATAATGGTGCAGGAAAATCCACTCTCCTGAAACTTATTATTGGAGCTCTGACCCCTACTACCGGTAAGATTACCATCAAAAAAGGTATTCAAATTGGTTACGTCCCGCAAAAACTACAAATCAATAGCCTTATGCCTTTAGATGTTCACAATTTTCTTAGGCTTGGGAATAAAGTGAGCAGCGACGAAATCCACGAGATCGCCCAAGAAACCCGAATTAAACATCTTCTTAAACAATCAATCCTAGACCTCTCTCCAGGACAAACTCAAAGAGTTTTATACAGTAAGGCTTTACTATTCAAACCTCAGATTTTGGCATTGGATGAACCAACCCAAGGAATGGATATAGGAAATGAGGTAAAGTTTTATGAGCTAGTAATGTCATACAAAGAGCGCACAAACTGTACGGTTATATTAATTAGCCATGACTTTGGAACAGTCGCCTCAATCACTGACTGGGTTGTTCGCATTAACGAATCAAGCTGTAGTTTATTAGGTCCAGATACTTTCCGACAAATACAGGAATTTTCTCTACTCATGACTGAGTTTGAAATCAATAAATCTCGGGATTTAGCACCTAGATTTAAGTAATCGGATTTTTGTGCTAATTTATAGCAATACTATTTTAAATACTTATTGAATAATAAGTTATTATCCAAAAATTTACTATCCTATCTACGGAGACCTTTTTGGCAGTACAAAAAAAACAGAAGAAGCCGATAGAAACAAAAGAAGAACTTTTAAAACTCTATCACGATATGCTTCTAATCCGCCGATTTGAAGAAAAATCTGGACAGCTATACGGTATGGGGCTAATTGGCGGCTTTTGCCATTTGTATATTGGTCAAGAAGCTGTAGTTGTAGGTTTGGAGGCCGTAGCCAATGAAGGAGACAAGCGCATTACAGGGTATCGTGACCATGGTCATATGCTTGCCTGTGGTATGAATCCTAGTGGTGTTATGGCCGAATTAGCTGGCCGCTCAGGAGGATTTTCAAAAGGAAAAGGCGGCTCAATGCACATGTTTAGCCTTGAAAAACATTTTTATGGAGGTCACGGAATTGTTGGAGCCCAAGTCCCCATCGGAGCCGGTATCGCGTTTGCAGATAAATATTTAGAATCTGACAACGTAACCTTTACTTATTTTGGCGATGGTGCAGCCAATCAAGGACAAGTTCATGAAGCCTTTAACATGGCTAGCCTATGGAGTTTACCCGTCATTTTTGTCATCGAAAACAACCAATATGCTATGGGAACTTCCCTTAAGCGAGCTTCTTCAACTCCTGAACTTTATACACGCGGTCAAGCGTTCGGCATTAGCGGTGAAGCCGTTGATGGAATGAATGTCCTAGAAGTTAAAAAAGCTGGACTCCATGCCGTTGAAGTGTGTCGAAAAGGAAATGGTCCATATATTCTAGAGATGAAAACTTACCGCTATCGAGGGCATTCCATGTCTGACCCAGCAAAATATCGAACTCGTGATGAAGTCCAAAAGGTAAGAAAAGAACAAGATCCAATCGATCATCTGCGCGATGTATTGCTCAAATATAAATTTGCCTCTGAAGAAGAAATCAAATCAATTGACAATGAAATTAAAAAATCTGTTAAGGAAGCAAGTGACTTTGCTCAAGAAAGTCCCGAACCACATCCTGATGAGCTTTGGACTGATATCTACCGATAGTTTGGTGTTAAAGTTGATTATAAGGTATTAAAGGAAATCACCCATGGCTAGTCAAATCCTGATGCCTGCCTTGTCACCGACTATGGAGTTTGGTAAAATTGCTAAATGGTTTGTTAATGAAGGTCAAGAGGTCACTAGCGGCGATATCATCGCTGAAATCGAAACCGACAAAGCGACTATGGAGTTTGAAGCGATTTCAGATGGCGTAATAAAACAGATACTAATTCCTGAAGGTGAACAAGAAGTCAAGGTGAACACCCCGATCGCAACGATTTTGGAAGATGGTGAAACAGAAAATGACGATTCCCGAGATGCCTCTGCAAAAAAAACACCTTCGCAATCCCCTATTTCAACCCCTAAAACTGAACCTGAAAACGCCAAAATCGCGGATGTAACGACTCGTAACCCTGAACATACTAGAGATTCAGAGCAAATTTCAACGGCGTCAGAAATTTGGACTGAACCAACGCAGGATTTAACCGTACGAGAAGCATTGCGAGATGCCATGCTAGAAGAGATGAAACGGGATGAAACCGTGTTTCTTATGGGGGAAGAAGTGGCTGAATATCAAGGAGCTTATAAAGTTTCCCAAGGTCTTCTTGATGAATTTGGATCTAATCGAGTCATTGATACGCCGATTACTGAACATGGTTTTGCTGGAGTTGGTGTGGGTGCTGCTTTCGCCGGATTAAGACCTATAGTTGAGTTTATGACCTTTAACTTTGCTATGCAAGCAATAGACCAAATTGTCAACTCAGCAGCCAAAACCAATTATATGTCTGGAGGCCAAGTCCAGACTTCAATCGTTTTTCGCGGCCCCAACGGGGCAGCTGCTCGTGTTGGCGCCCAACATAGTCAAGATTATGCAGCTTGGTATTCTCATATACCAGGATTGAAGGTGATCCAACCCTACTCTTCGGCCGATGCTAAAGGGTTGTTAAAATCAGCGATTCGAGATCCTAATCCAGTTATTTTCCTTGAAAATGAAATCCTTTATAATCAGTCATTTGCAGTTCCAACAGATAATGATTTTACAGTACCTATTGGCAAAGCTAAATTGTGGCAAGAAGGTAAAGATATAACCCTAGTTTCGTTTGGGATTGGAATGAGTTATACCCTTGAGGCTGCACGAGAGCTGCAGCAGATGGGGGTTGAACCAGAAATTATTGACTTAAGAACCCTTCGGCCGATGGATACTGAAACGATTATTAATTCGGTAAAAAAAACCAACAGATGTATCACTGTAGAAGAGGGTTTCCCAGTCTGTTCAATTGGCAATTACATTAGTTCCGTTTTGATGCAAAATGCCTTTGACTGGCTTGATGCACCCGTTATCAATTGCAGTGGGAAGGATGTCCCAATGCCCTATGCTGCCAATTTGGAAAAACTTGCCTTGCTCAGCACAAATGAAATAGTCACGGCTGCGAAAGCTGTTTTGTATATGGATTGATAATACCCATGGCTACTCAAATTTTAATGCCTGCCCTTTCTCCTACCATGGAAGAAGGAACCTTAAGCAAATGGTGTGTTCAAGAAGGCGATACTGTTGAACCAGGTGACTTACTCGCTGAAATTGAAACCGATAAAGCGACAATGGAACTTGAAGCTGATAATGAAGGTACCATCACCAAACTTATCGTTCTAGAAGGGACTAAAGGAATTAAAGTCAATGCTCCTATTGCAGAAATATCCTCAGGCGATGAACCTAGCGAACCCACACCTCAAAAGGTAATTGAGAAGAAAGAATCAATACCAGTCGTGCCCCCACAAGAAAAACAAGAAGCATCAACCGCTAAGCCTGTTAAATCAATTCTACCTCAGGTGGACCGGGTGTTTGCTTCACCATTAGCACGGCGTTTAGCACAAAATAATAATATCTCTTTAAGTGCCTTGAGCGGAACGGGACCAAAAGGCCGCGTTGTGAAAAGAGATATTGAAAAATTCCTCTCTCAATCACCACAAGTAGCCAAACCCACAGCAACAATTCAAGAGTCTTTAGGCTTTGAACAGGTGGCAAAAATATATCAAACTCGAGCCCATGAGGTTATTGAACTCCAGGGAATGCGTAGAGCAATTGCAACTCGCTTAACCGAATCAAAGCAGACGATTCCACATTTCTACTTACGACGTGAGATATCTTTAGATGCTCTCCTTCAGCTGCGAGCGAAAATCAATGACTACCTTGCCCCATCTAGACGCAAGGTATCCATCAATGACTTTATTATTGCTGCTGTTGCCAAGGGTCTTCAGGCTGTTCCCGGTGCCAATGCCGTTTGGGCAGCTGGTAAAATCATTCAACTAAAATCTTCAGATGTAGCAGTTGCCGTTGCCGTTGATGAAGGTCTGTTCACCCCAGTTATTATGGACGCCCAAGATAAATCTCTGGTGGAATTGTCCCGTGAAATGAAGGATTTGGCACAAAGAGCACGAAATAAAAAACTTTCACCGGTTGAATATATCGGGGGGTCCATCACTATTTCTAATCTTGGTATGTACGGAGTTGAGAATTTCGATGCCATTATTAATCCGCCCCATGCGTCAATTTTAGCCGTTGGCGCAGGAATCAAAAAGACGGTCGTTAAGCAAGATGGTAGCATCGGGATTGAAACAAAAATGTCGGTAACCCTTTCAGTTGACCATCGAATTGTTGATGGCGCAGTAGGAGCCAACTTTCTTGCTGAGATTGTCAAGCACCTCGAATCTCCCATTGGGATCATCGTTGACTAAAATTAACACTGAATGGACTGAGTGGTCGGATTAACTCCATTCCCGATACAATCTAATCCCTAAATTGAATCAGCAACTCGGATGGAAAAACTGAACCATCGTTCTTGAGGGTTCAGCACAACCTGCATCACCAATAACTTTTGCCGGAATACCTGCGACGGTTTTACAATCTGGGACATCATTTAACACAACTGAACCGGCGGCTACGCGCGCACACTTACCAATCTTAATGTTGCCAAGAACGATTGCTCCCGCACCAAGCAGAACACCATTGGCTACTTTAGGATGTCTATCACCGACTTCTTTGCCTGTACCGCCCAAAGTCACCGAGTGTAACATTGAAACATCATTGCCCACGGTACTTGTTTCCCCGATCACGATGGAATGAGCATGATCAATCAATACTCCATGACCAATAAATGCCCCTGGGTGAATATCAACACCATATTCTTCGGAAGTACGCTTTTGCACAAAATAAGCCAAATCCTTGCGATTTTTGCTCCACAACCATTGTGCCACTCGAAAACTCTGAAGAGCTTGAAACCCTTTAAAAAATAACAAAGGCTGATAAAAACTATTGCACGCTGGGTCGCGATCAAATACAGCGATTAAATCTGCTCGGGCAGATTGACCGATTGATGGATCATCGTCGTAAGCATCATCGGCAATTTCGCGAAGAATTTGTTCTGACAACTCCGGTGATGCAAGCTTTATTGAAAACCGAAAAGCTAAAGCTTTTTCAAAAGTTTCATGGTGCAAAATGCTGGAATGAACTAACCCTGACATAATCGGTTCATTCTCAATAATCGAACCAGCTTCTAGGCAAAGTTTATCCCAAACCGGGTCACAGGATTTTACATTTTCTGAAGCAATAACCATCTTTTTTATTTTGTTCGCTGAATATGTTTATTGATTGTAGAGTCAATTGAAATATAGAAATACTCTGTCCTTTTTACAGGTGGCTTTCGGTAAATTTCATTCTAATTTACGCCATTCCCTGACATTTTGTTGATGCTCCGCATAGGTTGAAGCAAACTTATGCCCTCCACTTCCATCGGCTACAAAAAAATAATATTCACTATTATTTGGATTCAATGCCGCACGAATTGAAGCTCTTGATGGGTTAGCAATCGGTGTCGGTGGTAATCCCTTATGAATATAGGAATTAAATGGCGTATCTTTTGCAAGTTCGCTTTTTCGAAGTCCTCTTCCAAGTGGTTCTTTACCTTCAGTCAGCCCATAGACTATGGTTGGGTCAGCCTGAAGCGGCCAATCATTTTTTAGGCGATTAGCAAACACGGAAGCAATTATTTCTCTTTCTTCATCTCGGCCTGTTTCTTTTTCAATGATTGAAGCAAGAATTACGGCCTCCTCAGGACTACTGACCGGCGATTCATCAGAACGATTCTGCCATTCTTCATTGAGAATTTTGACCTGTGTTTCTTGCATAACATTAATGATTGATTGACGGCTTGTACCCGACTTAAATGGATATGTACTCGGGGCAAGTGCTCCCTCTGAAGGAGTCGCTTCAATTTCGCCCTGAAAAAAAGGTGCCGCATTCAAATGCGTTATGACCTGCCAACTCGTCAAGCCTTCAACCACTGTGAGAGAATACTTGATGGCTGTACTGGCATTGAGGATATCTTGGACTTCGTTTGGCAGCTCTTCTCCCCAATTAATGTTCAATAAAACAGTGTATTCTTGAGAGATGGGCTGTCGTTCCCTAATGCGTAACATAATCCCGCTATTGGCAAGAATTGTCTGGATTCTGTAACGGTCATCAGCACTGCCTGTTTTCGTCAAAATACTGATAATTTCGTTAGGAGAGCTGCGGTTCGGGATTTCAAAGTTTCCATACCTAAATTTGGTATTCTCGCCTTTTGTATACGCACCTGCTTGAAAGAGTAAACTACTTTTGATTGCCCTCTTTTCTTCAAGCCTTTCAGCAATTGACGAGAGGCTTTCATTCCTTTCAATCGTAAAGAAGATTGGTTCATCTAGCGGGCCGGCTTGATTGGAAGAATAACCCAATAGAATAATTCCCCCAGCAACGGCTAAAATCCCAAGGGTAAATAAAGCAAATAATGCTCCGAGAAGGGTACGAATCACGTGGTTAAATTTTTGAAAATATTAGAGTGGCATTTGAACCACCAAAGCCGAAAGAGTTTGATAACACGTGGTTAATTTGTCGATTTTTTGGAAAGTTAGGAACTAAATCAAATTTTCCCTGACCAATAGGATTATCAAGATTGATTGTCGGTGGAACAACTTGATCTTGTAATGCCATTATCGAAAATATTGCTTCAACCGCTCCGGCTGCTCCGAGAAGATGACCAATTGATGATTTAGTGGATGAAATTGAAACCATTTTAATATCCTTGCCTACTAATTCGGCTATTGCATTTAATTCAATTTCATCTGCCATAGTAGAAGTTCCGTGAGCGTTAATATAGTCGAGGTCGGTTGCTTTAAGTTTGGCAACATCAAGGGCCATTTGCATTGAACGGCGACCACCACTTCCATCCTCGGCTGGAGCGGTAATGTGCGAAGCATCAGCTGAAAGACCATATCCTGTCAATTCAGCATAAATTTTTGCCCCTCTTTTTTGGGCATGCTCAATATCTTCTAAAATGACAATACCGGCGCCTTCTCCCATAACAAAACCATCCCGAGCTTTATCAAAAGGACGACTAGCACGTTGAGGACAGTCTCGCCAAGCTGTTGATAACGCTTTACAGGCATTAAAGCCCGCGATACCTAGTTTGCAGATCGGGTTTTCAGTTCCCCCAGCCACAATAACATCAGCGTAATCATCACGAATTATTTTTGCAGCATCGCCAATGGCATGAGCACCTGTGGCACAAGCCGTAACAGAGGCTTGATTTGGTCCTTTAAAACCATAACGAATAGATATTTGACCGGAAGCGAGATTGATCAAGGCACCTGGAATAAAAAAGGGTGATATTCGACGCGGGCCTTTTTCCTGAAGCAGCAAGGAGGCGTTGGCTATCGTCTCAAGGCCGCCAATACCAGAACCGACAACGACACCCGTTCGATTTTTTTCTTGTTCTGTCTCTGGATGCCAATTCGCATCATCAATCGCTTGGCTAGCGGCAATTAACGCAAAGAGGATAAAATCGTCAATTTTACGTAACTCGCGTTGGGGCAACCACTCTTCTGCATTCAGCCCATGCGGTCCTTGACGGGGTATTTCACACGCATAATTTGTCCCTAGGTGATCTGCATCAAACTTTCTTATGGTTTGTGCTGCGCTATCGCCATTGAGCAATCGTTCCCATGTTGGTTTAACACCGTTCGCAAGTGGTGATACTAAACCCATTCCAGTAATAACAACTCTACGCAATCACTTTGTTCCTTATACGATTGGACGTGTTTGGGCTAATCAATTCTGAAATTCAATGATTGGAGCAATCACTCCTTATCATTCATTAAATAGACCGTCAATCTCAATACGCCTATTGTAGATAGCTTGCCCCACAAGGACGCCTTGAACATTGTATATTTCCCTGAGTCGATCAATATCAGATTGTTTCTGAACGACTCCACTTGCGATGACGGGGCTTGTAGCAATTTCGGCAAGTTCGGTGAGTTGCTCTAATGTACTTTCAAGTTCATCAACACTGCTATCTACATCGGTAATTACAATACCTGCTAATGGGATATTATTGTAAGCAAAGATAAAATCGGCTGGATCAATTGCACCTGAATCTCTCCACCCGTGAATCATCACCTTACCCTGCCAAATATCTAGGGAAATAACAACTTGATCGGGGTTGAGTTTGGCCACTTCTTTAACAATAAATGGGCTGGTGACGGCAAGTGTCCCAAAGATAACCCGACCAACTCCGAGCTCAAACCAATGATCGGCTTGGGCAACTGAACGTATTCCTCCACCGACTTGTATTGGCACTCCCGTTTGGCGAATTATCTCAAGGATAAGTTCCTCGTTAGACTCATTATCTAACAAGCTGTCAATATCTGTCACATGAATCCAACTCGCACCAGATTGAGCGAACTCTTTAGCTTTTTCTACGGGATCAAAATGCCAGATTATAGGCTTTGACACCTCCCCTCTTTCAAGGCTTACACACTTACCATCCAAAATTTGCAAGACGGGATAAATGATCATACCGACCACTCACCTCCAAGCACGTAGGATTTCTGAACTGGATTAGAATTCATTGAAATAATTAGGGAGATTTGGCCTCAAAACATACAAATTTGAATTGAATTAGCTGTCTTGTGCTTTCTTGATAAAGTCAACTGCGTCCTCAAATGTATTGATTGATTCAGCATCTTCATCCTTGATTTCAATATCAAATTCTTCTTCAAAAGCCATGACAAGTTCAACTGTGTCTAAACTGTCGGCTCCCAAATCTTGAATAAAGGATGCTGCGGGAACGACTGCATCTTCTTCTACACCAAGGTGTTCAACAACTATCTTTTTTACACGTGCTTCGACGCTTTCCATATTTATCTCCTTTAAAGCTAATACCATTCAACGGTATGAATACTTAACTAGTTTTCAATAGCAATTCAATCATTAGTGAGTTTACCAAGATAAGACATTATTCGTTTTTTATCAATTTAAACCTTGGATTATTTTTGTGATTCAGCAAAAAATCTAAATTGCCATAACCAATTATAGCATTGCCAAACCACCATTCACATGTAAGGTTTGGCCTGTTATATAAGCGGCTTGTTCAGAAGCCAGAAACACGGAACCATAAGCCACGTCCTCTGGCTGACCGATTCGACCAAGGGGAATATTCTTAGTTATCAAATTCTTTTGCTCATTGCTTAGCTTGTTCGTCATATCTGATTCAATGAATCCTGGCGCCAAGCAGTTCACTGTAATATTTCGAGCGGCCACCTCAGCTGCTAGGGATTTGGTAAAACCGGCTATTCCAGATTTTGATGCTGAGTAATTGGTTTGACCTGGATTCCCAGTATGACCCACAACTGATGTCACATTAATAATGCGACCAAACCGATTCTTTACCATTTGCCTAATCAGTCCTTTGCTTAAGATCATTGTGGCGAGAAGATTTACTTGTAAAACACTCTCCATCTCAGCATTGCTCATTCGTAAAAAAAGATTGTCTTGGGTAATACCCGCATTGTTAATCAAGATATCAATGCTTCCAAATTGTTTTATGGCACCTGTGGCTAAGTCATTGACATCTTCCTTAATCATAAGATTACATGGTATAGGAGCAATCCGCATTTCATGACCAAGCTGCTCTCTCAACTCGTTTAACTTATTTTCGCGAGTTCCAGAAATAACGACATTGGCACCGGCTTCAACGAGTGCCTTCGTTATCGCTGAACCCAGTCCACCTGTTGCACCAGTAACTAGAGCATTCCGACCACTTAAATTAATTTGCATCACTTATTTCCTTTTTTAACAAAATTGGAATTCAATCTACCTATTCCTACGGGTGACCTTCGCACACCGAAATTCCTTCCAATTAGTGCAGGTCAACATTGGTTATTGTCCAAGCAAATTTAATCGCTTATAAAGTCAATTGCATTGAGCAATTGGGTGCTATTTGCAACAGATATGCAGGTAATCTTCTTGGTAGTGCGCCTAAAAAGGCCGTTTAAGACATTTTTTGGTCCAATCTCCAAGCACTTTGTAACTTCATCCGATGCCATATATTCAATTGTTTCTCGCCATCGAACTCGTTCTGTACATTGCTGAACGAGTGATTCCTTGATTGCTGCCACCTCACAGATAGGTCTCGCGTTTACATTTGCGATAATTGGACATTGTGGTGGTTTTAGCTCAACTGGTTCAAGCTTGTGTTTCATCACTTCTCCTGCTGGTTGCATAAGTGAACAATGAAACGGTGCCGAGACCTGAAGCATAACTGCTTTCCTAGCACCTCGCTCAGAGGCACATTGGCAAGCCCGTGAAACTGCAGTAGCATGACCTGATACGACCACTTGTTTAGGGTCGTTATCATTGGCGATTTGACAGACTTGTGTTTCGGCTGATTGTGCTACAATCTCCTCAACCTCATCAATTGTGAGACCTAAGATTGCGGCCATGCTTCCCTCCCCAATCTTGATGGCATCCTGCATTGATTCACCCCGAGCCCTTAGTAGTCGTGCGGTTTCCGATAAAGAAATAGTACCTGCGGCGCAAAGGGCTGTGTATTCTCCTAAACTGTGACCAGCAAAATAACTCATGTTGGATAGATTCAACCCTTCTGACTCAAGGGCTCTTAAAATTGCTATTGAAGTTGCCATGATCGCGGGTTGCACATTTTTCGTATGCGTAAGCGTTTCAAGGTCACCATGCCATATCAAATCTGAAAGTTTCTCTGAAAGGGCTTCATCAACTTCTTGGAAAACATCCTGAGCTTGCGAATATCTCTCGGCTATACTTTTCCCCATCCCGACTTCTTGGGAACCTTGGCCTGGAAAGACAAGAGCTTTTTTCAAAACAAATACTCCTAAAATGAATTTATCCTACAAAAACTGTTGCATTTTAAAGCAATTAAACCACTTAATAGCAAATATTTGCTCACTTGAAGGCACTTCTAATCGTATTAAGTTTGTACAATTGTTTTTTCGCCTTTGTCACAGCACTTATATTGGAAAACTATTGAGGATTTATGAATAAATTTTTGTTTGGCAACGAGGTACTTAATGTCTTTGTATGAGCATGTCTGTATTACTCGTAAAGAATTGTCAACTTTTCAAGTTGATAATCTTTCTAAAATGATTGAAGCAATGGTTGAAGAGTTGGGAGGTTCAATCGTTGGAAAAGAATACTGGGGCACACGAAAATTTGCCTACAGCATAAATAAAAATAAAAGCGGTCACTATTTATTTTTTCGACTTGATACCCCACCTGAATCAATAAATGAAATCGAAAGAAGACTTCGAATTAATGAAGATATTATTCGCTACCTGTCGATCAAAGTGGACCAGCATTCTGAAGAGCCCACTCCACTGATTGAAACTAACAATTGATTGAAAAGAAATTAGATTGATGCCTAGACAAACCTTTTTCCAAAGAAGACGGTCGTGCCCGTTTTCAAACGATAATGCACCAACGATAGATTATAAAGATATTCGTTTGCTTCGTGGCTTTTTGAGCGAGCAAGGGAAGATCATACCCAGCCGAATATCTTCTGTATCAGCGCCCAAGCAAAGGGAATTAGCCCAAGCTATCAAACGTGCACGTTTCTTAGCCCTACTTCCTTACACCAATAGGTAGAGTGACGACCATGGAAGTTATACTGCTCGAAAGAATTCAAAATCTTGGACTCATGGGTGATAAAGTCAAAGTCAAACCAGGCTTTGCCCGAAATTACCTTTTTCCTCAAAAAAAAGCACTCAAAAATACCGATGAAAATCGTAAATTTTTTGAAGAGACGCGAATTGAGATTGAGGCTCGGAACCTAGAACTTAAGAAAGAGGCCGATGCCATATCAGAAAAAATTAACGCTCGAGAATTTGTTCTTGTTCGCCAAGCCTCTGAAACTGGGTCGCTTTATGGCTCCGTTACGAAACGCGATATCGCTGAATCTGCCATTGCAAGTGGATTAACAATTGATCGTAATCAAATTGAACTTGACAAGCCTATCAAAGAAATTGGTCTTCATGACGTAAGAGTTGTCCTTCATCCAGAAGTGGTCGTCTCAATTATTGTCAATGTTGCACGTTCAACTGCCGAAGCTGAAAATCAGTCAAAGACAATAGCCGAAGAAAATAATGAAGAATTTTTTGAAAAACCTGCAGAAGTTGAAGAGGTCAAAGAAGATTCAGATGCAGCTGAATCAATAAATTCTGCTTAATTTAGTGACTGATTCCGTATCGTTTGCTTGGCAAATGGACGAATTTTGATCCCTGCACTTTCAAGTCTAACCCGAATAGCTTGAGCAATATTGATCGCTTCTCGTCCGTCCCCATGAACACATATCGTTTCGGGAACGATTTCTAATTTTTTCCCGTTTATGGCCGTGATACAACCCGAATTAACTGCTTCCAACATATTCTTTGCACACTGTTCGGGATCCCAAATCACTGCTTTGGGCTCCGCCCGACTTACAAGTGTTCCATCGGAATTGTAAGCTCGGTCAGCAAAAATCTCTTTAATCATCAATATACCCAGCTCTTCTGCAGCCAACTGCTGTTTTGTTCCCGCAATGACAACTACATAAAGGTGTTCCGAAACACTCATCACGGCATCAAACAATACTTTAGCTAATTCTTCATCACGGGACGCCATATTAGCAAGGGCACCATGAAACTTAACATGACTCACTTTGGTGCCTGCTGATTGTGCAATCGCATTGAGTGCTCCGATTTGATAAATTGCTTCGGCTTTGAGTTCGTCCGGATTGCAACCGAAGATTTCACGTCGACCAAAACCAACTAAATCCCGAAATCCCGGATGCGCACCGATTGCGACTCCATTGTCAACACATCTCTGACAAGTTTTATACATTTGAAGAGGATCACCACCATGAAAGCCGCATGCGACATTGGCCGATGAAACAATTTTAAGGAGTTGAGAGTCATTTCCCATTTGCCATGGACCAAAGCTCTCTCCTAGATCAGCATTTATATCAATGTAGTTCACCATCATTTTCTCCGACAACACCACTGATAAGATTATATTCCAAAAGATTTGGAAGTGTATCTAATTTTCTGACATACGGCTTTAGCTGGTTGGGAATATCCACAATTTTTTTTCTAAATCGTGCAAGTTCATTGATTGCTTCATTTCGATTAACGAATTTAAACCGAAAAGATTCGTTTGGCTGCAATTGGCCGACTTTGTGTAAATCTGCTTGAATAACTGTCGCAATCCTTGGATACCCTCCAGTTGGTTGACAATCAGCCAGCAGAATCGTTGGAATACCATTAACAGGAACTTGAATATCGCCTTCAATAATTGGGTCGGAAAGGAGAGTAAGTCCTGCTTTTGCCTGGATTCTGAAGTTTTCCGCATTAATTCTTGCACCCATACGGTCTCGTTGCGTTGTCATTGTAAATAGTTGAGTTTCCAAAGATTCGATATCTTTGGGGTTAAAATATCCCGATTGCGGGCTTTGCAGAATCCTAATAACCTTACTATTAAAATAATTTGGCTGCTCTAAGTAAACCGGCTGGTTGATCTTAACCTGTGTCGGCTTGGGATTAATGATTGTCCCTGATTGCGGGCATTCACCTAATCCCGATGGAACGTGAGTTGAGTGCGACCCCATGATCTTCTGGCAGTCAATGCCTCCTAACATATGAAGATAACTATACACACCGGATTGTCTCTTCTCTAGAGTTAGAATTTGGTCCGGTTTGAGCTCAAAGGAAGTCCGCCAAGGAATAGAATTATTACTAACAGATGCTTCCATTGTACCTCCTGAGGTTGCTAACCAAATTGTATTGAGACATTTGAACTTTCCACCTCCATGTTGGAGTTCAAGGGCCGCTGTATTTTTATCATTATTCAGGATTGCCTGGCCTTCAGCCAGAGCATATGTGTCAATTGCACCCCCCTTTGATACTCCGTACTTTTGAAAACCCATTCGTCCTAGATCTTGGAAAGTTGCTAGACCCGATAATTCCAAAACTAAAAGGCTCATCAATTCATAACCAAAATGTATTTACATCAATTTGTGATTCTTCAGATGGGTCAATGGCAAAAAAGCGAATTCGGTCACCAGGACGAAATAAAAAAGGATGGTGCTTTTCTGGACAAAATCCAATGACTGGTGACGTACCAATTCGATGCCAACCTGTTGGAATTTGTGATGCTGTGAAAACAGTTTGTCGATTCGCAATTAGCACCGACCCAGCTGGAACTCCAGCACAGTACATCTCTTTTCTAGGCAGATTAAATTCTTCTGGCAACTCGGCAAGATATGTTAATCCAGGCGAAAATCCTAGGCAAAGGACAATCAATTCCACGCTTGTGTGGAGCGAAATTGCGGCTTCTTTGCTCATTCCAGAATATTGGCAGAAGTCACCCAGGTCTGGACCCCATTCCTCGCCATAGATAACGGGAATCGAAAATCTTCGAGAATCGAGATTCAATTCAGCCTGTTGGCATATTTTCTTTAATAGTTTGTGACACAATGCTTCTAACTCTCCAACATTGTTTAATAAAGGATCAGTTTTTACCAGTATAGATCGCAAAGCGGGAACTGTTTCAAGGGTGGTAAACTGATCACATTGGTGAAGAAGACTGTCTATGGCTAAAATTTTCTTGGTCGTTTCTAAGGAAACTGAATCAGCTAAAACAATGAGTAAACCGCCCTCACCCATTGGTTGAATTTGTGGAAATCGTGAATCACCTACTGATTGCATATGTTGCATGAATTTATTCAGGACGAGATTGCATTATAATACCAATTCTAATTGAATTTTTCTGCTTCGGAGGGATTATAATTCAGTTAATGAGCGTATCAATTAATAATGATTTCGTACGATATTTTGATTTTGTTCAAGTCAAAACTGAACAAATAAAATCATTTATTGGTATAGTTGTATTTTTCACATACAATTTATTAGAGTTTCCTCAGTTAATAAAAATTAAAAGTGGTGTCAGGAAGGATTAATTTGATGAGTCAAAATTTAGTTTATCCCTCAAAAGAGTTTGTATCACATTCTCTAATAAGCGAAGCAAAATACAACGAGTGGCAAGAAAGATCACGCAATGACCCTGAAGGTTTTTGGTCTGAAATGGCGCATTGCATTGACTGGATCAAACCCTTCACTATTGTCAAGAACGTCAATTACTCTTTTCCTAATGTATCCATTAAGTGGTTTGAAGATGGACAATTGAATGTGTCGGCCAATTGTATTGACCGACACCTCAAAGACAGAGCTCATCAAACAGCGATTTTATGGGAGCCTGATAACCCGGAACACCAAGCTAAGAAAATTACCTACCAAGAACTCCATGACGAAACATGCCGAATGGCCAATGTTCTAAAATCAATGGGAGTGAAAAAGGGTGATCGAGTTGTAATCTACCTCCCTATGATACCCGAAGCGGCCTACGCAATGCTAGCATGCGCACGTATTGGTGCTATCCATTCCATTGTTTTTGCTGGATTTAGCTCCGATGCTCTAGCTAATCGTATAAATGATTCTGATACCAAGGTTGTCATTACTGCTGATGAAGCTCCTAGAGGTGGACGAGGTACACCGCTCAAAGCCAATGCAGATAAAGCTCTTGAACACTGTTCTGAAAAGGTAAAGCTTCTTGTTGTTAAAAGAACTAATGGAGATGTCGCATGGAATGATCAGCAGGATTTTGATTATTACCAGTTAGCTCAAACGGTACCAAGCGAGTGCCTCCCAGAAGTGATGAATGCTGAAGATCCTCTTTTTATTCTGTACACTTCCGGTTCAACAGGCAAACCTAAAGGGGTTGTTCACTCTAGTGGTGGATATCTAGTTTATGCTTCGCTAACACACAAATACGTGTTTGACTATCATGACGGAGATGTGTTCTGGTGTACCGCAGATGTTGGTTGGGTAACCGGTCATAGCTACATCATCTATGGACCGTTGGCTAATGGTGCCACAACTCTGATGTTTGAAGGCGTTCCAACTTTTCCTAATCCCGATCGATTCTGGAAAATATGTGAAAAATATAAAGTGAACCAATTTTACACAGCTCCAACTGCCATAAGAGCTCTTATGGGTCTTGGTGATAAATGGGTCAGTCAATCTGATCTGTCTTCTTTAAGGGTGCTCGGTACTGTCGGGGAGCCCATTAATCCCGAGGCATGGAAATGGTATCATAAGGTTGTTGGGAATGAAAATTGCCCAATAGTTGATACGTGGTGGCAAACTGAAACAGGAGGACATTTATTAACCTCTATACCTGGTGCCGTTCCAGCCAAACCAGGCTCGGCAACAAAGCCATTTTTTGGAATAAAACCCGTTATTTTAGAACCCGAATCAGGAATGTTAGTTGAAGATACAGTCGCTGAGGGTGTGCTTTGCATTGCCGATAGTTGGCCTGGGCAAATGCGCACGGTTTATGGCGACCATCAAAGGTTCATGGAAACTTACTTCCAACAATATCAAGGATACTATTTTAGTGGCGACGGATGTCGCCGTGATGAGGACGGCGATTATTGGATAACCGGACGGGTTGATGATGTTCTCAATGTTTCAGGACATCGAATGGGAACAGCAGAAATTGAAAGTGCTTTAGTTGCCCATGAATCAGTCGCTGAGGCCGCTGTCGTTGGTTATCCGCATGATATTAAGGGGCAAGGCATATATGCATTCGTAACCTTAATGGACGGTGTGGAATATACCTCTCCTCTGAAAAAAGAACTGGAGTTGTGGGTTCGTAAAGAAATTGGTCCAATAGCCAAGCCCGATATAATTCATTGGGCACCTGGTTTACCCAAGACTCGTTCAGGCAAAATTATGCGTCGGATTTTACGTAAAATAGCCGAAAATGACTTGAGCAACTTAGGTGATACCTCAACCTTGGCTGACCCTTCTGTCGTTGAGGATCTCATTGCCAGTCGTCAGTCGTAGTATTTGGGATTGAGTACACCTTACAAATGATCATTGCCCCCTCAATACTTAGTGCTGACTTTGCTGAACTCGGGGCCGAGTGTCAAGCAGTGCAAAAAGCAGGGTGTGATTGGATTCATATCGATGTGATGGATGGACATTTTGTTCCTAATCTAACCATTGGTGCCGGGGTCGTCAGCTCCTTGCGCAAATACATAAAGGGTACCATTGATGTTCACTTAATGATTTCACCTACTCAGATTCTCTTGGAGTCATTTCTAACGAGTGGTGCTGATATTGTCACAGTTCACTGTGAAGCGAGTTCTCATCTTTATAAGGATATTCAACAGATCAAAGCAGCCAATATAAAAGCAGGAGTTGCCCTTAATCCCGGCACTCCAATTGCAATGGTTTTAGAAGTGATTGATTTGGTTGATTTAATCTGCGTTATGACTGTTAATCCTGGATTTGGCGGACAACAGTTTATCGATAGCCAGCTCAAAAAAATTATTGAATTGTCGTACTATACCCAACCAAGAAATATCGTCTTAGAAGTTGATGGAGGGGTAACCCGAGAGAATGCTGGAGAGATTGTTGCTGCAGGGGCTAATGTATTAGTTGCTGGTACTGCGGTTTTCCGTGGAGGAAATGCTCAGAATCCAGAAATTTACCAATCCAATATTGCTCAATTAAAGGCATCAACTATGCGTTTGCAATCTCAATTTAAGTAATGTAACCTGTCATTTTGGAGAAAAATATGGCTGTTCGTCCTCCTGTTTGTAATTTTGGCTGGAAAGCAAAAAATTTTAATTTACCATCAACAAATGGTGAAGTGGTTTCATTGGATGACCTCAAAAATAGCACGGCATCACTCGTGATTTTCATCTGCAACCATTGCCCTTATGTTATTTCGGCAATGGAGCGATTGATCTTTGACAGCCAAGAACTGATGACTGTCGGTGTAAAGGTTGTGGCGATTTGTTCAAATGACCCGATTGCCTACCCCGATGACTCGTTTGAGAAAATGAAAGTTTTTACCAAGAAACACAAATTACCCTTTCCTTATCTGCATGATAAATCCCAAAAAGTAGCACGCGATTACGGTGCTGAGTGCACACCTGATTTTTTTGGGTTTAATGCTGAAATGGAACTTAATTATAGGGGACGGTTAGATGATGCCGGAAGTACGGGAAAACTAAGTCATCAACGAGACCGTGACCTGGTGATTGCAATGAAACAAATCATTGCGACTGGACAAGGTCCTGACATCCAATTTCCGTCAATGGGTTGTTCAATCAAATGGAAATAAAGCTGATATTTTTAATTGAGATTTATTAAGACTCATTTTTGTCGAAATGTGAATAAGTACAGCCAAGAGTCCATATAAGATTGCATTTGCTGATAATATCTTTCAAAAGTATCAAATCGCATTTCGTAAAATTATTTGGTCTCCTTGGAATTTATTTTAAGAAATTCTAGCAAGTTCCTCCTAAGGTATACTAAATGTTTGTACAAGTTGTTATTATTGGTGGCGGGCCATCAGGATTGCTTTTAGCTGCGAAGCTAGCGGCAAGAGGCATTGATGTCATTGTTCTTGAACAAAGAACTCGAAAATATGTTCTTTCGCGTATTAGAGCTGGCGTTTTAGAAACGGGAACTGTCAACCAACTTGTTGAAATTGGTGCTGGAAAAAACCTGTTACAGAATGGCTTGAAACATAACGGTGTGTTCATTGCAACAGACGAGGATATGTTTCACATTGATTTTAAGGAGTCAATTGATAAGCAAGTGACAGTTTATGGGCAAACTGAAGTAACAAAAGACTTATATGAACTATTGGACCGGAGGAATATTCCCATAATCCATGAAGCGAAAGTCGAAAAAATTCTTGACCATACAAGTTCACGACCCACTGTTGTCTATGAAAATAATGGTCAAACCAAATCAGTCCAATGTGAATTCGTGATTGGCTGTGACGGCTTTCATGGAATTAGCAATAAAATCATAAAGCGTAATCAAGAAAACCCCTATTTAATTCAACTTCCGTACGGTTGGTTAGGAATTCTCTCCGAAACTCCTCCTGTTGAAGACGAGCTCATATATTCACGAAGTTCCATGGGGTTTGCTCTTGCGTCAATGCGTTCAAAATCTCTTTCTCGATATTATGTTCAGGTGCCAACAGGAGAAAATGTTGGAAATTGGTCTGATGCACGATTTTGGGAGTCATTCAAATTGAGAATTCCCAAGCATGTAAGAAGTAATCTTATTACTGGTCCTTCTATTGAAAAATCGATTGCTCCATTGCGTTCATATGTTGCCAATACCATGCAGGAGGGCCACTTACTATTATGCGGAGATGCAGCTCATATCGTTCCTCCAACTGGTGCCAAGGGACTTAATTTAGCAGCTTCTGACGTCTATTACGCCCATGAGGCTCTTGTGAGTTATTTTTTTAACAATCAATTGGACAAAATAAATGAATATTCAAATAAAGCCCTAATGCGGGTATGGAAATCCATGCGATTCAGCTGGTGGATGACGCGCATGTTTCATCACGACCCAAACCAAAACCCTTTTGAAGAAAAAATTGGTGAAAGTGAGCTCAATCACCTCAAAGATTCTAAATTAATGCAATCCGTATTTTCAGACAATTATACCGGATTACCGTATTAGAATTCAGCTTTATCAATTAAAGCGTGACGACTTGTCCTTACTTTAGCGTTCGTCTAATTCTCTTGACTTCAGACATTTTAGCATTTCTCAAAAAACAACACCGGTCTCCAAAACCGGGTGTCGGGGGGTCGAGCCCATCCACCCCTGCCAGTTTCGGTCCATGAATTCCAATCAATGGAATCTCAAGTTTCTAATACTGGCTAAATGGAGCTAATCTTCAAATAGTTTACGCAAGGGAAGGAAGGACTTTCGGTGATGTCTGGAGGGACCAAACTTTCCTAGTGCCTGTAAATGTTTCCTAGTGCCATAACCCATATTGGTATCCCAACCGTAAACAGGTTCCACTTTGGCTAATTGACCCATAAGGTTATCCCTATTTACCTTGGCGACGACCGAAGCAGCCGCAATTGTCAGGGATTTCTGATCTCCCTTAACTACGGCTACTCCTTTGCAGGGTAGGTTGGGAGGAAACCAATTACCGTCTACAAGAACCAAGTCTGGTGAAACGTGAAGCGAATCAACTGCAAGTGTCATAGCCTTCAAGGCAGCCTGGAGGATATTAATTCTCTCTATATCCTCTACTGGCACATGAGCAAAGGAAAACAATGCTGTTTCCTTGATTTCTTCAAATATCCTGGTTCTTTGTTGAGGGGACAATTTTTTGGAATCATCAAGACCATGAGGAAAGGATTCTTTCGTGAAAATTACTGCACCGGCTGTGACCGGACCCGCAATACTCCCTCTACCAGCTTCATCAACACCGACAATAACCTTGAAACCTTCATTACTATATAATTTCTCCAATTCGAAATTCGGTAAAGCTGATTTTTCCTTCAATCTGCTTTCTCCAAGGCTAGACGACAGGTGTTCAGGATTTCGGTAATTCTTCCCTGGTCTTTAATTTGATCACAAAGTGAAATGACTACCATAATGGCAAATTCCATTCGTTGTGATTCCTCAACTTCTTCAAAAACCTCCAAAAGGTTCTGGTAGATTTCATCCACACTAGCTTGTGGTTGGGACTTTATGTTTGAGCTCATTTATACCAATCCCCAAATTTGATTGATTTCACGTTTTACATGCTTTTCTGAAACCTCCAGCCATCGACCACAGATAACCTGGTCAGGTCGGATGAGATAAATAGCTTTGGATTGTTCACCTAGGTATCTCGCCTTGATAAATTCATTGGCTGGTAGGTTGAGCCTTTGGCAGTTTTTAATTTCGGGAATTTCCGTATTTATTCCAAGCACTGTCACATTTTTATCAAACAGGTTAAGCAACCAATTACCATCATCCAGCAGTGCATCCGGTGCTACCGAACCAGGTCTGGCAATCAGGGGGAGTTCTGGTGCCTGATCTTCAAACTTCGGATAAACGGCAGGTACAGATAATCTACCAGGATTAATCCAGTTTCTGGCAAATTTTGTAACCCGAGTCAATTTAAAAAGTTGATCTCTGAACATCCTTTCAACACCATCTGAGGGTGTCATGAACTTAGTAGTTCTTGTCGAATGGGCAATGTTCTCATCTGAGCCAAAAACTCTTTCTGCATTATAGGTATCCATGAGTGATTCTGGTGATCGGCCCTTGATGATTGCTGCCAATTTCCAGCCTAGATTATCCACATCTTGTAGACCCCCGTTTCCTCCCCTGGCACCAAAAGGGGAAACCACATGGGCGGAATCTCCCGCAAAAATCACCCTTCCATGGACAAACTTCTCCAATCGGCGACATTGGAAGGTATAGACCGACACCCAATCTATTTTAAAATCACTGGTACCAACAACCTTCTCAATGCGAGGAATAACATTTTCCGGTAACTTTTCCTTCTCGGAGTCTGCCTCCCAACCGAGTTGTAGATCAATCCGATAAATATTATCCGGCTGCTTGTGTAAAAGAGCTGATTGACCCTCATGAAAAGCAGGTTCGAACCAGAACCTTCGTTCTGGAGGAAACTCCCTGTGCATCTCTATGTCGGCAATTAAGAATCTTTCCTCGAAAAGTTCACCAATAAATTCCAACCCGAGTTTTTTTCTGACGGTTGATCTAACGCCATCACAAGCCACCAGATATTCCGTTTTAAGTTCATAATCACCATGTGGTGTTGTTATGTCTATCTTGACCGAATTGGGACCGTTCTGGATTCCCACGACCTTGTTTAAAAATCTCAAATCAATCAAATCCAGGGTTTGGGCTTTGGCAACCAGATACTCTTCAACGTAATACTGCTGGAGATTGACAAAAGCCGGGTATTTGTGCCCTTGCTCGGGAAGGAGATCAAAATTAAATAACTCCCTATCCCGGTGGTAGGTTCTACCGACCTTCCACATCACACCTTTGGCCAGAGCCTGGTCACCAATGCCCAAGCGATCAAATATTTCCAACGATCTTTTTGACCAACAAATGGCCCTTGAACCTGTTGAAACCTTATTGCTTTCATCAAGGATAACGGATGGAATATCATGATTGGCCAATTCAATGGCCATTGCCAATCCTATGGGCCCAGCCCCGACAATAACAACCTGCTTGGATTGTTCCTTGCTGTCAAGTCCCGGGGGAGGAACGAAAGTATACTCCTTGGCTTGGTAAGGCATCTATATGGGTAAGGTAATTTGTCTTATTGCAAAATTAGTCCTGGAGTTTGTTCCACATTTCAAGGTCTCGTTCGGCCGTCCATATCCTAGGTGTGTCAACTCCTCGAGCCTCATCATAGGCTCTGGCAACGTTAAATGGCAAGCAATGTTCATAAATCGCATAGTCACCAAATCGATCATCGCAATTTGCCCTGACCTCATCCCAGGCTTCCCTCAGGGTTCCATTTCTGGAAGCTACCCGTACAACCGGCATATAAGTAGCATCCAGAAACTCCCTGGTTCCATCAAGACCTGCAGTAACCAGTTGTGACCCCGCCAGGGCATCACCTCTTCCCGGTGCAATCGCTTCAGGTTGGTAGTTTTCTACTATATCGAGGGTATCCTGCCAATCTTCGAAATGACCATCGCCACAATAGCATGCAGATTTATACTCCACAATATCACCAGTATACATGACCTGTTCATCAGGAACCCACACAACTGCATCACCAGCGGTGTGAGCCCGACCAAATTGCATGATTTCTACCTTTCTGTTTCCAAGATAAACGGTCATCCTGCCATTAAATGTAGTGGTTGGCCAAGTTAAGCCAGGGATGGATTCATGTCCTTCAAAAAGTCGGGGGAATCTGTTGAATTCGCTGTCCCAATCCTCTTGTCCTCTCTCAACGACCATTCCTCTGGCTGTTTCTGACATAATGACTTGTTGGGCGTTAAAAGCAGAAGCACCCAGAACTCTAACGGCATGATAATGTGTCAGGACAAGGTGAGTTATAGGCTTATCCGTGACCTTTTGGATTTCTTCTATTACCTTGGAAGCCAGCCTCGGTGTTGCCTGGGCTTCGATTACCATGACGGAATCATCCCCAATGATTACACCAGAATTGGGATCTCCTTCTGCTGTAAAAGCGTATAGCCCTTTGCCAATTTCGGTAAAACTTGTTTTTTTCTCGGTCAGGTCACTCCTGGAAGCGAATTCTTTTGCCATATTTTATCTCTCATATTTCTTTACTGTTTGTTTAATTGAACCAAATATTGATTGGCCTTCCTTGTCATCCATCCAGATCTCAACGGCGTCCCCAAATTGCAAGAAAGGTGTCCTCGGCTTACCTTCGTTTATGGTTTCCACGGTTCTTATTTCCGAAATACAGGAATATCCCACGCCACCTTCCGAAATTGGCTTGCCAGGCCCACCGTCCAGCTTATTGGAAATCGTACCAGAACCAATTATCGTTCCTGCTGCCAATTCCCGCGTCTTGGCTGCGTGGGCTATCAACTGGAAGAAATTGAACGTCATGTCAACACCTGCATTTGCCCGGCCAAAGGGTTGCTTGTTGATATCTACACACAGGGGCAGGTGTATTGTCCCCTCAGACCAGGATTCGATTTCATCCGGGGTCACTGCCACCGGTGAAAATGCCGTGGCTGGTTTGGACTGAAAAAAACCAAATCCCTTGCCTAATTCTGCCGGAATAAGGTTTCTTAAACTGACATCATTCACGAGCATTATCAAACGGATATAGTTTGGAGCTTCTTCAGCTGATATGCCCATCGGAACTTTATCCACAATGACAGCAACTTCTGCTTCCAAATCTATACCCCAACTTTCATCAAGCAATTCAATCGGACCATGTGGCGTATAAAAACTATCAGAACCACCCTGATACATCAGGGGATCTTCAAAAAAGGAATCAGGTACTTGGGCGTTTCGGGCTTTTCTGACCAGCTCAACGTGGTTCAAATAAGCCGATCCATCAGCCCACTGATAGGACCTGGGCAAGGGAGAATAGACATTACCTGGCTTGAACTCCAGGCCGATATCCTCCGACTCTACTTTTAATGCCAGTACTTCCAACTTGGGTTTGATATGTGCCCAGTCATCCACGGCATATTGCAAGGTTGGTGCAATAGCCGAGGCATCAACATATTTTTGTAGATCTCTTGATACCACAACCAGCCTACCATCAAGGGTACCGTCATTTAATGAAGCTAGTTTCAATTTCCATGTCTCCTGATTTCCAAACCGTCCGTAGCAAAAATGGTTTTTCCTTGCCATGTCTTGTTGATTTCGTCCAGCCAATCCTTTTCATTAATCCCTTGTAAAGCAACAGGAACCAAATGGTTCACAATCAGTAAATTGACCTCTGCTCCTTTTGCAATCCTACCTACGTCTTTCACAAGTGTATGACTTGCAAAAAGATGCTGTTTCAGTCTTGGGGCCATACTGGTTAGCTTGATCAATTCCTCAATAGCACTTTTCAACATGGCTTCATGAATCAGAATGTCACTTCCTCGGGCAAAATCCATTAGTGGTGGAAAATAGGCTGTATCACTGCCAAAAGTTACTTTCCAGCCCTCATTTTCCATTTTCAGGGCATAACATTCCTCCACTGGAGGATGAGGAACCTTGAGTGCAGTTACCCTTGGGGATTCATTAAGTACAACCCCTTCCTTATATTCTCTTATTTCTACCAAATCCCTTAAATCTGGCCGTCCTTCATCTTCAATCCTAAGATTAATGTCGAAACTCAACGATTGATAAAAATGATTCAAATATTCTTCTGTACCTACTGGTCCAAAAACAGTTATCCTTTTGTGCAGATTGGTTGTCCAGGCAGTATGAAGGAGTGGCCCTAGTTCCAACAAATGGTCGGAATGCAAATGAGTAATGAAGATATAGTCTATGTCAGCAAGTTTTACTCCAGCTTTTACCAACCTTGCGGTTACGCCAAGACCACAGTCCACCACACAAACCTTGCCACCAATTTCAATGAGGTTGGAGGTGGGCATTCTTTCTGCGGTTCGAAGGGATGGACCACCCTTGGACCCCAAAATTACCAATCTGTCAATAGTCACTTAGTAATCCTTACGTAATATTTGAGAAAAGGGTTTATGGTTTGTCCGTAAATTTTTTCTCGAGTGGCAACCAACAGTCAATATAATCTGTTTGAAGCTTTGCTTCGAAAGCAGCAAATTCAGTCAGATGTTGTGGAAACCTGGTCTCAAACATGAAACTCATGGTATTTTCCAACTTTGAGGGTTCCAGATTGACAGATGTAGCAGCTTCAAAGGCTTCTTTGTCCGGACCATGGGGAAGCATCATGTTGTGCAAACTCATCCCTCCTGGAACAAACCCTTCCGGCTTTGCATCATAAATACCATAAATATTACCCATAAGTTCAGACATAATATTCTTGTGATACCAAGGTGGACGGAAGGTATGTTCGGCAACATTCCACCTGTCCCGAAAAAGGATAAAATCTATGTTGGCTGTTCCTTCAAATCCTGAGGGAGCAGTCAGGACAGTATAAATGGAGGGGTCCGGGTGGTCGAAAAGTATGGCACCGACCGGTGAAAAGGTTCTCAGATCATATTTGCATGGAGCATAATTGCCATGCCAGGCAACCACATCAAGGGGTGACTGGTTGATTTCACAGGCATGAAAAGCACCACACCATTTAATGACCATTCTTGAAGGTGTTTCCTTATCTTCAAAGGCTGCCACTGGTGTCTTGAAATCCCTGGGATTGGCCAAACAATTTGCTCCTATCGGTCCCCTGTTGGGTAAATCGAATTTAGAACTGTAATTCTCACAAACAAATCCTCTGGCTGGTCCGGCCAGCACTTCCACCCTGATTACCATTCCCCTTGGAATGATGGCAATTTCCTGTGGTTGTAGGTCAATGATCCCCAACTCTGTGCGAAAGCGTAATTCCCCTTGCTGAGGTACAATCAGTAATTCCGAATCCGCCGAGTAGAAATATTCATCTTCCATTGATTCGGTGATGATATACACATGAGCAGCCATACCTGTTTGAGTATTGACATCGCCCGCGGTCGTCATCGTTTTCATACCAGTCAAGAAAGTTGTTGGTGCATCCTCTATTGGAAGTGGATCCCACCTGTATTGCCCTAGAGAAATAATCTCATCATTTATGCTCGGTGCAGTCTTCCAATAGGGCATGTCAATTTGTTTATACCTGGATGAATGACGAACTGAAGGTCTTATTCGATAACACCAGGTTCGTTCATTTTGCCCGCGAGGAGCAGTAAATGGTGTTCCTGAAAGCTGTTCGGCATATAGACCATATGCGCAATTCTGTGGACTGTTTTGTCCTTGGGGAAGTGCATCAGGTATAGCTTCAGTTTCAAAATCATTACCAAAACCTGGCATATAGTTTAGAATCGGTCTGGATTGGGTTTGATCCTGTACTTTATTCTGACTTTCCGTAAATTGATCCATTTTTCCAACCCTGCATTTGTAGAGAGTTTTAATTATAGTTAAATTAGTTGCAGTTGCAACTAATTATTTTCATGTTTATATGCTTTGCAGAAATAACTTAGCTATATCTTCAAGGGGAATCCAATAATCATGTTGGAAGATTGTTCCAAGGATCGTCTTTATAAAAGTATTGATACAAAAGAAATTCAGTACACTATGTTCTTCGCTTGAGAATCAAGGCCAATATTTTAGTTTTATCTTTATTTGCTGAATGACCGAATATAATCTAACCAACTTTTTGCCTTATCAAATCAGTGCGCTGGCTGGCAAATTAAGCCGGGGGTTGGAGAAGAAATACAATATCAACCACCAACTGTCGATACCTGAATGGCGGGTATTGTTCCATTTATCTCAATCAGGGCAAATTGTAACGAACAAACTATTAAGCAAGGTTGATATGCACAAATCTCGGGTTAGCAGAGCCTGCAATAGATTGGAGAACTCTGGTTTGATTAACCGGGAGAAAAATCCTGCTGATAAGCGTGAATCCTTTCTTTCATTGACAAGTGAAGGAGAAAAATTAATGGCTGAACTAAAGCCCATCGCGGTCAACTATAACGAAAAATTAGTTCAAATTCTCGGTGATAAGGGTGTCGCCTTTACCGACGGTTTGAAAATCTTGCTCGAAAGTAAAGACCTATGAATATCACTTTATATGATTATTGGTGCTCTTCCGCGTCATTCCGGGTTCGAATTGCCCTGTAATTCTTGGGCTCATTTATAGGGTTAGTGATTTTAGGATATTCGGGGCAATAGCCCGACGAAAATCAACTCTATTGAATAGCGGTCCACAAGTAGAAAATGCGTAAATTATTAATGCAATTGTTCAGCCCCTCATTTTCACTGAGTGAAATTAATGAGTTAAGTTCCCAAGGACGGTAACCACAAAGTCAATATCGGGAAAGCAAATACAATAGCAACCCGAATAATTTCAATTCCAAAAAATGGTGCAACTCCCTTAAAGGTATCCACCATTGGAACATCCTTTGCCAACGAGCTAATAACAAAAACATTTAGCCCCACAGGTGGAGTGATTAAGCCTAATTCAACAACAATTAATGCCAATATGCCAAACCAGATTTTGAGCTCCTCCGTACTCATTCCAAATCCAGAACCCTCAGTGCCTTGGTAAATACCTCCGTTAATTTCAACAAGCATTGGCCAGAAGAATGGAATAACCAAAAGTATCATGGATAAACTATCCATTAAGCAACCTAGTAAGATCAACCCGATAAGAATGATAATCATGACTCCCAAAGGTGAAATACCAGTTTCAATTATCCAAGCCGCGGTAGTTTGTGGGAGGCCAACCCGCGACAGGAAGATTTTCATTAATTCAGCACCAAATAGAATCAGGTAAATCATTCCGGTTGTTGCAGCGGTTTCTTTGATTGCCTCAGCAATTCCCTTTGTTTTTAATTGACGGTTAATTAAACCGAAAACTAAAACAAGAAAGACTCCTATTGCCGCTGCTGGTGTCGGATTGTAGAAACCAAAAAACATTCCCCCAATGACCAAAAGGAATATGATGAGAACAGGAATTACGCCTTTGGTAGCAGCGATAAACTCTTTTGTATCAACTCCTGCCCCGCGAGGACCAGAATTAGGTACAACCAATACGTATCCCGCGACGACCAAGATAAACAAAACTGTGGCCATCAACCCAGGGATAATTGCGGCAAGAAACATTGACACAATATTTGCTTCAACAATGATTGCATAAATTGTCAACGCAACAGAGGGCGGTATCAGTATTCCTAATACTCCGCCAGCCGCAACTGAACCCGTTGCAAGAGAATTTGAATAGTTGAATTTCTTAAGTTCTGGTAGAGCTACTCTTCCCATTGTGCTCACAGTTGCAATGGATGAGCCACAAACGGCGCCAAATCCAGCACAAGAAGCTATCACCGCCATGGCTGTCCCACCACGCAACCAACCAAACCAAGCGTTAGCCGCCCGAAAAAGAGCCCTTGATAATCCTGTTTTAGAGGCTAAGCAACCCATGAGTATAAACATTGGGACAACCGTTAGGCTGTACTTTGAAAATTGAAAATACGCTAATGTTTTTAATTGATTTAAGAGCAAATTTGGTCCGTTAATCAATGCGATCCCAATACCTCCAATTAAGATCATAGCATAAGCTATGGGGAGCCTGAGACCAATCAAGACCACCAAAGCAATCAGTGCAAAAATTCCTATGGATACGGGATCCATCAAGTCACTTTATTGGCTAAAATAGGTGAGAGATTTTCAATGAGGGTTAGGGTTGAAGCAACCATTAACAGAACCAGTGACAATAACACTGGCGCAAACGGTATCCACATAGGTATGAGAAGAATGGCGCTGAGATAGTTAAAATTGTAGCGATCGACCATTCCCTTGAACATCCACCAAAACAACAATATTGCGAGGATAATAGCAAAGATTGAAGCGATTGCCTTGATAGCACAGAGAAATGAAGGTGATGCTCTTGAAGTGAATATATCCGCCGAAACGTTGGAATAATGAAGTTGGCAATACGGCAAAAAAGCAAAGACACCCACTGCCACGCCCATTTCAGTGAGCTCCACATCGCCTGAAATGGGATTCCAAAAAATATTTAAACCAACAGAAAGGGCATTCATGAATACCACAGCAAATAGGAGGATTCCTCCTCCTATTGCCCAATAATCTATAAAGGAACGGGATATCCTAACAATATTGCCCATCCCTATCTATCCGTTAAGGAATTTTATTGGCTATTAGCTGCAATTGCTTGACGTGCAGTTTCAACAAGTCCTGCGCCATCAATTCCATTACCTGAGACTTCGCCAATCCACCGTTCAACAACAGGATGAGTTGCCTCAATAAAACTTGCTGTTTCTTCTTCGGTCAGAACAATATGCTCATTGCCATTTTCTACAGCCATATTGATTCCGAAATCGTCGCTTGCACGCCATATATCACCGACTTGGCTCCACCAGTCTCGACTTGAAGCATCCTTAAAAGCTTGTTGGATATCAGCAGGAAGGCTATCCCATCGCGCTTTGTTCATTGATACTTGAAACACAGCGGTTCCAAATCGAGTCATGTTGGTGCCTTCAATTTGGTATTGAGTTTGATTATGAAGCTGCAAGGGAGGAATAATTTCCCAAGGAATAAATGCTCCATCGACAACACCTTTTTGAAGTGCCGGAGGCAAGTCAGGAACAGGCATTTGAATTGGGTTAGCTCCAAGAGCTTCAATTGTCCATGCACCGGTTCGACTTGGCGTTCTGATATCTAATCCTGCCAAATCACTCGGTGTACGAACTTCCTGGTCTCTGGTATGAATACCTTGTCCTCCATGTACATGTAAGAACATTACTTCAAGACCAATGTATTCTTCTTTAAACTCTGACTCAAATAGATCAAACATAGCCAGATTGGCTGCTTTTGGGTCGTTGACGTATACAGTAGGAAGTTCGATTACTTCCGTTCTAGGAAACAATCCAGGAGTGTATCCATTCACTGTCCAGATTAAATCAACAACTCCATCGCGTGCCTGCGATACGAGCTCTGGAGGTGTTCCCCCTAAGCTCATGGAGGGAAAAAGTTCAATTTTAATCATTCCATTGGAATTGGCTTCAACCTGTCTAGCCCAAGGCTCAAGCATTTGTGAATGTGCTGGAGCTTTCGCACTGAGAAAATGGTGAAGTTTAAATGAATATTCTTGGGCAAATAGCCCAACACTTCCCATCCCAATGGTAAGACCGACAAAGGTAAGAATAATTTTTACAATTTTCATGTATTTCCTCGAATTAAATTAATTTGATTGGATACCACTATATATCTTCTTATAATTTTTTCATATTTTTTGATTTCAAAAAATGTTGCACATCAATGCCTTTCTTTGGTGAAAGAGAATTGACCACTTTAACGCTGCTTTTGTGATAGCAAGTATTGTACAGGACTTGGGCGAATGAGTGAACTTAAGCGACCTCACCTTTTCTCATTTTCAACTATTTGACATAATTACGAATCGAAATTCCTTGTAATTTGAGAAGTTATAATCAATTAGTGCACTTGAGTTTTTGTTACTCTTACTTGAATGATAATACAAATTGATAGAAACCTTGACAAAGGGTTCTCTTAAGATCTTCCTCAGTTAGTTGATCCTAAGCGTTTGAATGAGAGTGAAACGGTAAGCGGCATGGTGTGGCTATATCGGATAAATGCTCCTAAATAAACCTAAACGCTAAAGGGAAATTATCATGGCACAAGGTACAGTAAAATTCTTCAATTCAAATAAAGGGTATGGTTTCATTGCCCCGGAAGATGGCACAAAAGATGTTTTTGTTCACATTAGTGCATTAGAAAAAGCAGGTATTCGTAAATTAAATGAAGGTCAAAAAGTTACATACGAAGTTGCGACTAATAAGGGTAAAACTTCAGCAGTTCATCTCCAATTGGCGGATGCCGATTAATTCTTGGTGAAACAACACAAGTCACGCAAAGAAAAATAACCCTTATTTTGATCAGCTCGAGCCTTTTTGTGGTAAATTAATAATCAGGTAAATTCCCATTAGTAATGCTAGAATGAACTGGAACAACTTAGGGGGATATTCCTACTCATGTTGGTTCTAGTTCATTCTTACCGATTATAATTTACCGATAGATTCAATGAATTTTTATACGATTAGGCTTTGAGCTTTTCCTATTCAACGCAATTTTATGGATTGAGTAATGGGTTGATGCTTTAGTGGAATCCGTCTTGTCGCAATGGCAAATTAAAATAATCTAGATTGTGCGATACCTAAAGGGCTGACTCATTAAGTCTAATGACTTGGGTTTTCCTTAAATTTGAGGGTTGAAGCAATTAAAAATGTAGGGACTGATAAACCAAAAATGAAATAGCAATTTTGATGTCTGTTCAATCTTCCGCGTAGATAACATGGATGTCTGCAAAGATAGAATTCCGAATGAATAGATTTGCTCTATCGTGATGCGTCCTATAGCAAGGAAGTTATAAGAAATAATGGTTGTTGACCATCTAGGAGAATCACCCATATCACTTTCACATTCTGAATAGGTCAGCGGAGTCGGCTTAAACTATAGCGTTTCTATCTGACCTATTTGATTATCTGCCTAATTGAGTTTCGTAGGTGTTGCAAGCCGCAGGTGGATTTAACTGCATTGCAACCATACAAAGGTTCATTTTATGAAAGCACGATGGATTTTAACTTTGGAGGCAGTAATTTTAGGAGTGACATCTTTTGGAGTTAAGAGGATGATTTTGGCTTTTAATTCATGGAAAGAAACTAGATTTGTGGAAACGATAATCACTCTCTGATAATCGCCTTGTCAATTTGATTAACTCTAAATTTCCAAAGTTAATTATAGCAAAAGAGGAGAGTTTATACTCTGTGTAGCCATTAGGAATTGCTAATAATAAGAGAACCAATTAAAAGAAGGTCAGATTGGATTTAAGCGGGGTCAATACAATTTGGGATAACAGAAAAAAATATCATGGTGCGTTTAGTGGCGGAGGAGGAGGGATTCGAACCCCCGGTGGAGTTGCCCCCACGCCGGTTTTCAAGACCGGTGCATTCGACCACTCTGCCACTCCTCCGGATATGAATGCAAGATACCCAATGACTGGGTAATTTCTTGTTTGGCCATCTGATAATTGGTAATGGAATCTATGTGATGTTAAGTGATAATTTTAGACTTCATTTTATTTTTTCTAAAAAATAGCCATCAGTAGGAGGAATAATCTATGTCTTTTTTAGAGCATTTCACCTCTAAATGTTTCGCCTTTTTTCTGGCTTACTTGCTTGTTTCTACTCAGTTAAATGCGTTTCAAACTAGCAGTACAAATGCCATCATTGTTGATGTGAATACAGGAATAATTCTTTTTGAAAAGAATGCCGATGAACCCATTCCACCAGCTTCAATGTCAAAACTCATGACCCTTTACATGGTTTTTGAGGCATTGGAAAAAGGACAACTCAAGCTTGATGAGCGTCTTCGCGTTTCACAATACGCAATGAATACTTATGGCGGCTCAACAATGTTCTTGGATACCACTGACACACCCACTGTTGAAGAATTGATTCGGGGAGTTGTTGTTTTGTCTGGTAATGATGCAAGTGTTGTATTGGCAGAAACACTTTCTCCCGACTCCTCAGAAAGTGGGTTTGCTCAATTAATGAATACGAGATCCCTTGATATGGGGATGACGAATTCAAACTTTATTAATTCTAATGGCTGGCCTGACCCAAATCATTACATGAGCGTTCGAGACCTTGCCTACATCGCTGAACGTATTATCACTGATTATCCTGACTATTATCAATATTTTTCTGAAAGAGAATTTTCCTTTGATGGGCGTGCTCCAAGTAATCGCTTTAATCGTAATCCTCTTCTCGCTGCTGAAAACTCTCGTGCCGATGGTTTGAAGACTGGTTACACTCAAGATTCGGGATATGGCTTAGTTGGTTCAGCTGAATTTGAAGGAAATCGAGTGTTGTTTGTATTGAGTGGTTTGAAATCTACAGCTGAACGCGCTGATGAAGGACTAGCCCTTTTGAATTGGTATAATCGCCAGTTCAAAAAAGAAGTTGTGTTTAATGCTGATGTACCGATAACGAAAGCCCCCATCTGGATGGGTTCCGAACAAATGGTTGATATCGGTTTAAAAAGCCCCGTTGCAGTCATTTACCCAATTAACGCTGATAAGCAAATTAAAGCCACTGCGCAATTCAGTGAGTACCCACAGGCACCGATTAAAAAAGGTCAGGAAATTGGTCAATTGTCCGTCGAAATTCCCGCATTAAATTCTCAATTCACTACCCCTCTTATTGCCCTGCAAGATATTGAAAAAGCCAATGTTATTCAACGATTTACCTCCACAATTAGAATTTTATTTTCTAATCTCATTCAATCGTTTCAGTCTTAGCCATGATGCCTAGTAAAGGCTATTTTATCACCTTTGAGGGTATTGATGGTTCGGGAAAAACCACACAAGCTCGTTTATTAGAGAAAAAATTACAAACAATTGGTTATCAAACACATTTAACGCGAGAACCCGGCGGCTCTCCTGGAAGCGAATGGATTCGCAAACTTCTCCTAAAACAGAAAGCATTGGAATGGTCGGATTTGACCGAGATTCTTCTGTTCTTTGCGGCCCGAAAAGATCATGTTGAAAAAACTATTCAACCAGCCCTTGATACAGGAAAAATCGTAATCTGCGACCGCTTTACTGACTCTACCCGAATCTATCAAGGGAGTGAAAACCCGCATCATAGAAAAATTATTGACTCGCTCCAAAAACACATCATTCAACTTGAACCTGACTTAACTTACATTTTATCTATCTCCGCTGAAGAAGCATTGCAAAGAACTATAAGCCGAGAGGAGGATTGGCGACTTAACCGGCTGTCAAAAAGTAAGGTCAATACGCTTATCCAAGACTTTAAAAATCTCAGTATTGAGTTTCCAGAGCGTTGTTATTTATTTTCAGGGTCGAATAGTCCAGTGGAAATTGCTAAAGAGATACTTGAATTCACAATGGCTCGTTTCAATGCCTGACTCTTCCATGACCGAAGCAGACCAAATTACTGGAACTCCGCATCCAAGATTTACCAAACATCTTTATGGTCAAGACAAAACATCTAAAAAGTTTTTACAATCATATAATAATCAACTTCTGCACCATGCTTGGTTGATTGGGGGTCAAAAAGGAGTCGGTAAGGCAACCTTAGCTTGGAAGATAGCAAAATTTTTGCTTGAACTAGGATTGAATTCCCATTCACGAAAGCATGATACTCTTGACATCGAAATTGACCGTTTGCTTGATGCAAGGATTAATGCCTTATCAGAACCGGCATTGCTGTTGATTAGGAGAGAATTCGACCCCAAGAAAAAGAGAACTCAACACGTAATTTCTGTCGATAACATCAGAGTCATGTCTGAATCCATTGGCTATGCTATTCCTGATAATAAACTGAGAATAGTTATTATTGATTCGATTGAGGAACTGAATGAAAATGCAGCAAATGCATTTCTAAAATTATTGGAAGAACCTCCTCCCCGTACTTATTTCTTTTTAATATCTCATTCACCTCATACTGTCCTTCCAACAATCCGAAGTCGATGCCAAATTGTCCACTGTGACCATCTCCAACCAGATGATCAAATCAACGTGTTGGCTCAACTCCAATTTAAGAATAGTGAACATCATTCCCATGCAATTAGCCTATCAAATGGTTCTGTCGGCAATGCGATTGCAATTTTGAACTTTGGTGGAATTGATCTATACCAATCAATTGTAAACATGTTTCAACATCCTCAACAGATTGAACATCCACAGGCTCTTGCCTTGCAGGCCATGGCAGGGAATCAAAAAAATAAGGAAGAATATACTTTACTCGTTTACTTAATTGACCAATTTTTGAGTCGCTTGGTAAAAGTAGGAGTAATGGGTACTTTGGATAGCGAAATATTTCCCGGCGAATTAGCCCTACTTCAAAAATTATCTCCTAGCCCATTCAAGGCGACGCAATGGGCCACCGAATATTCCAAATTTAAATTTATTAATGATGAATACATAAAAGGCAATATTGATAGTTATTCCCATGTCTTTGAATTATTTAACGATATTAGCCGCAAGGCATTCGTATGAAACACGAAACAAAAAAAATGCTTTCCAACAATGCAGTTATAGATTCCCATTGCCATCTTGATTTTCCTGAACTCTATCAGAACATTGATGATATTATTGTGCGGGCCTCGGAAGCGGGTGTTACAAAAATGCTTACCATTTGCACTCGCCCATTCAATCCAGAAATAACGCACCAAATCTGCAATAGGTTTGATTCTGTCTATTTTGCTCTAGGAGTTCACCCTCACCATGTAGTGAATGAACCTGAATTGAGTTTGGCTGAAATACAAAAAGCTTCACATAATCCTAAGATGATCGGTATCGGTGAATCAGGACTTGATTATTTTTACACGCGTGAAACTCAATCGGCTCAGATTAAAAGTTTTTGTACTCATATTCATGCTGCGCAACTGACCGGCTTGCCTCTTATTGTGCATGCTCGAGCGGCCGACCAAGATATGATAAAAATCCTATCATCGGAATATAATAATTCCCCGTTTAATTGCGTAATGCATTGTTTTTCATCAGGCCTAGAGTTGGCAAAAGTTTCTTTAGACCTTGGCTTTTTTCTTTCATTTTCCGGCATTCTGACTTTCAAAAATGCACGCGAACTTCAAGAAATTTTTATGATTGTTCCTCAAGACAAAATCCTAGTTGAAACCGATGCTCCCTATCTTGCTCCCGAACCATTTCGAGGTAAGCGAAACGAACCTGCATTGATCAGGAAGACAGTTGAATTTGCCGCCAATTTACGCGGGATGAGTTATGACACTTTTGCCACATTGACAACTACAAATTTTCATACCCTTTTTTGTAAAGCAAATTAGAATGGCGATATTAAAGTTTACTATCTTAGGGTGTGGGTCATCAGGTGGGGTCCCAAGAATTGGTGGTAATTGGGGCGATTGTGACCCAAGCAATCCCAAAAATCGCAGACGGCGATGCTCTTTAATGATTCAGCGACAGAACAAAGTAGGTGAAACGAGGGTATTAATTGATACCTCCCCTGACCTCAGAGAGCAGCTTCTTGACATCGGTGTAGGAGTTTTAGATGCTGTTGTTTATACACATCCTCATGCTGACCATGTCAATGGTCTTGATGATCTGAGAATGGTTTTTATCAATCAAGGTAAACGCGTAGCAATCTGGGCTGACCAGAATACTACCGATGCTTTGGTCAACCGCTTTCGATACGCATTTACCCAACCCGAGGGAAGTGATTATCCTCCCATTTTAGATCCTCGTTTAATTGATGGCACGTTTGTCATAGATGGAGGCGGTGGGCAAATTGAGATAACTCCTTTTCCTGTTAAACATGGTGAAATTATTGCCTTAGGATTTAGAATTGGCCCAGTGGCCTATTCGCCGGATGTATCGGCAATGCTGGAAGTCTCTTGGGAGGCTGTTAATGGAGCACAATGTTGGATCGTTGATGCTCTTCGTCGAAGACCGCACCCAAGCCATTCACACCTTGAGCGAACCCTTGATTGGGTCAGTAAAGCAAAGCCCGAAAAAGCCATACTTACCAACATGCACAATGACCTTGATTACCAAACTGTGATGAAAGAAACCCCCGCAAATGTGCATCCTGCATTTGATGGGATGAGCCTGATTTTCGAGATGTGAATTGGGAATCTTACTTGAAATTACCGCCCCCATTTTTGTGTTGATAATTTTCGGCTATCTCGCAATTAAATTCAAATTTCTAAATCATACAGTCACTCAAGGATTAATGAAATTTGTCCAAAACGTGGCCATGCCGGTTTTGTTGTTCAATGCTGTTGCTAAGATGGATTTGAGCTTAGGCTTTAATCATGGACTGCTCCTTTCATTTTATCTCGGAGCATTTGTGAGTTTTATATTGGCATTATTCTTGACCTACAAAGTGTTTCGCCGACCATGGGAAGAGTCTGTAGTCATTGGTTTTACTGCACTTTTTGGAAATACTGTCCTACTTGGGTTGGCTGTTGTCGACAGAGCCTTTGGCGAAGAAGCACTTGCGAGTACCTATTCAATCATAGCCCTTCATGCTCCTTTTTGTTTCCTTGTTGGCATAACTTCAATGGAGGCCTTTAAAGAATCAGGCAAAATGAATGGAGCCACACTGATATCCGTATTCAACGAAATGGGTAAAAATGCCATAATCATCGGCATGCTCATAGGTTTTATAACAAACCTCCTGAATATTTCACTTCCCGCAATCGCCCAATTGCCAGTTGACATGATTTCAGGTGCTGCAATTCCGACAGCATTATTTGGTTTAGGAGGAATACTCGCCCAATATAAACCAAGAGGTGATCTAAAGGTCATCATATTGGTTTGTACTATCACTTTAATTGTTCACCCTACTCTTACCTGGTTACTTGCTACACAGATGTTTTCTTTGTCTTATGCTCAGGTACAAAGTGCAGTGTTAACTTCGGCTATGCCACCTGGGTTAAACGCCTTTATTTTTGCGACAATGTATAAGACAGGCAGAAAAGTAGCGGCGAGTTCGGCGCTGATTGGAACTGTTATTTCAATCTTTACTGCTTCTTTAGCCATTTACTGGGTGAGTTGATAATAATTCACATCAATCAATTCTCCCTTGCAAAGGCTTGATGGTGGAGCAGGTCCGCCAAGACGCCAGAGTTCATTAGAATTCTGAAGAGAAAAGAAACTGAAAATCAAAACATCGCTGAAGAATCAACCAAAATAAGAGAAAAACTAATATTGCATGTCTTTTCTTATTTATCATTGGTGCGGTCGAGAAGACTCGAACTTCCACGGGTTTTACCCCACAGCGACCTCAACGCTGCGCGTCTACCTGTTCCGCCACGACCGCATTACAATTAAAATTCAAGAGTTAATTCAAGAAAATAACTTTTTGTCCTCCAACTATTTCTAATGCAATAAACTAAATTACCTAATGACATTGTCAACTAATGAACTTATCGCTATCAATATAAAATAGCAGTTGACATACTTAAAACCCAATTAATCTCATGGTTCAATTTATTCACTCATCCCAATTGATTGATTATCCTGCTGCTGTTCAAGAAATGGAGAGTATTGTGAATGATATTGTTGCCGGTTCTACAGCAGAGGCATTATGGTTTCTTGAGCATAAGCCGATTTATACCTTTGGAACAAGCTCCAATCATGAAGACTTACTTATCAAGGACCATATTCCTGTTTACAAATCGGGGAGAGGAGGAAAGTTCACGTACCATGGACCTGGTCAGCGAGTGGTTTATTTAATGCTCAATTTAAATAATCGAGGCAAAAATGTCCGGCAATATGTTGATAATATTCAAAAGTGGGTTCTCATGTCTTTGAAGGATTTTGGTTTAGTTGGCACAACTTACCCCGACCGCATAGGAATTTGGATTGCCCCCCAGAATAACCCAACTATTCAAAACTTAAATGTTGAAAAAAAGATTGGTGCAGTGGGAATAAGAATTCGCAAGTGGGTGAGTTTTCATGGAATATCCATAAACGTAAATCCAGACCTTGGGTATTTTGATGGTATCGTACCTTGTGGAATCAGAGAATTCGGAGTGACGAGTTTTTCAGATCTAGGTTTTCAGGTATCATTAAATGAACTTGACGATTCTTTAGAACGCAATTTCAATAAAGTTTTTTAACTGTGGTCATAGCTTTATATTCAATCTCTTTGATTTATTCAAGAAGTCACGAAAACGAACTCTCGGTTTGTGCAATTTAATGTTTCGTGTGGTCTTTACCCTCTCTGTTGGAGATTTCCTTTCAACACAATCAAGATATTGATTGTTAGAAATGGTAAGGCAATCAGCACTCAAAATTAGAAGGTATATATTGCGTGCATTCTTGTGTTGGGCTATCACCTTGAAAAGAAAATCACTTATGAAGGCAATTCAGTTAAGTTTTTAAAACATAATTTTTTATGATGACCAATCTAAGACAAATAAGAATTCAATGATATGTGATAACCTTTAGGATAATCACATTCATAAATTAGGTAAAATTGTGCTATTTAAATTTACTTATAATTTACTTAAATATCAGCTAGCGTTAGTATCTGACCCTAAAATAGAATTTCACAAATTTAGTCAATGTAGGTTTATTCAAAGAGTAGTTTCATGACTGATATAACAGCCCACGGACCTTACCAAGATAAAGACGAACATTCGGTTGGTTTCTTCACCCGTTGGTTCATGTCAACCAATCATAAAGATATCGGCATACTATATATTTTCACTGCTGCTATCGTTGGTTTTATATCCGTTTTATTCACTGTTTTCATGCGCATGGAATTATATGAACCAGGCGTGCAGTATATGTGTATGGAGGGAACTAGCCTTATTGCCGCAGCTGTTGAGAATTGTACACCTAATGGGCATTTATGGAATGTCTTGATCACAGCGCACGGGGTATTAATGATGTTTTTTGTCGTAATACCTGCCCTCTTTGGTGGATTTGGGAACTATTTCATGCCACTAATGATTGGCGCTCCAGACATGGCTTTTCCGCGCTTGAATAACTTAAGTTACTGGCTTTTCGTTGCGGGTTCCTTACTGGCGATAACTTCGGTTTTTGTGCCTGGTGGTAATGGTCAAACTGGATCCGGTGTCGGTTGGGTACTTTATGCCCCGTTGTCAACCAGGGAAGCTGGCTTTTCAATGGATTTAGCTATTTTTGCTGTTCACGTATCTGGTGCTTCCTCAATTCTTGGTGCCATTAACATGATTACAACCTTTCTCAATATGCGGGCACCTGGGATGACTCTTCATAAAGTTCCCCTATTCGCTTGGTCAATATTTGTGACTGGTTGGCTAATTCTGCTTGCTTTGCCAGTGTTAGCTGGAGCTATCACCATGCTTCTGACTGACCGTAATTTTGGTACGACGTTTTTTGACCCCGCAGGTGGTGGTGACCCCATTCTTTACCAGCATTTACTCTGGTTTTTTGGGCATCCAGAAGTTTATATTATCATTGTTCCAGGATTCGGAATTATTTCGCATGTGATTTCAACCTTCTCTAAGAAACCGATATTTGGCTATTTACCCATGGTTTATGCTATGGTTGCCATTGGTGCTCTCGGTTTTGTTGTCTGGGCACATCACATGTATACCGTTGGAATGAGTTTAACTCAGCAATCATATTTCATGCTCGCTACAATGGTTATTGCTGTCCCGACCGGAATCAAAATATTCTCATGGATTGCGACGATGTGGGGTGGTTCGATTGAATTCAAGACCCCCATGCTTTTTGCTTTTGGTTTCCTATTCCTGTTTACTATGGGCGGCATTACTGGAATTATCCTGAGCCAAGCCGCGGTTGACCGTGTTTACCATGATACTTACTATGTTGTAGCTCACTTTCACTATGTTATGTCACTTGGAGCTGTGTTCTGTATTTTTGCCGGAGTTTACTACTGGATTGGCAAAATGTCGGGACGACAATATCCTGAATGGGCTGGAAAACTCCATTTTTGGGCAATGTTTATTGGCTCAAACCTGACCTTTTTTCCTCAACACTTCTTGGGGCGCCAAGGAATGCCGAGGCGATATATTGACTATCCAGAGGCATTTCAACTTTGGAACGAAATTTCTTCAATTGGGGCTTTCATATCTTTTGGTTCATTTGTGTTCTTCATTGGGGTTGTGTTTTATACTTTATTCGCGGGCAAAAAAGTGGAAAAACATGCATATTGGGGCGACCACGCAGAAACTTTGGAATGGACACTTCCAAACCCTCCCCCACAGCACACTTTTGAAATCTTACCAACCCAGGATATGTGGGATAAGTCAAAAGCACACCACTAAGAGTTCGACTCTCAACTTGAGTGGTTTCACTCATTCTCTTAATTTGAGGAATGAATCCGCTAGAGTAATGGAGCCGTGGCGCTCATGTGAAATTGTACTCAAGAGTTGTGTAAAAGCAATAACGTGAATTGATCTTCAACCGATTACACCGATGTGAATACTGGCCGTGACGAATGTTATTGCAAACTAACTGAGCAATCGATTGTACTGAATGAAAAAACCTATTCATTCTTTTAATGTTAGACGCTAATCTTCTTGATTTTCGTTGGGATAACCCGTCTCAACTTGTTAGAATTAGGATGTATCGGATGATAGTCGACCAAGTACGATAGGGTTTGCCTGAGTGAAGTCCATTTCCCCCCTTTGATATCTGGCTTTCAATTCTTTCATCACTCTCCCTTTATCGCGAATGCTAGTAGCACCGATCTTTTTGATGACCGTGTCAACGGCAATGGTAATTTCATTTTCAGTGAGTTTTTCAGGCAAAAGACTCTGTATTACTTTGATTTCATGGCGTTCATTTGTGGCCAAATCAACAATTCCACGTTCATCATACTGCTTTGCAGACGCTTCTCTTTGCTTTTGAAACTCAACGATAATTTGGTAGATGTCATTATCATTCAGCCCTTCAAAATTGCCTCCGCTTCGTGCCAGCTTCTCGCGGTCAGTAATGACGGCATTCAGTAGCCTCAAAACAGCTAAACCAATTTTGTCTTGCCGTTTTTCGGCTTCGGTTATGGCTTGTGATAAGCGTTCTTTCATGGGGAATCGTGTCTAGGATTATGGATGAGAATAACTAGTTAATGATGATCTCTTTTCAATAGTATACAATCATGAAATCCTCTGAATGCTATTTGGCTTGGATAAACTTAGTTTGTGGGTCTTAATTATGCAGAATTCCTCTTCTCAATTACCAATCTCGCTTTTGAACCAAAGTAAATCAACTGGAAAAATTTTGTTTTCTGATGGTACCTCTATCAACTGTCAAGGGTTTGGGGCAACTGGAATAAAAGTGGGGGAGTTATGTTTTAACACCTCCATGACAGGATATCAAGAAATCATTACCGACCCATCCTACTGTAATCAAATCGTTTGCTTTACCTTCCCGCATATTGGAAATGTCGGAATTAACCAAGAGGATTATGAAGCGACTGAACCTAGGCTGGCAGGCATTATTACCAAATGGCAGCCAACCAAGCCGTCTAATTGGCGTAGTGAGCATGATTTAGATAGCTGGCTTAAAGTACTCAATCTCATTGGTATAACAGGCGTTGATACACGATTGTTAACGCAATTAACGCGACAAGCTGGAGCACCCAATGTGGCAATATTCAATTCTCCAGATGAGGAATTTGACATTGAAGAGGGACAAAATAAACTAAATGCATTTGGTGGATTAAAAGGACTTGATCTTGCTCCAGCAGTGAGTGCAAAAAAACAGAGTGTTTGGCAAGGAGCCCTTTGGGAATGGCCTGAAGGTCATTCCTTAACAAACCCGAATCAATTTAAAGTTGCTACATTGGACTTTGGAGTTAAAAAAAATATCCTTCGTTGTCTTTCATCAGTGGGTTGCCACGTTCGTAATTTTCCCTATAACACAGATTACCAGCAAATCATAGAATGGCAACCCGATGGGCTGTTTTTATCCAATGGACCTGGCGACCCCGCGGCAACAGCAGAATACATCGTTCCACTATTACAGAAATTTATCAATGAAACAGCAATCCCCATTTTCGGGATTTGCCTTGGGCACCAAATGCTCGCCTTGGCATTAGGGTGCCAAACAACCAAAATGAGTCATGGACATCATGGAGCCAACCACCCGGTTAAAGAAATTGCGACAGGGAAAGTTGAAATTACTACAATGAATCATGGCTTTACGGTTGACTCACCCTTACCCGCCGGTGTTGAAGAAACACACATTTCGCTATTTGATGGAACAAACTGTGGTATTCGACTTAAAGATCGACCAATATTCTCTGTTCAATTTCACCCGGAAGCCAGTCCTGGACCGCAAGATAGCTACTATTTGTTTAAGCGATTTGCAAAAGCAATGCTTGATAATCAAGCGTCAAACTCATGACACCAAATTGATTCATTGAAGTCCCCTCAAATAAATCAGTTTTTGTCTTGGTCCACAAGTTTCCCTGCTGAAATCCAAGGCATCATTCCTCTTAATCGGCTTCCAACTTCTTCAATCTGATGAGCATCATTTAGCCGACGAGTAGCCTTAAATGAAGGCTGACCCACAGCGCACTCTTTCATCCATTCACTAACAAAGCGTCCCGATTGAATATCGGTAAGAATCTCCTTCATACGAGATTTGGTTTCGTTATAGGGCAAGACTTTGGGACCAGAAGAATATTCGCCATACTCAGCTGTGTTGGATATGGAATAGTTCATATTCGCAATGCCGCCCTCGTAGATAAGATCAACAATTAATTTTACTTCATGTAGACACTCAAAATAAGCCATTTCTGGAGCATACCCTGCCTCTACAAGAGTTTCAAAACCCATCCTGATAAGTTCAACAAGTCCGCCGCACAACACGGCTTGTTCACCAAACAAATCAGTTTCACATTCTTCTTTAAAATCAGTTTCAATAATTCCTGAACGTCCTCCACCTATGGCCGCACAATAGGAAAGTGCCGTTTCCATTGCGATACCCGAAGCATTTTCGTGAACTGCAACAAGACACGGAACTCCACCGCCTTTAAGAAATTCACCCCGTACCGTATGTCCTGGACCCTTTGGTGCAATCATGACAACATCAACTCCTGGTTTTGGATCAATCAGGTTAAAGTGAATGTTCAGTCCATGGGCAAAAGCGATTGCGCTTCCCTCCCGCAAATTTGCATGAACATAATTGCGATATGTTTCGGCTTGTAATTCATCGGGCATTGTAAACATGATTAAATCGCACCACGCAGCAGCTTCAGCAATTTCCATTACCTTCAGTCCTTCAGCTTTGGCTTTTTCGGAAGAACTTGAGCCAGCTCGGAGAGCAACAGCGATGTTTTTTGCTCCTGAGTCTCTTAAGTTTAAGGCATGAGCATGGCCTTGTGAGCCATAGCCAAGTATTGCTATTTTTTTGTCTTTTATGAGATTGATGTCACAATCACGATCGTAATAAACACGCATTTTCACTCCTAATTACTTTTGCCAAAGTGTCATAAAATCACTTTGGACATTATTTGGTCTATAAAGAAAATTAATTCTAAACCCTATTAAACTAACCTTTAAGATTTGAATACAAGTAAGTAGACTTGTCAAAGTACATTAATGGGATTAAAATTTCCCATGCCAAAGTGTATCAAAGATTTTTTGGCTAAAGGTATTTTTGCAACATTAACCAAACCGATTCGTCGTAGTTTAGCTATGAAGTCAAACTGAGCAATTGAGAGGGTGTTAAGTCCCATTACTCCGCCCATAAGAGTAAGTGTTTCAGGGTAACGTTGTCTTTGATAATACTTAAGGGTATCGGGATTACCTGGATCATTGCCTTGGTTTTTTATACCTTTGACTAGCAAATCGATATCACCCATAGACAAATTTAACCCCTGTGCGCCTATCGGTGGCAACACATGAGCGGCTTCAGCAATAAAAACAATTCTATCGCCGATAAGCGAATTATTCATTTGAAATTGAGAGCACCAAGTTTTGGGCGCTGAACACACCGTTAAATCCCCAAGAATGCCCAAAGATCTGGCAGTCGCAAATTCACTCAATTTCTGCAAGTTTGAATTCAGTAAACTGGGAAATTCTTTCCGGTCGTCCATCCACACAATCGAAGACATTGCTTCATTTTTGTCATGGGGATTAGGTATAAGTGTAAGTGGCCCACCTTTCGCATGGATTTCAATGGATCGATTGCCGTGTGGAATTGGATGAGTCACGTCAAATGACGCAATAGTTTGTGGGATATCAAGCGATTGGAATTTAGTACCGAGTATCTTCCGAACTGTCGAGTGTCTACCATCAGCGGCAATAAGCAATCGGGTTGAAACGAGTGTTCCATTTGACAAAGTAAGCCATAATTTTTCTGAACGCGAACGAATGTTCGTGATTCCGGTTTCGCCATGGCATGTGACCAATGAATTGTCGGCTAGGTGTTGAAGAAGAGCGGTTTTTAAAGAAGCATTCAGGACAAAGGTACCGAATCTGTCCTGACCAATTTCGTCTGAATCAAAAATAATTTTTTTAATGCCCTTTGGACTGTCATCAATGATTTCTAATTGCGAAAACCCAATCCCTTCTCTTGATAAGAATGACGCCAAACCAAGTTTCTCTAAAAAGTGAGTTGCTTTAAGAAACAAGGCTGTAACTCGACGGTCTTGATTGGGATTAATCGGACTTGGATTATACGTATGGTACGGATCACAACAGCCGACTTTTTGATTAAGATTAGACAGTGCCAGAGTTGCCGTCAGACCAGCCAATCCACCGCCGGCGACAAATACATCGTATTCTAAATCTGCTTTCATTATTCTATTCAAACGAAAATTTCATACAAATACGGTACAACACATTCCAGTTCAAAAGAAAATACCCGTAAATGTCAGCTTCGGTTAAGTGTCTAATTTGCTTTGAGAATTTCGTGTCCTATTTCTTCGGCGATGGCTTCAATAATACTTAAATCATCGCCCTCAACCATTACCCTAGCAAGTGGTTCAGTTCCTGAATTGCGAACCAGAACCCGTCCACACCCTTTAAGTTTTTCCTTAGCCTTGTTGACGACTAATTGAACATTTTCTTGGGCCAACGGGTCGACTCCAACGCCGACTCGATAGTTTTTCAAAATTTGTGGAACGGGAGAAAACACCCGCGATAACTCACTTGCTTTCTTTTGCGATTTAACAAGAATTGCTAAAAACTGTAAAGCACAAATCAGACCATCTCCAGTCGTAGTGTAATCACTTAAGATGATATGTCCTGATTGTTCACCCCCTAAATTATACCCTTCTTTAACCATCTTTTCTGTTACAAATCGATCTCCAACCTGGGTCCGAGCAAGTTTGATATCTGCGGAAGCTAAAAATCTTTCTAGTCCTAGATTAGACATCACTGTGGCTACGACTGTTGCTTTCTTAAGGGTTTTATTTTTTGATTTATCCTTGGCAAGCAAAGCCAGAATTTGATCGCCGTCAATCACTATCCCTTTCTCATCACACATCAAGACCCGGTCAGCATCACCATCCAATGCAATTCCTAAATCCGAGCGCGTTTCTTTCATTTTATTAATCAATGATTGTGGATGCGTAGAACCACAATTATCGTTAATATTTAAACCGTTGGGTTGAACACCTAGAGGAACTACTTCGGCACCAAGTTCCCACAGTATTTCAGGTGCGACTTTATAGCCAGCCCCATTGGCACAGTCAATCACAATACGTAATCCATCAAGGCGGAGATTTTTGGGTACTGTCGTTTTGACAAATTCAACATAACGCCCTAAAACACCATCAATTCGTTTAGCTGAACCAATTTCTGAAGGCCCCACAAGGTTGAGATGGCTATCAATCAAGCTTTCAATTTTTCGCTCTTCGGATTGTGACAGTTTGAAACCGTCAGGACCGAACAATTTAAATCCATTATCCTCATGAGTGTTGTGAGAAGCGGTTATCATGAGCCCAAGGTCGGCACGCATTGATCGAGTCAGTAATCCAATTGCAGGCGTCGGGATCGGACCAAGAAGTAGAACATTCATTCCCATAGCCGCGAGACCGGCAGTTAGGGCATTTTCAAGCATATATCCCGATCTTCTGGTATCCTTACCAATGACTACGCGATGGTTATTCTTATCGTTGACCCGAAAGTGAGAGCCCACTGCCATACCGATTCGCAATGCCGTCTCAGCAGTCATCGGAAAGGTGTTAGCCTGACCGCGGATGCCATCTGTTCGGAAATATTTATAAGCCATGATTAACCTCTAATGAATGAGGTACCATTATAGGTAACCAAACTAGTGAGATGGAGTAAAATGAATTTTCAGTTTATCTCAATTGGCGTAAAATTTATGGTAACCTACCGTTGCGGTATGTTGAAAAACCTTACTCCAACGTGGATTTGAACTCAGTGCATGAAAGTAAGTTGCACCCTTTGTAGTAGGAGTGTAGAGACCATGAATTATATTATGGGTGATCTTCATAATCCCCTTAAAACTCTCTGGTTCACTGATCTTTTCTGAACGACCATCACAATAATAACTAAACTGACATTGTGCCCTTTTAGTTCCACCCTGTCTGACAACACCACAAATTGTATTTGGAAACGCTTTGGATTTAACCCTGTTTAAAATCACTTCACCAACTGCATACTTACCGGCAAGAGGTTCACCCCTAGCTTCAAAGAAAATTGCTTCAGCCATACATTGGAATTCAGCTTCACTTACCTTGGCAACAAAATTACGCTGAATTGGCGGTTCAAAGTCAAGGATTTTGAGGCTTGCGGTATTATTGCTGTTTCTGGATTGGTTAATTACTTGTGGAGTTTTTGTTGAATAAGCACTTACCACCTTGAAGCTTTTCGCGGAGGCCATTCTATCACGTAAAATCTTAATTGGTGTCGATTCTGAACTTTTTACAAAGTCAATACGATAGAGCCAAATGACATCTTTATCGTTCTGAAGCGATTCAGGGCGAGGAAGTGGAGCTTTAAACGCAAGAAGATTAGGATTTAGATTTCCCAAATCTAACAGCTCATCACGAGTTTCAAGTAGAGTTGTGGTGGAGGAGCTGAGAATGTATTGTGCTGGTTCAGCATGCAACTGTCCCGGCCACTTTCCAACCATTTCAATCACTGAAATAGCAATAATTACAATGAATATTTGTCGTATATAAGTCATCAAATAACCAAATTTAGCTAAAAGTTTTACTGCTCTCTTGGGTTATGGTTATTGCCTGTGCGACTAACATAATAACTTTTATTTTTTAAAGTTCAAGTTTGAACTTAAATGTGGCTTTGAACAACTTTATTCAAGTTCCCAGCGAATGGCACATTGTGCCGCGGCCAAGCGAGCAATAGGCAACCGATACGGAGTACAAGACAAATAGTTAAATTCAGATTCTCGACAAAACCTAATTGTGTTAATATCAGCTGAGTGCTCACCACAAATCGAAATGGTTAAGTTAGGCTTAACCCTTCGCCCCCTTTTAACAGCCAATTGCAATAATTCACCAACACCCTCGCGATCAAGTGAAACAAAGGGGTCAACTGCCAGAACTTCTTTATTGATATATTCATCAATAATTCTGGCTGAATCGTCGCGACTTATTCCATAAGTCAACTGCGTTAAGTCATTCGTTCCAAAACTTAGAAAATCGGAATTGACGGCGATCTCACCGGCTCGCATAGCGGCACGAGGAGTTTCAACCATCACACCAACTTTATAATCAATCACAATCCCAAATTCGGATTGAATTTCATCTGCGGCAACCGTCACAAGGTCATGGATTAACTCAACTTCACGATTCATAGACACCAGAGGAATCATTATTTCTGGTAAGGCCTTTTCGCCTTGGGTATGAAGGTCAGCTGCTGCAAGAAAAATCGCTTTGGCCTGCATCTCGTATATTTCAGGGATAGTTATGCCGAGCCTGACTCCTCTTAAACCAAGCATCGGATTAAATTCGCGCAATTCATCGCATCGTGCAATGACCTTACTCAAAGGTAAATCCAAGGCATTAGCCAATTCTTGCATTTCATCTTTGTCACGGGGTAAAAACTCATGCAGGGGTGGGTCAAAAAGACGAAAACATACTGGGTTTCCGCTCATGGCCTTGAAAATTGAATAGAAATCGGCCTGCTGCATAGGCAAGAGTTTACGTAGAACCAACTTTCGTTCCTCAGAACTGTCAGTAAAAATCATTTCGCGCATTGTCGTTAAGCGGGATTCAGCGAAAAACATATGCTCTGTTCGGCAAAGACCAATGCCTTCGGCATTGAAACCTTTAGCGACTCGAACTTCTTCAATTGTGTCAGCATTTGCTCTTAATCCAATTGATCGGTAATAATCAGCCCATGACATAAACTCTTCAAAGTTAGCATTAAGGCTCGGATGAACTTTGGGAACGTGGCCTTCAATCACCATACCGGAAGAACCATCAATTGTGATCCAATCACCTTCAAAAAAGATTCTTCCATTTTGAGCCCTGAGAGTTTTTTCTTTAGCATCAAATTCCAATTGAGTCGCGGCTGAAACACACGGGACACCCAGACTTCGAGCAATCACTGCTGCATGGCTAGTAAGACCTCCCCTGCCCGTCAAAACACCCTTCGCTGAATACATTCCTTTTATATCTTCTGGACCCGTTTCTAATCTAACTAGAATACACATCTGACCTTTTACTAAAAATTCTTCAGCGGCTTTTGATGAAAAGGCAATGACTCCGGATGCTGCACCTGGACTTGCTGCAACTCCAGAAGACAGTATCTTTGATTGGTCAAATTCTTCAATCCGAGAGTGAATTGCCCTTGATAAGCTTTCAGGGTCCAGCCTTAGTAGGGCCTCTTTTTTCTCAATAACTCCTTCATGAACTAACTCAACGGCAAGATTGATTTCTGCCTCTACACTTCGAGGGGATGGTCGATACTCGATTAAAATAGGGACTTCGTTCTTAACAACAAACGTGATTTCAAACTCGTCCTTTTGGGTTTCACGGAGCACCTTGTGATACTTGATGAGATCAAGTTTTAATCGATTTGATGCACGCTTTTGTCTACTTGCACTCATACCGTGCTCATGACCAAAGGACGAGGAATATTCAATTCTGTGACGACTCTTGCCAGTAGCTCGATCAATGTTTCTGCTGTGCCCAACCGTATGAATATCGTTTTGTGAAGAATAAACCATCTGCTGAACCAATAAACCCAACCCAGCATTTTGGGGATATCCCTGTGCTTCTCGAAGCATTTGTGCGGTTGGACTTTCCCAAGCATTGGCCATGTACCTGATAGCATTAGATAAAAGTATTGCAGGTTCCTTGGGATAATGTTCATTAGTATTCTTGTAAATTTCTTTTTTCGCTTGTTTAATTTCTGTTTCAAGTTTTGTGCTTGTTGCCGTGTAATCTTCAAATGAATCAGGATCAAGTTTCAAAACCCTAATGGCATATTCAATTATTGACTGTAGATAAAGTTCTTGGGTTTTCTCCGGTCCTATTTCTTTACTAATACTGTTCAAATTTTTTTCTGAAATTCCCACATTCAATAGGGATTTTAAACCGGCCCAGTCACCCCATTCGGGGCTCGGCCGTAGTGCAAAAGTTGAATTTCCAGGAAAACAGCGAAGTAGATTTTTAACGCATATGTGCTCACCAGAACTGAGCTCGTTTACGGTTTTAATCGAAATAGCTGCGGTAAGTGGAGTACTAATCCCGATATTTGAGAGCTGCGATAAACGTGCCCCTTTACCTCCAAAAGTTGACCGATTCAATTTTGAGTCACGCTTTATGATTTGGAATTCCATAGTGTTTTGATTCCGATTAAATATGATTGCAAACAATCATATTTTTTGAGTGACCAAGCTAATGTCTACTTGTTGATTAAGCGGTTCAATGATCTGGGATAATAAAGCAAGGCGGTTCTTTTTCACTTTAGGCGAATTAGCAAAGACAATGACATTATCGAAATAGGAATCAATTGATTGTCGAAGTCTTGTCAAGGATTTCAGAATGCTTTCAAATTCCAATTCATCTGGAGAGCAACAACTGTGATCTGCCAGATCTTTAATTGCTCTTTGAAAGGCCCAGTATAGTTCTTGTTCAGGCCCTTGCTCTAACAGTTCTTCATCAAGACTTGGCAATTCTGTTATCAAAGCCTTTGCCTCCGAGCTGTATAAGAGTTGTGTAATGCGTCGGTGAATATGAAGAAGGTCTTTACCCTCTGGCGAGTGTAGAAACTTATCAAGTACTTTAATGTGCTCACACATTAGATTCAGGTCACCATTACTATTTCCTGCAAGGCAGGCATTAATGATGTCAGTATCATAGTTAAATTGTTGTTTGAGATAATTTTTGAAACGACTTAGGATAAAATGATAGATAGTTTCTTTAGAATCATTAAAACTTGCATGAGTAGGCAATTTCAGCTCCATCTGTTCAAGATGAGAAGTCATTGAAAATTCAATCAGTTCTTTGAGTCCGATTCCACGAAGGTGGTACTCAACAATAATCCTGATTATACCAATAGTAGCTCGGCGGACCGCATTGGGGTCACCTAATCCGCTTGGGGCGGCTCCAATCAATGAAAATCCAACCAAATGATTAATCTTATCCGCAAGACTAACCACAATTCCAACGTCCTCAACAGGCAACTGACCTTCTTGGCTGGTTGGGTAGTAATGTTCTTCTAGTGACTTAGAAACGCATTCAGGTAGATTCTCCCGGCTCGCGAAATATCGCCCCATAATTCCTTGTAATTCAGGAAGCTCATTGACAGTTTCTGAAACAAGGTCAAACTTTGAATATGTTGCAGCCTGTGATAGCCAGCCAGGGTCAACATTAAAGCATCTTAAGTTTGCTAGTTCATTTGCTAGTGCAGTAATACGTTCTACTCTTTGACTTTGCGAGCCAAGTCCCTTGAAGTAACTGATTTTGGATAGTTTTATTAAAGCACCCTTAAGTCCGCTTTGCGAATAAAATTTAAAGTCCTGATCTAAAAAGAACTGCGCATCAGCTAACCGAGATGACAGTACCCGATGATTTCCAGAAAGAATTGTCTTTCCTTTATCAGGGGTCTCCATGTTGGCTACGATGATAAAATGTGAAATTTTACCATTTTTGTTTCGGGCTGAAATAAACCTTTGGTGTTTCTTCATGGTTGTATAGAGCACGGGCGAAGGTAAATCGTGATACTTTTTCTCGACGTCTCCGATTAGTACCACTGGCCATTCAACCAAACCAACAATCTCATCAATTAAATCTTCATCAATTTGGGGTTCTAAGTCTTGTTCTGTACATTTGACTTCAATACTTTCCAAAATGATTTGCTTGCGCTCATGAGGGTAGATTAACACATGAGCATTTCTTAGGGATGTTTCGTAGGAATCAAAAGAATTGACTTTAATCGGCCCGGGATTCATGTATCTATGACCGTAAGTGAACTGACCAGATGATATCTCGGCATAATCAAATGGGATGTATTCGGCCCCATTGCTAGTTTCAAATATCCCTATTAATGATCGAATGGGTCTGATCCACTTTGTTCGACCACTCCCCCAGCGCATTGATTTGGGTAAATTTATTTCACTTAAAGAATTAGTAATTATATTCGGAAGGAGAGTGCGAGTTGCGATTCCTTCAACACGAGACGAGAAAAAGTAAAATTCACCTTTTGGGGTCGGCTTGATTTCTAGATTTTCCTTTGGGACATTGTTTGATTTGGCAAATCCTTCAATTGCTTTATCAGGAGCACCCTTTCTTGGCCCACGTTTTTCAATGATTGTACTTTGACTCTTTGCAGGTATTCCGGTCAAATTGATACCAATTCGACGGGGTGTCGAAAAGGTAATTCCTTGTTCATGACTTAATCCTTTTTCGACAAGGTTTCGCTTAATGTTACTTTCAAAAGCATCGGCAAGAACACCTTGGAATTGTGAAGGTATTTCCTCCGAATAGATTTCAACAAATAGACTAGTCATGGTTGATTGTTTTCCAGAGATACCTTTAAGCTATCTCTTCAGATATAAGATAAGCATCAGCACATTTTCTGGCCAAGTGTCTTACTCTGCCAATCATTGCTTGCCTTTCAGTAGGCGATATAGCTCCCCGAGCGTCAATCAGATTAAACAAATGCGAAGCCTTAATGCATTGGTCATACGCAGGATGAGCCATAATGATTGTTTTACCTAGATTCGGGTCAACTTCATCTTGTGATAAGATTTTAAGACACTCCTCCTCGGCATCACTGAAGTGTTGCATTGTTTTGGCAACATCACACACATTAAAGTTCCACCTTGAATATTCAGCCTCCGATTTTCGAAAAACGTCACCATAGGTTAAGCTATGACCAAGATTGGGTTTATTATAGGGCATGTCCATCACATGGTCGGCATCAAGTACATACATTGCTAGACGTTCTAGCCCATAGGTAATTTCTCCAGAAACCGGAAAGCAAGCTTGACCACACATCTGCTGAAAATATGTAAATTGTGAAATTTCCATGCCGTCACACCACACTTCCCAACCCAACCCCGCTGCCCCAAGCGTTGGACTTTCCCAATCATCTTCAACAAACCTTATGTCGTGAATTGATTGATCAATTCCAATGGCACGGAGCGAATTTAAATACAGTTCCTGAAAATCATCGGGAGAGGGTTTGATTACGACTTGGTATTGGTAATAGTGCTGTAATCGATTCGGGCTTTCTCCATAACGACCATCTGTTGGTCTTCGGGATGCTTGAACATAAGCTGCGGCCCATGATTTCGGACCTAATGACCGCAAAGTCGTTGCCGGATGAAAAGTACCCGCTCCAACCTCCATATCATAGGGTTGAAGTATAAGGCACCCCTGCTTTGCCCAGTAATTTTGTAAATTAAGGATAACGTCTTGAAAACAAGTAGGGGGTGGAAATTCTGAATCTGCAAAGGTAAATGTCATAGTAGAGTTCTACCGAAACGGTGTGTTTGGAAGAATGTATAAAGTCGCAGGAAAGATTTTTTAAATTCTTAATTCTAGGTGTTAAATTAAATTTTCCTTTACTTATGAATAAACTTGATAAGTTGAAGAGATTATTTCGTTGATGTCCCCTTCTCATTTTGATTCCATTAGTTGCAATGAGTACTAAATTTTTGCTTGTTAGGTTACCCACCAATGATGCGCTTAAG
>MPNP01000261.1 GCA_002239085.1 Rhodobacteraceae bacterium bin131 | reverse complement strand
AATAGCTTTGGCTATAACCAAGAAAGATTTGCTGAGATAACCAAGTTTGGTGTGGCAACTTTGCGGGAATGGGAAAGAGGGGCAAGCATCCAGTCTCCTGCATCGGATAATCTTCTGAGGTTGCTGTGTATTCAAGGCAACATGAATTTCCTCAAAGACCGTTTGTAACCGCAATGGATTATTCGCCAAAATAAAAGTTTCTATGAATAACGGTTTCAGAACATGATTTTGATGAAACTAAAGCGAGAAGTAAGGGGTTTAAACTTACGTCAACTAATCATTAAAGATGTTCAAACTTGTTGCTATAATGGGTGAGAATTTTAGTGCTGGCAGCGCTCCAAAGAACTTTTGATGAAATTAAAAGCAAAGGTACTATCCTCGCCAATATACCTGTTGACGGCAGTAAGATTTATAGAAAATATGGCACGACCTACAATAACAGGGTATTTGTGTTTCAAAAGAACTTTGTAGGACCAATAAATAATCCCATAGGGCCATGATTTGATGCTATAAGTGATTTAAATATTTTCTTAAAGTTAATGCAGGAGGTAAGAGATGAGTATACGCATTCCACCCATACCGGAGGAGGGAAACAAAGTGGATCCAGAGGGGAATCAATGGGATCCTTGGGCGAGACTCAAACTGACGGAACAGTTCAGCCAAATAACCGGGACACAGATATCACTCAACCCAATAATGAGTTATCTACAAAAACTGGAGGCGGAAGGGGAAGACCTGGCGGAAGTGGATCTGTTTCAGGAAGTCCTAATAGTCGCAATGATGAAGGGACAGCTGGCACTGGAACTGGTGGCACAACTACAACCGGAGCTAACAGATCTAACACTGGAAGAGGTGATAGAGATGCAGGAGCCACTGGTGGACCCGGTGGAAGACTTCCGCGAAGCAATGATGTCAACAGCGGCGATAGAGGGTTAAACCGCAAGAAGAACCCCAAAGCCCCTCGCAAGAAAAAGTTTGAAAAAGATGTCATACAGGTCAGTAATACTGACGCTAAGTGGACTCTAGGAGTTGGTAAAACTGTATAGTGACAATCAGGATGATAGATCACCTTCAATCCAGTTGAAGCTCTTGTTATTCGTGATTGTCGCAAAATAAACAGGATATATTTTGTCGAGAAGTTTCGGTTTACTCTACCGGAATGGAGTAACCAACTCTTTGGCTAGCAAACTACGGAGTTCATCATGCAATCCTGACTGCACAAGCATGAAGGCCTTAGGCAGACTTGCCGCCTTCAATCTTGGCAGGACTAAAGACTGTTCAACTATACGAGGTCCACCATTCGTTTGCAATTCTAAAATTGATACCTCTGTTCGGTAATCATTCTTATCTTTGCGTTGAGTAGCTCGCCACATCTCTTGGACACCGATCAACGCATAATGGGCCGGCTTGTTCTTGTCAAGATGGGTAACTTCAACTTCAACGACGAGATCTGGAGGATTGTTTTCTGCAAACTTATTGACCGCCTCATCACCACCACTCCGAAAAGCCTCATAACAACGTTCGGCCTTTTCCCCGATATAAAAGGATGCGTCGGGCTCAAACCCAACGTTTTCGTGATCCTCTGGCCTCTTCCAGCGAGTGTCACGCATGGATTTTATTCGTTTTTTGATGAAGTATTCAGCTTCCTTCACAATACTATCTGAAGCATCGGACATGCAGGCATGTCCAGGTGAAGGGTTCATCCAGGAGATGATTCCAGCGGTCGGGTCAATTACAACACGGCGGCCCATTTGATTCCAGTCAAGCTTAGTTGCCATGATCGGGACAGCTTTTGGTGGTACACAAATCTGCCAGAACTCAGAGCCCATAGGCCCAATAAAATGACTGTCTAATTCGTGGTTAGACATGATGTCTCCCTAGATTAAGGATAGGTAATTTTTATTTGGTAATCCAGTTCCAATATTGGATTTCGCTACTGTCTATAACACAAAACATCAGTGTTGGCATTAGTATTGGTTATTTCGTAGTAATTCTGGTACTATAATGCCTTACTTATAGTAACCTTTATTTACCCCACCAAACAGGATTGAGTGAAAGACTCAGTCAGGATTCTGGTAGAATGAGTGGCTGGAAATAATCCTTTGTTTGTTCAAAGTATAATCAATCATATATACCTTACAAAATTCATTTTGCTGATTAAAACTACAGTTCCATTGATACAGTCGGTAATGCCAGGCTCTTTTTTACTTCCAACCTACCTATTTGTTTCTGACCTGTGCGCTCCCATAGGGAGAATGATAGCTCGGTCTCGAGTCCAATCTGGAAAAGAAGATCCCGACCGAGTCAATGAAAGATTTGGAATAGCATCACAATGCCGCCCTAAAGGCCAAGTTATTTGGTTACACGCAGCAAGTGTAGGTGAGTCACTTTCAATATTAGCCCTCATAAAAGAATTAAGGCAGCTCTATCCAGAGGCCACAATTCTGCTAACTACAGGTACTGTCTCCTCTGCTCGGGTGCTGAATGCTTATCTGGAAGAAAAGATTATGCATCAATACAATCCGTATGATGTTGGGCCTTGGGTCAGAAAGTTTCTTGTACATTGGCAGCCAACAGTTGCCATCCTTGTTGAAAGTGAGCTTTGGCCATCACTGATGACCGAAACTCGGAAAGCATCAATTCCACTGT
>MPNP01000260.1 GCA_002239085.1 Rhodobacteraceae bacterium bin131 | reverse complement strand
CAGTTGGCAAAATTGTGCAGGGTGTGCGTACATGGATAATCAATCAAACCCCTGTCCTATTCGATACAATCGGAAAATATTACAGCAAAAGGGTAGTGATTCAATGCGTCAGAGACTCATTGATTTGGTCCGCATGGCTGCGGCTGATGAACGACACCTTTCAATTAGGCATCTCGTTATGTTAACAGTTAACATCCTGTTAGGGGACTCTCATTCGGGTGATGGTCTTCTTACCTGCAGGAAAGCGCGGATAAGAGCAAGAGACAACCATTATGAGTATACAAACCCCTATGCCAATGTATTCGGAGAAAATTTAAAAGAAAGTGACCGAAAGCAGTATGGAGTTTTTAGTGTCCTTGGTGAATTTCAAGTGGGCTATGAAACGAACAACTATTTTGACCATGCCCTGCTTGATGAAAACAACGATAAAAACTTACCCCAATGTGAGATTTACAGTGGGAGGATTTTTTCCAATATTCGTAGCTCTTACCAAGCAAATCGATCTCAATACTCTGGAAAGTTCAAAAAAAGCTTAATCAACCAAAGGCGCCGTTTATTTTTCTCGCTTGACCCCAATGATAAAAGGGCAATCGAAAATCCTCAACGCAATCCTTGGAATCTCTCACTGTATAAGCATGGGTATTGCTACACAGCTATTTTAGATGCTCTACACAATGATTTAAAAATAGACAATCATCATCGACAGCAACTACTGCTTGGATTGAACCGAATGATGACAGGTATGTTGACTGACACAAGTAATCGGCTATGGATTACTGAACCAAATGGGGTTTTTCAGGGTCGATCTCAGCCAATTCTTGCCTCTCTAGTTGGTACTGGAGCGAATTTCACTATGAAACTTGAAAAGCAGAACTCCACCGACACAGGGAAACCGCCATTATTCAAAATTTATGAGAAATCGTCAAACAAAGAATGCATTACTCTAGCTCTTAGACCCACTATTCTAGAGTGTCTTTACCGGGTGGCTGAAGGAGCCCTACCGGCGAGTTTTTCAATGGAGTGCAAGCGAGAAGTTGAGGATATCCGCATTCGAGCAACGACAATTAATCGGTCATCTCCCAAAATGATCTCTATGGAAAGAGGTGATTTGAGGGAAAGCCTTATTGAAATTCTTTCGGGAGAAGAAGAATGGTGATGGAAGAAGCCCATGCAAACACTAGGCGACTTAATGTTGAAGGGAGGATCTTTGGCTTAGCTCCAATGCGAGTACAAGAGTATATGTATGGTCATCGCATATATAACGAGCAAGTGCCTTATATGATTGTACTTGAAGCACTAACTGTCTGCGCCTCAAAGCCGCTTGGTTCAATACTGGTGAGTTCAGAATCTCATGAAACAATCGAATACTATCTTCCACGTAGGGAGAAGTTAAGATTTTTACTTTTTCAAGACCGCCTTCTAGAACAAATAATTTCCGACACAAAGATACCACGTCCCAATAAATGGAATTGTTGGAAAAAATCTGTGAATGAGCAGTATCAATCATCAAACGAAAGTCTAGATGCGTTCGCCTACCTGAACGAAGTTTTTCCAAAAGATAATGATAGGCTTCATAATCTTCATCAAGCTGTAAAACTTCTGAAGTCTATGGAACTTGACATTATCAACAATCGCCGTTGGACATCAAGATTCTTATCGGTATCAGGTCCAGACATGATTCTACCTGATTATGGTATAAAAGGTAACAATTGGAGTTACGATAGAAGATTTTTTGCTCGCGGTGGTGAACTCATCTACCTGATGCTAAACAGGTCAAGCCATGTAAAAAGAGTCAAGAAGCTGATTGATGAAACATTTTTAAATAAAGATGATCAAATCAACAAAATCGCGCGTAAATTGTCAGGTCAGCTAGAAGACAAAAAGAATGATCTAACCAGCAATAACAAGAGAAAACCATCAGATTCACAAGATAACAATTGTTCAAAAACAACAATAGGTTACCTGCCCTATCACCATCATGAGTCTTACGATTTAATCGCAAGTGATTGGTGTAATATCTTGGAAAGCCAGTTGCCAAAGCGACTTCTATTTGAGCCACTGTTTCGAATTACTGGTATCAATTTACTTGGATATCTAATAGCAAGAACAAAAGCTATCAGAGGTGTTAAGGAACCCACTTACTTAATTGTAGATCTTACTGATGGCGAAAATAGGAAAATCCGAGAGGCGGCAAAAACTAACTTTAACCAGCACCGATTTGAAGCCCAGGATGCCGTTAAACGCTATATTGAAAATATTCTGTCTGAAAATGATCGTTGGAAGAGTGCACTGGAAAATAATAATATTGGTGCTGCTAAGCAAGAGATAAGAGATTGTTTTTTCGACCCCAAAGACTACCCCAAAGAATTGGAAGAAAATCCACAATCAGTTGAAAAAATCAAAGATGATTTTGTTAATCTCGCCAACAAACGTTCCAGAAACAACATCAATGATTACCTACTTCCCCTCTCAAGGAATTCAGGCCTTGTTACTACTCGCCAAGGTATAGGGCCATGGTTTGCTATTGACGACAAACTATTGGTTGCTCTTGTGCTTGCAAGCGTTGACGAAGCCGTTGAGTTGCAGGATTTTTTAGCTTGCCTTCATAAGAAATATGGGTTGATTATCGGCCCTGTTGAAGCCCGTAAGGCATTT
>MPNP01000259.1 GCA_002239085.1 Rhodobacteraceae bacterium bin131 | reverse complement strand
ATCGGCGATAAATCGTTTGCTACGTATTGAAGTATCGGTGGTTAAATTCCCCTTCACGGTTAAATCCTTGCTGATTGTGACATCATCACTGAACGAAACCGTATCGCAATTGATATTCAATGTGGCTGGCGAATAAGCCGGGGGAGTATCATCACACGAAATCCCTTTGAGGTTTCTGACCATGCCATAGCGGTCAGGAATCGAGTCGCCATCGGTGTCAACCGATGCCCCCATATTTAAGCTGTATAGATTGTCGATACTCCCAAAGAAATCCGCCACCCCGTTCATGTCTTCATCAAAGCTGTTAAAGACCACTTCGGTGAACAATTGATTGTTTGCTTCGCAAGAAGATAATACCGAACCTATTTGCCCTTCACAGCGATCGAAATAAACGTCCCCTTCATCGCTCTCTTTGTTCTGTTTTGGGTATCCAAAAACACCACTGCGGGCCAAGGCAATCAGTGACACAAGCGATTGAGTTGAATCATAGCCGTTCATCGTTGCAAAAGGAGCCGTATTGAGTTTCCATGTTCCATACTGCCCCGTGGCTATTCCGTCCAATTCCATATACCCCACAGAATAAACGCCGGCACCAACAATAGCTTTGCCAGCAATATGGGGTTCAAGCACATCGCCATTACTTGTGATTAAAATAGCTTCCAGTTCAAACTCGCCATTTGTTTGGATACCATCCGTAAAACTTGCCTCAATGTGACCATCTAAATCGGTATCAATATCGGACTTGGTTAAAGTGGCTTGTGGATTAGCTGTATCGTTAGCATTAACCCCTCTTATGAGAAGTGTGTATTCTTGATTGAGCGCATTGGTAAATTTTCCCTCCTTGAGCAAGGCTGAAGAAACATACCCTTTTTTGGCGATTTCACCGATGGAAATAGCCTGAATTAAGTTACTTGTTGCTCCTGTAAACAGATCGCTTCTAAGGGTGTCATATTCGGTACCAACATATCTCTGAATGGCTTGGGTAATAAAGGCGGTCTCTTTACCAATGGAAGTTGCAAGTTGTTTTTCTTGCTCGAGGGTTATGATCTGGCTGACCATGATCATAAAGGCCCCGAATAAAGCAAGAACCATCATAGACTCTAACAGGGTCGTGCCATTTTCATGGCACAGGTTACGCTCGTTTTGGTCGTATCCATAGGGTCGATAAGGGGGACTGAAAATAGTCATGAATAAATCACCTTTAGGGCATTAAAGGGGAGCCAAGCTCGTGCAATGAAAAACACAATCATTAATGGCAATAAAACACTCAGCGCTGGAAAATAATCGCTGCGACCAAACACCGTTCTCAACGAACCAACAAAAGGGAAGGATCGCTTATAGAGAACCACTTTTACGGCAATGACTATGACGAATAGAATACCATAAAAGGCCAAGCTGATACCGTTAGCACCAAACAAAGCCAGAGGGGCCAATATACTCATGAGATCAACAGGTGGAATCATTTTGGTATTCAATCGCCGTTGCAACAACCATAATCCATGAGTTAATCCAAGCGCCGCCAATCCGGCTAACCCACTTGTAAGAACTTCTAGGGGAGTGGGCGATATGCAACTCCAACTGATTATGCCTAAACCAACAGACAAACACAGCTGTGTCTCCAAAGGAGCCCAGCATGTCTTGAAATCAATATAAGCCATTGCCAAAAGCAGTCCACACAGAAATATCATTATCAGAGTGATAATATTCACCATCTGGAAATCCTGATGCATACCTCCTGCTACCAAGACTCCAGTAAAACATCCTAAAAGGGTTATTGGAATAAGCCAGGGAATTTGGCCGCAGGCACTCCGGTCCAATCGCTTTAAGCCATGGAACGTGAAGATTATAATGAGCAGTACACTGAGGCCTATACTCGCCGTTAAGATGAACCACTCAGTCACGATAACATAATGGCAATGTCCAACGAATTGATAGCAATTATTCGTAGCAATTCGGGAACTAATTGGGAATTAACTGAGGGTGTAAATTCAGGCATTGGTATAGAATCTCTCCGCAACAAATGATGGTGGTATTGGTTTGCTAATCTGCTTGTCTGATCTTGCCCCATTTGCATTTGGTGTGACTAAATTCTTCGGACTAAAATGACCTGAAGTAATGTACAAAGCGAGCAGATTGTCCTTACCTTTGCTCTGAACAATCGCAAGTACCAAATCAGGCCCCAAATCAAGATTAGTCATACTTTCCAGTCGCTGTGGGTTCATGGTGACTCTATCCCCATGAGTTTGCTTTTCGATCATTTGGTGACAATAAACAAACTTAAAAAAGGCAATTTTTGGTTGCAGTGACATAGTATCCATGTAGTCGGATCTTGCCATGCAGTACAAATGAACTTGACTTAAGAGTGTAAGTAGAAAGGATATTACCATTGTGGGTTCATACTAAGGCGATTGAGATTGTGTCGCTAAATTGGCCAAACGCTTCCCTATTCGGGTTCGCATTTTGACAATCTTTTGTCGGAGTTTGATTTCCTCGGGTGCCAATTCCAGATAATCATGCAATAAAGATCGTGATACCTGAAAAACCCTTTTGCAATAAAGCGGCATTTGAGCTTGTACTTCGGCTCGGTAGTGGGCATGAACACCCGCGGCCTCCACTGAGGCAACGGCATTACCAGTATTGTTGAGGGTGTACCACAGAGTGCGGTCAACGTACTTTAACCACAGAAATTGTGCGGTTGATAGGACACCAGTTTCTT
>MPNP01000258.1 GCA_002239085.1 Rhodobacteraceae bacterium bin131 | reverse complement strand
CAGTATTGTTGAGGGTGTACCACAGAGTGCGGTCAACGTACTTTAACCACAGAAATTGTGCGGTTGATAGGACACCAGTTTCTTTCCTTGCAGCACTGATCATCGCGATAAAGGCCGTGTATTTCCAGGCATGCTTATTGGCCTCTATTAGAAGCTGATTGGCGGATGGTAATTGGAATGCTTTTTTGGTTTCCTTAACGAGAAAGCGATGAGAAGCCAATGCCGACTTGAATTTAACCACATTTGGAAAATGGCGGTCAAAAAGCATCGTAAGTTGGCCAAGCATTTCAGCGGCTAGTTTGTGTTGAAACGCATGATGAAGGATAAAAACCGCAACTAAAGTGTTCTCGTAAGAAATCAAAGATTTGTAGCCGTGCCAAGGTGTGGTGAATTGATCTTCAAAAACTTCGCTGATTTGATTAATTGTGAGTTGACTCCAATGCTGATCAGCAAATTCGCGATTGAACACTAATCTATCGTTGTGCTCATCCCCACAATCTTGATTAGGGCTTTCTACTAAACCATTGTAGACTAACCACTCTTCGGGAGTCAAGGCAGGTCCATCACGTACATGGTGTGACGTATCTGCAGGCGATGAATCAAAGTCGTGATTATTATCACCTTTACTTTGGGCACGGTACGCGGACGGATTTTCCTTTGATTGCGTAAAATGTCGATAGGCGAATTCGCGAATAAATTGAGCATTCGATCCTTTAATGATACCCAAGTTCCACAAACTATCAAGGGTATGCTGACGGCGAAACTTGAGGTCAGGTCGTATACTCCAAGCTTTAAACATTAAGTATAGAAACGGCCAGACATAGGTTATTAGGATTGCTTGGCCAGCTTTGTGCTGAATTTCCCACCAAGCAGTTGTGCTCAGTTCAATGTTATTGCGTGGGTTAAGAAGATATTCGATTTCAACAAAGGGCTGCATAACCAACTCAAAATGATGGAGTAAACCATTTTGCCCCTGAAGGGCTTTGCCGATCCACGCTAAATAACTGACATGAAACCATGTCAGGAATGAAACCAATTCCATAAACCAGTCTTGATGTTTATAGAGTAGAGAGCTGATTCCCATGAAAAAGATAATTCCACACATCACGAGTTTGATTGGTTCGTCACTGAGGTTGTGTTGGTCTTTCATTGTGATACCTTCCAAAAGGAGCTTGTGACTCACTCCACACTGGTTGAGTCGTAAGTCCTTTTAGCACGATGAGGTGAAACTTCGGTTGACTTTAATCCGCCCAAAACGATGTTTTTGTCAAAAAGTTTCAGAGATGGTGAATAAGCCTTAAACCTCGGATTGGCGATTGCAAATCTCTGTGGGGTTACAATTCGTGCTGCATTGTCGTGCTTGTAATTCAGGATCACCAGATAGGCAATTAAATCGCTTGCCGATCACGTAACCTGATAGCGGATACTCCAGAAATCATAGGTTAAGCATCATTCAAGTCAGGGGAGTTCATACCAACTCCCACGTCCTTTCTTGTGTAGCTTAAGATGATTGTTTTTTAGAAGGCCCGAAAATGATCCTTTAAGGTATTGCGACTAATTCCAGTTAGGGCAATCATTTCTCCCATGGTAATCCGCCCTTTTTGCTTCACACAATCAATGATTTGCAAAGAAATTATTGGTAAATCCTTGTGGATGGATTTTTCGTTTTTAATTTTTTCTGAACGGCCTTGGGTATAATTCACAAGTATCTGCAAAATATACTTAATCCAAGGTTGCCAATCAGGGAACCTCTTGCAGTATTGACAATTCATCTATAATAGTTAGAATATTACTATCAACCACAAACTTTTTATTTTCTAAGCCCGAAACACAGTCAGATTTTTTTAATTCTTTTTTAGGATCAAGGAAAAAGACTTCTTTAGTTGTATTATTAATCGCAGAGTCTCTTTGTTCCTTCGGTATCACCTCATAGATAGGTTGTTTCCACCATTTAGTTTTTTCTCGAGAAAGTGTTATAAAACCGGTTAAATCTTTAGTACAATTGGTGGCCAAGACTTCAACTGGATATCCATCAATTAAGTCAACTTCACGCCACACATTGTTTCCGAATAAAATTTGAGATGGAACGATAAACCTTGATAACCCACTAAACTCATAGGCTTGAACCTGCTGTTGCTGTTGTCCTTGAGCAAGTCCCACATTAATTCCGTAAAACAAAATTCCCACAAGCAGTAAATTCTTAAGTTCTCTGAACATGATGAACACCTAATTATTTTTTGTTAAAATATTCCTAATGAGTAACTAATGTTAACTATAAAGTAGTACTAGAAAAATTGATTAATAGTAAAACCATGAAATAACAAATCCATGGCAGAAAAACACCCCAGAGAAACCCCTGAATTAATCCAGTTTTGTTGCCTACTGAAATTGTGAGGGCAAAAATTACTGAAAGTAAACAAACTAGTATCACAAAACCATTGAAATGATGTCATTAATTTGCATTATTCTCTGTCATATTGTAAATAAACAACAACAATTAATTGAGAGCAGTAATTCTTCCGCAATCATCAGGTTCATCGTGCATGCCTAACTGGTCGTATGGTTGGAGCTGATACTGGGGAGTATTGATAGAGGAGAATGACGATGGAAAAGACAGGCAGAAAAATTTACCGCGTGCATTTGGAAGAGGATGAGAAGCAGTGTTTACAAGACCGTATCAAGCGTGGCAAGGGCTCGGCTCAATCACGCTCACGGGCTCAGATTCTGTTG
>MPNP01000257.1 GCA_002239085.1 Rhodobacteraceae bacterium bin131 | reverse complement strand
TTTGGCCACTCCGCCGTACGGCACGTATCGAAATTTCCGTGTCGGAATATGATTTGCCAAATTTTTCAGTTGCACGGCTATTTTTGAAAGCCTCAAAGTTAATTCCAGAATTATAAATTGAAAAGGTATCGGTGTGCTCCAGCAGGTCCGAAACAAATATAATGTGGTTTTTTCCACGGCTAAATTGCTGGTCATCAATACTATTTGGTGCCGGGAGTTTTGAACTCAATTCTTGCAGTGAAGAAAGAAGTGGCGATTGACTCGCTTCAAACTCTTGTTTGAATATTGATTGAATTGCCGTATCAATTTTACCTTCAAATTCACGATACTTGCTTTCGATCATAGCTGGATTAGCTGTAAGGCCTTGACGAGCCATGGCATTCATCTGATTGATGCTACCGGGGTTGCAAACACTTGCAATCGGATTTGGATTGAGGCCATCCTCGTTAAGAGTATAGACTGAAAGCCGATAATACCTTGGCAAGCTATTTTTTATTGAAAGTATTTCTGCGACGATTTCTTCTTTTGTAACGATGGATAATTCATCTGTAGTATCTAATAGAATAGCGTACGTAGCGCGGGCGCCAGATTCTGGGCAAAGATCTGTTTGAGAGAGGCCAACGTCCTTTTCAATATTTAAATAGAGATATATTCCAAAACCGAGTAAAGATAGTAAGATAACCCCGGCAACAAGTATCAAAACAACTTGTAAAAAATTACCCTTATTTTTCCCCCTATTGGGTGATTTTCTTCTCTTAGCCATCAGAGAACTCTTTAATATTTTTGTCCAATTTATCTAAATCTAACTTTTCTAAATTATTAAGTACTCCAATTGCTTTTTTGTGCTCATCCAAAACCTGCTGGATTTGTTCATCAAGGAATTCTTTAGCATTAGAAATACTCTGTTTGATTTGATTGGTCTTTGCAAGAAAGTCAAATTCCAGCTCTGACTTCTCAATTATGAAGCGTTCATTGAAACGAACGGGTTCTCGTTCAGTTCTCGTTGCTCTGTTTGATTCATAATAACGTGAAAAAAGTAAATCAGAAATCCTTTGAAGATGCTGAATATGGAATAAATACAAGTTGTTTAATCGGCCACTGCTTGAAATGATACTATCCAGTGCTCGTTCCCGTATTGAAATTGCTTTGCCGATTTCTTTAAGTGTTTCAATGTACTCCTCTTTTATATCATCAAATGTTTCGGTATAAAGAATAAACGCCTCTTTGTATTCCTCTTCTTCCTCATCCCATTTTGTTTGCCTCTTGGTATAGCCAGGGTAAATATCCGAGAAAGAAATGACATCAACTAATGTAAAGGTGGCAAACAAAGTCCCTATCGCAAACAACATCCAACTTTTGATTTCTTTCAAGTCAAAAGGATTGGCTAGGATTCGCTGGAGTACATCGGCTCCGGCTCCTTCAAAAATAGTGGCCGCAACTTCACGGTAGTGAGCCAATCCAAGATTGATAAAGAACACGACACATATCCAAGCCAAAATACCAATAAGGCCGATTAATACCCAAAAAAACGATTTGCGAACAATTTGCCGAATGACAAAAAAAGTCAATATTATTGAGTAACCGATATTTAACAAAGCAAAAGTAGCCGCCTCTATTATTCCCCCAAATAAACCTAAGGCATTACTTTTCGCGAGATAAATTCCATTAAAGTAAGTTTCGACTACGACCATAATCAAAATGATTAAGACCCTTAGTGTCTTTCCAAAGGGTGTAGTGATCTTAGCTGTACGATGTTCTAGGCCATTAATTTCACGGAAAAGAGCAAACTCTTTTTTCGCCTCTAAATACTTACGGCGTCGGGTGTACATTCCATTCAAACCGAGTTCAATTTCTGTTTGAATCTCACTGATTGTGAGGAGACTGTTTTGCCGCAGTTCAGTAAAGTGGCTTTCAAAATCTAAATTAGAAATCCGTTGGTTTAATGTAACAATATGATCTTGAGCAAGGAGGTATGCATTTAATTTTGCGGATTCGATTTTTTCTTTGATTTGGAATTCGATTTCGTCATCTATATTGGAATCTGCCGCAGGTAAGTTGTGCTTTCCTTTTTCTGCCCCGACTTCTTTTAGATTAAGGTCTTTTGCAATTTTTTCGTGATCAATTTGTCCAAAAATATCAATTAAGTCATATCCATCTACAGGTGTTTTGAGCTTCTTAATAAATTCCTTTAAACCTTTTAATGCCATGACGACCTAACTTGTATGTTCCATCACTTAAAGTCCCTATTGTTGTAAATTACTTTATTTCCATAGAGGTTGTTTTTAATCTCAACCAATTAGGATAACAAGTTTTAACTTTTGGATTATACTCCAACTTCCATTTGGCCGATGATAAAAAATTGCTGAAAATGCCTCATGCAATGGGCAGGATAGTGAGTCAATGTCTTTTAACACTAGCGATTTTGATAGCCAGAAACGAAACGCCATTATGTGGGGCCAAGTTAGGATAGATGCTTATGATCTGTTGAATTCTCATAATTATGGTCATCGTTCATATTGCTTATCCAAGTAAATTGAGATCAAGTAAAAACGTGTAATATGCTATACTATCAAAATTATTCGTTTCTTTGCCCTTCTGGATATGCAAAAAAATACTGGATAAATTGTTTTGAAGTTTCAAAAAATAATAAGTCACACCATGAATATTTGATTTGCAAATTTATGGTGCTTAAAAGGATATTAGTATGTTGAGGATACTGCTTGGTAAACTTA
>MPNP01000256.1 GCA_002239085.1 Rhodobacteraceae bacterium bin131 | reverse complement strand
TTTTTTTGTACATTAAGCTACAATCTTCAGACGTTATTGAAAATAAATCGCTCATTATTAATCAACCTTATAGTTAGACGATTTGTTATTCCTTATAGAAAAAGCGGAATCTTGTTAGAAAAGATTATATCACTCAATATAATCACTTTTTTGGAACTGTTAGTATATATTTTGAATAGTAAAGGAAACCTTAGCCGAAGGGTGATTGAAGCTAACGGTATTGTGATTGAAGATGATACTGTAGAGGGGTTAAAAATGAAACCTTGAATTGCTTCAATATAAGAAAATTTATGACAAAATCAATCTTCAGAGACAGACACTCCTCCTAACCATGGAGAAAAGTTAAGGGACTGCTATGCAGACTGTAATTTTATTTCTACTATGTTTCGCGAACTTTTCCTTTAGATCGATACCCAAAGGTCAGAACATTTGATCAATATGTCGCTGCATTGCTTTATACGAGATACTTATTGCTTGGTTAACGTTCTTAAGTTCTTTGGTCAAGGCGCAAATAAATTTGTGAGAAATACAGCTCCGTATAATAAATTCTTGATATTATGATCTGAATGACGAAAAAAGCACAGAGAGATACAATGAAATACCGGACTCGACATAGTAAGAACAATCATATTAAAAATATCACATTGAAGCTATTGGGCTTATTTGCTGGCTGCACATTAGGGATAGCTGCAATGGCCCAAGATTTCAACGAAGGAGTTCAAGTGTTTCAAGACGGAGACCTTGATCATGCTCTTAATGAAATTGTTAATTTAGTTGAGCAAGGGAATGCTTTTGCTCAGAGCACCTTGGGTTGGATGTATCATAATGGTCAAGGTGTTCCCCAGAATTATGAAGATGCCGCTAAATGGTATCAGTTGGCGGCGGAGCAGGGGAATACTCTTGCTCAGAACAATTTGGGAATGTTATACTATAATGGTCAGGGTGTAACTCAGGATTACGGAGAGTCTGCTAGATGGTACCGAATGGCGGCTGAACAAGGGTATGCACGTGCACAAACCAACTTGGGATGGTTTTATGAAAAAGGACTGGGTGTTCCACAAGATTATGGAGAGGCCGCTAAATGGTATCGAATTGCAGTTGAGCAAGGAAATGCTTTTGCTCAGAACAACTTGGGGTCGTTGTATAGCAAAGGTAAAGGGGTCCCCCAAGATTATGGAGAGGCCGCTAAATGGTATCAGATGTCAGCAGAGCAAGGAAATGTTGGTGCTCAGAGCAATTTAGGATTGTTATACTATAATGGACAGGGTGTAAAGAAGGATTATGAGGCTGCCGCTAAATGGTTACGGCTAGCAGCTGAACAAGGGTATGCTCTAGCTCAGAGCAACTTGGGCTGGCTGTATATGAATGGTCAGGGTGTTCCCGAGAATTATGAAGAGGCTGCTAAATGGTATCGGCTGGCGGCTGAGCAGGGGAATGCTCGTGCACAAACCAACTTGGGCTGGCTGTATGTGAATGGTCAGGGTGTCCCCCAGAATTATGTCCGTGCCCATGTATGGTTTAACCTTGCGGTGTCACTAGGTTTAGATGAAATAGCCAGCATGCGAGATTCAGTTGAGGAATTGATGACACCTGAGCAAATATCTGAAGCTCAGCTCCTTGCTATCCTTTGGCAACCGGGCACATCTCTTTATGACTTGAAATAGATTAAGTAAACAATCTTCTTCAATCGCCCAAATTCTAGTATCACGCCTTCATTGAATTGATGGGTAAAGGCGAGATACTAGGCATTGAAAATTCTTTGCGAAGGTTATAATTTATCTCATTACTGCTTGGAAATGATGAGCAGTGAAACAATTATTAGTGCCACGATTATTGACAAATCTTGTCAAAAAGTCAAGAAGATATCATAGAATGTTTAAGAAAAAGCTTGAAATTCAGTAAGAATGTGGACTTTTCAAATTTATCAAGAATTTATGTATAGTTGAAAATGCTAGATAAAAGTACCTTGATCAGAGGTGTTATAAGTTTATTATTTGTAGGAATAGACTTATATGCACTTGTGAATTGGATTCGTGGAAAAGGGGTTCTTGCTTGGGAACATATTGGTGCTCCAGAGTACATCTTTGCAATTTTCATTTGTACGACTTCTCTATTCGTACTCAATCGGTCATATTTAAACAAATTTTCACCCAAATATCGCTTCAAAGAACTTGAGCCTCTTCTTGAGAAACTAGATGATAGTAGTTACTACTGGAAATCTTATATCCCAATTTATTATTCAGCAAAAATTCAAGAACTATGTGGTAGGCTTGATGATCTAAAAATAAATCATCCGCGTTATATTCATGATGAAAAATTTGACTCAAGAGAGTGGAAGTATTTCATACCAATATTGCTTGCTCATTGCAGGCAAGGAAAAATTAGACCTGTCAGAAAAAAATGGCCAAGTGTTTTCAATAATTCACATAATGATAATAATTTGGGTTAAATTTTTTGATACAAGGATATCCAAACCGACCTGCTGTTAGGCGGTTATCAGGTGGAATTTGCAAATAGGCCGTAGGGTTGACAATACGGAATTCCAAAAAATTACTCTGCTGCATTACTAGCAGAACAATTTTTCGATTAGAGTTTAATATTTTATTTTGATCAAGCTCCAATCGTTCTCATTCTCCTCCGGTGACCATTCAATACCCATTGTGACACTTCCCTGTATCCATTTATTATCGCTTGTTAAATTTGGGTAAGTGACACAATCGTCACCTAGCTTAGATCC
>MPNP01000255.1 GCA_002239085.1 Rhodobacteraceae bacterium bin131 | reverse complement strand
AGCAATTTTCGGTTCAAAATAATGTCAATGGCTTTCTAAATGGCAGAACTGCTACTTAAGGGTTCAGTTATTGAAAGCCCTCTTTTTTCTCTATCATTCCTAATTCTGATGATGATACAATAAAATTCAGAAAAACAATATAATACCATTTTTGTTGATATTATGTTAAAAATAATACTTAACGATCACCTTTCGACAGTTATAGTTCAGGTTTTATTATCTTTCTAGTAATTAAATATTTTATTCAAATTTTGGGTTTCTAATGTTTTACAGAATAGAAGTGGAAAATTTTTTCTCTATAAGCGACCGCCAAGTTATTGACCTGAGAGTTAGAAAATCAGTTAAAGATGAACTCGGCCGTTTAAAACCGATTTATAAGGATTCGCCTGAGCGTTGCCCTAGTGTACTGGCTCTCTTTGGGGCCAATGGAGCTGGAAAATCCAATTTTTTAAGAGTCATCTCATTTATCCAGTGGTTCATCGCTTACAATTTTGAATTAGATGATAATAACAATCATCTCCCATATGAGAAATTCTTCAATCAAGAGATGCAAAATAAACCAACTCGAATTGCGTTGTACTTTACTGGGCCAGTTTCTTTTAATGATCTCCAAAATTCCAACCTTCAATGCCCTTATAAATATGAGTTTGTGATAGATTCCAACACAGTTGTGCTTGAAAAACTATCTTACCAACCCAAAAATTCTGGAAAACAGACAACTCTTTTTAAACGAAATTCGGAACGCACTCAGTTTGCCAAAGGATTTATATCCAAGGTTCAATACCAATCTTTCAAGGCAATTCTAAAACCTCAAGCAAGTGTGATTTCTACACTAGGAATACTAAGCAATCAATATGTACATCAATTTGCAAAAAGAATTATTGAATCCCTAAGAAATATTCACACGAATATTTATTTTACTAGAGTTGCAGCCGAAGACCGAGAGACAATAGGATGGTATTCTATCAATACATATGGCAGGGATAAAATCAGGCCAATATTAAAACGAATTGACTTAGGAATAGCAGATGTTCAAGTTGAACAATCAAACCAGTCAAATTCAATGAAATTTTGGCATAAAGGATTAGACCGACCCATTGACTTTTTCTTGGAGAGCCATGGAACAAGGGAGTTCGTTAAAATTTTTCCTTTAATTCAATTGCCGCTTGACACCGGAGGTATTGCTATAATTGACGATATCGATTCATGTATTCACCCAAATCTTCTCTTGGAAGTTATCCGTATGTTCAGAAATAAGGAAACGAACCCGGATGGAGCACAGTTGATAATGTCAACGCATTCTGCGAGTCTTCTAACCGATTTAACCAAAGAAGAAGTTCTACTTTGCGATAAAAATTCAGTGGGGCAAACTCAATATGTAAGGCTAGCTGACATAAAGGGCGTACGACGAGACGAGAATTTCTTTGCGAATTACATTAACGGAATTTATGGTTCAGTTCCTAGTATTGGCTAAAAATCTCTGGGCTGAATGACTAGGCAAAAACGCAAGAGAATCTTTCTAGGATGCGAAGGAGAAAGTGAGCGGAGTTATGGAGCACTTATCCAGTCATTTGCGGAAGAGGAAAATTTAAATATCCATATTGAAAGATGTGTCCTGTCAGGAGGCGACCCTAAGAAACTAGTCTATAAAACTATAAATGTTCTGAAAAATAAAAAGCCCAAATTAAATAATGACTATATTGCTAAATTTGTTCTCATGGATACAGACCGTTTTGAGAGCAATACCGAATTCGAAATTACTGAACTTGCAGAAAACCATAACATAACACTATTAAAACAAAAGATATGTTTTGAATCGGTCTTGATACGTCACTTTGAACCCCATTTAGATGATAAACCATCTAGTAGCAGTGATGCGTTGCAAAAACTAAAAAAAATCTGGCCTGAGTATGAAAAAGGGTTGTCAGCAGATGAATTAAACAAAAGAATTGCTTTCAAGAACATAAAATATGCTGCTAAATCTAAATATAACAATGGCTTGAAAATACTTCTGAAATCATGTGGGTTTAAGATTTAATCAAAACATGAACTTCGTAAGTGAGCATATTTTTATTTATAGCCCCCATGAGTGAAGACTTTAAGGTCGTCTTAAATCCCAAACCCTGATGAACTGCTTCCTTAGTTGAATTAATAAACTGAAATTGCCACCTTATCTCTTTATTATCACCGCCTATTGTGAGAATGGTCATGGTAACTCAGGGAGAGAAGGTATATCATCTAAACCTGACTGCAGTAGAAATGACGCTGTTTACTTCATTGTTATTTCTAAGAAATCATCTCAATATGGTTTATTGTGGAAGAGAATTTTACAAATTTATCCAGTTTTAACAAGACTATATTTTCTTCCAGAAACAAGCGACCTGTCCTTTTCTAGCAGTTGGTCTAGTCCTATAAGAGTCCAACTTTACCTTCTAGGTTTTGTTAGGTAGTATCAGATTCAGTTTGGCCTCAATTAGGCTTAAACACAATATACATCAGTGGGAGCGAAATGACTTTGACAATTTCTGAACTTGCAGTTCACTTAATTTAATTTTTGCCTTAATAGATGCTGGTAATTTGTTTGGAATTGGTTTGGTTGATTATTTTTTCTAGCCTTCCTTGATTAAAAATAATATTGTTCGTCATTCAGTCCTCAAAAATGAATATTAGCTCATGCAAATCCTCCAAATTTTCTTAGGAATTGTTCCCTTTTTTTTGGTTGTTGCTACCGGATATGGAACGGCAAGGTCAGGTTTCTTTTCAAG
>MPNP01000254.1 GCA_002239085.1 Rhodobacteraceae bacterium bin131 | reverse complement strand
CCTAATTTGGGAGAGTGATTTCTTTCAATCCCCACATAATCAATAATGCATTGGAATAACCTCTGACTTGAATAAACAGCAAATCAGTTTAATCCAATGACAGACAGTCAGTTAATTCATTATCAGATTTTGTCACATCGCCTTAAACTTCGGAAGTTTCGCTTCCAATTTTAGGAAATTCTTTATCTGGAATTACTTCACGCGTCTTTTAACCTCTTGTAGTAGGACTCGATGAGGTCGTTGTCAATCTTGATATTCCGTATTGTTTTGACCTTTTCAGACTTACGCGCTGTGCTCCAAGGAGATTTTTCCTGGTGAGTTAATTCCGAAAGGTAGTTTCCGGAGAATTTACCATATTCATCCCAAATTCTTGCCAGCAATTTACATGTTAACTTATCAGATTTAGGTATCCCAGCGGTGTTCATCTCAATCCTATAATCACTACGATAACTGAATTCAATAATAGGTTCAATGATCGGTTTGCGGCCAAGATACTTGAAAGCGTGGTAAATTGACGGAAATACTGGACCATGTGGCCAAGCTTCAGCATATTCATCTATAACTAACGGTTTACATATATAAGCAAGGTGCCAACCATGAGCCAAGTAAATCAATTTCTGGATTTTCAAAGGTTTAATTCCGTGTTGCCTGTAATTTAGCACGAAATAGTTGGCAACCGCCTTTACTGGGTATCCCACATTATTCTCCGAATTATCTTTATCATCTGAATAAGTGTGTATAAAACCATTTCAATCAAGTTATTTCCCAATTTTCCATTAATCTATACACTTTTAAACTTTCCAGAATTATTACCCGAAAAATTAAGATGAAGTCCAAAAATTTATTGGCTTCAAGGAGGGAAAGGAATTAATGTTTCCAATTGACTTTGATAGGGATTCCATCAGTACCGGCACTATGAGAAAAACCCATAAAACTATGATATCAAATTATGGATATGAAAAGGTCTCATTAGCCCAAAACAACTACTTTGGGGTAAAAAGTGTTAAGCATAGATTAGAACCAGGACCAACTGGTTGAAGCAATTATTTTGCAACGTGTAAGAACGAGTCTAGTTTTTAACTTTGCTTTCTCCTAACGCGAATTTCAATCCTACGCAATTGTGAGCTTTCAATATTTAAACTGCCGTCATTCAATGTTTCGCCAGGTGTAATAACCTGTGCCGCTGAATAGGGAAGAATAGTATAATCTGCTAGTGCTGGAACACGCATCAATTCCTTTGCCACACTCAAGGCACGTGCATATCCTAAACCAGCATTATCTTTTGCACGAAGAGCAATTGCATCATCATCTTGCAAAAATTGAATTGAGTAATCGTCTAAGTTAGTCTTTCTATCTTCTCGCATTGGTTGTAAGTCGGTATGTCCAATCACTTCAATGACATCAGCATCATATTCTTTAAGTAAAGAAAGAACCTGATTTGCGATTTCACCTTTAATTTGCTCCTTAAATTCTGCAGTTAGGGAAGCACTTCCAACTTGGAACGAATAATTTCTTGCCTCACTTAAAGAGATAATTGGTGGCCAGTTTTTTGCTTCCTCAACAAGTTCCCCGGCAATCAGCTTTTCAAGTTGTTCTTTACTAACCTGATTAATCATCACAGCTTTTTCAGGATCCACTTCATTGTCTTGTTTGGTCGTCATTTGTTCAAGCTCTGAAGCAGTAAAATTAGAAGCTAATTCAACATTTTGCAGCAGATTGTTTGTCTGAGTTTCATTAAGTTGCGAAAGTGTTGAATAGATTTCTTCAGGAACTGAGCGTTGAGCTTGGGTCGTCAACTCAACCCATTCATCAGCTGTTGATAGTTGCAATTGGTTCAGATAATTTGATTCATCATTGAGGTTGTTTAAGAATTGTTCCGCTTTCTGAGGATTGGTATTCTCGAGTGATTGGGCACTCGCAATTAATTGGGTAATAAAATCTGAATGGGTTGCCTTAGAAACTGCTTCCTGAACTTGGTCCTTTAACTCAACCCATTCATCAGCCGTTGAAAGCTGCAGTTGGTTGAGATAATCAGATTCATCATTGAGGTTGTTTAAAAATTGTTCTACTTTCTGAGGATTTGTATTCTCAAGTGATTGGGCACTGGTAATTAATTGGGTAATAAAATCCGAATGGGTTGCCTTGGAAACTGCTTCCTGAACTTGGTCCTTCAACTCATCCCATTCATCAGTCGTTGAGAGCTGCAGTTGGTTGAGATAATCTGCTTCCCCATTGAGGTTATTTAAGAATTGCTCTGCTTTCTGAGGATTTGTATTCTCAAGTGATTGGGCATTGGTAATTAATTGGGTAATAAATTTCGAATGTTTGACTACTTCAAATTCGGCCAAACTGTAGTTTAGTTCATCAATAGTTGCTCTGAGGGCATTTTCATTTTCTTTCTGCCTTTCATCATTTATTTTGTAAAATAGCAGGATACAAAATATCAATAGCAACAAAATCTCGGCCAATGTAAAGCCAAAAACGGAACCGCGGCGATAACCTTCGCTATCATTACTTAATGTGCTTAATGTGGGGTCGTTCATTGTCGTTATTGATTGGATTCTTGTGATTTGCTTCTTGTAGAGGGGTTAAGAGGAAAAACACAAGTTTTATAAGAATCGTAGGTTTTTTGTTCTCGGTAACGTCACCATTGCGTTGAAATTCACTTTTGAGTATGGCCTGCAGTTATATCAGTTTGCATCCTGTTTATTTTTATCCCTTGAAATACGGCTTATTAAAACTGAGATAAAATTATTTCCTCGCGCTCTTTTTGATGCTTTTCTAATGTCTCGTATTAATTTCTTCAGCTCACGACGAATAATTTT
>MPNP01000253.1 GCA_002239085.1 Rhodobacteraceae bacterium bin131 | reverse complement strand
GACAAAATTGCTAGGATAAAACACCTCATAAGCGTTTTATCGTCTTCTAAACTGGCTTTAAAGTGTTATGCTGAATTCCTATACCTCGTAATTTTCAAAAGCAAAAATTCTATTTCCTTAATTTTTTTCAACCAGAACAAGGATTGTCATGTTCCTTGACCCGTGAGCTAATTTAATAATTTAGGTTTTTTTATCAGTTCTAGTAATAGTTTATTTCTGTTTCGCCGGCACGGATTAAAAAACAGCTTTTTGACTATTTTTTGGCTAGTTAACTCCAATCTTTACTCCACCAATTACAGCAATTATCCCACGAAGCAATACATACACATACATCTCTCCATTACCGGCTGAACAGGCTTTTTCCGGGGTGTATTATATTTGGGGTTAAGTCAGGGTCGCCGAGGGGCACAATCGCTCTCAGACCTGAAGCCTTTACAGCTTGTTCCAGCCCCTCTCAAAGTCCCTATCTTCGGTCGCCGCAAATTTCAGAATGAACCGGTCGGAATGCTTCGCCAAGCGAGCACACTCAAAAATGAAACTGGTTCGAAAACAGGTCCATCCCCACCCGCAACCAGGATGTTCCAACCGCCATCTTCGGACGGGAATAGTTGACTAGTATCTCAACACCTTAGAAGTGATGTAATTAATTTGCATTATTCTCTGTCATTCTGTTAACAGTCAACACCGATTAATTGCGAGCAGTATTTCTTCCAAGTATCTCGCCTTTATCCATCAATTCAATGAAGGCGTGATACTAGGCTCATGCCAAAGCAAGCCATACTCAACCAACACAAGGTGGAACCAAACTTGCCTGGCGGCAACATCCCACCGGCACAATTTATGTAAAGTTTTACGTAACACAATCATGATTGACTATTCCATGAGCCTATTCACTATTGTTGAATACACCATTGGTCTGATAACCCGCTCTGTCCATCAACAACTCGACCAACCTCACGCTTGCAGGCAACATCTGAAGGTTCTCATCAAAGAAACGACAATTATCGAATCTTGCTGGAACATTAGTCGGTATAATAAATTTGTCGTCATTTCTTACGGTACAGCACCCGTTGTCACTGCCCGGCAGGTAGGGAGACATTCCCGCTTGCCCTATGGAATAATCGTCGCATCAATATCAATCGTCAGATGCCTGATACCTCGAGGGACAATCTAACGGTGGATTAACGCCGTGTGAATGTGGCGTGCGGCGAGCTGTTTCGCGGACGGAGGAGGAATATAGGCCTGACCATTGACTCGTGTTTGGCCTAGGGCTTCATCATGAGAGAGGGCCAGCCACACATGAACCGAACACGGTGAAGGAAACTTGCGTGTGCGACCGAACATAAAACGGTTCATATCATCCGCTATTCATGCCCGCAGGCCGGTTCCTTGGGATGCTCGTGTGCTAACCGGGACAACTCCCACACGCGGAAGGCGGTGATGGCATCAAACGCCAGACACTTGGCCAGGTCTTGCGCTTGGTCAAAGCGACGGTCCTGCAGGCGAGTGCCAACCTTAAGGGCATGGAAAAAGCGTTCAATACTCCACCGTCGCTCATAGAACTGCACGGTTTCAAGAGCCAGGGCACGTCCGGGAGTTTGCGTGGTTGTGGTGATCAACATCCAGTGCAAGGCCTGATGCTTGGGCGGTGGGTTCTCCTCACGGGCTTCAACCACAATCACCCGCAACGGCGGGTCGCCCTTGGCCGCATGCGGGGGCACCAGCTCTACCGCGACACATCGTAAGGTCAGGATGGCGGTCCGGCCCGCACGACGATTAGGTCCGCCGCGTCGGGGCACCACAATGCTGCAGGTTCCCCATGTGGGCTGGTGGGTCATGTACTCCCAGAGGTAGACCGATTCCTCACCACCGGTTTTAACCCGCCGTTTGGCACCTTTGCTCGCCCGAACCAGAAGCTCGGTATCCAGCGAACGGGCACGGGTCAACAACTCCCAAAAATCACCTTCCCGGTCACATATCGTCACCACCCGACTGTTCGGACACACCGTGGCCAATGCAGCCGCGCGGTCCAACATCTTGACCCAGCGCCGGCTATCGTTGGACGGGTCTTGGCGAAACGAGACATCCATGTCATAGAGACCCAACGGTTGTCCTCCCGGTGTGACGGCCATACCACAGTGCGGCAGAAGACCTCGCGTGCCTTTGCCACCCCCACCCAGATGATCCAGCCCCGACGTTCCCACCAACGTGTCATAGTTCAGGGTCGTGGTGTCCTGCAGTGCCAACACCACCGGTTGAGAGCTACAGCGCTCCACGGTGGCTTCATAGTGGGATGTCATGATATCGTCCATGGTGATAGCCTCATTTGATAATAAGCGATACGCCGCCTGCTGGTCAGCCGCGCGCGGAAACATATCGGGCAGGGGAGCACCCGGTGTTTCCAGCCATGCTTTGCCCATCGCCATGATTCGACGGCGAACACGCCCATCCGGATAGTCACAACGGGTATATTCCCGTGCGACCCAATCCCCCTCACACCACGGTTCCGCGGTCTGACCCAGAACGCGGGTCGGTTCGGTACATAGTTGCTCCTGCCAGGTGTCCACCAACGGTTTCAACCAGACCATCCGCGGGCGACCCGACCGGCGACCGGATGACCGCTGGGGACAACACGACCACCCCGCCGCGCGACAACTGGTGCCCGAATAGACCGGGTCCACAAACGTTTGTAGTAACCATGGACGCTGCTGATAGATAGACTCCCAATCATCGGCAATGCGACGGGTCGCCAACGCCAGAGCCTGCGAAGCCAGCCCATACACCCGTACCGATGGCAAAAGCAAAAACCGGTTGTTGCACAACACTCGGCCAATATGAGCAAGA
>MPNP01000252.1 GCA_002239085.1 Rhodobacteraceae bacterium bin131 | reverse complement strand
TACCCGCTAGGGTAATTAAAACTGTAACCGATAATATTGGAAAAAAAATTGGCACCAACGGCTAATCAAACTGAACACAATAGTTCAATTACTCCGGCTTATGATACCAACCCATTAAATGAAAAGGTACTTACAAAAGATCAAAAATATACAATTAGAGATATAAATAACCTTCTAAAAGAGATCCAGCGCGTTTCAACCTCAATAAATGACAATAAGAAAAAAGGTTTGTGGGCTAATATTGATCATGGAAAAGGGAATAATGTTATATTGATTAAAGGAAAAAGAGGGGTTGGAAAAACCTCTTGTTTATTGACACTAATTGAAGGATGGAGAAACTCAAATAAAACCGAAGACACTTCAGATCTTTGGAAAGGAATGTCTTCTGTTGTTAGATCCTTGCAGCCGCTTGATTTTGACTCAATACCACCTGAATTACCTATTTTCAGTTGGATTATCCAAGCATTCAATCCTTTGGTTAACCACATATCCCAAAAAAAGCATAATTGTTGCGAAACCAAAGGTTCTATCCAACAAATATATCAAGAGCTACAAAGAACCGTTACTGTGGGTTGGACAACAGGGCTATTAGCAAGAAAATCTGAAAAGGACCTTGATGATTTTTTTCTTTGGCAAGCAGAACAACAATTTGAATGGCAGAAACTCAAACGCAAATGGAGTCAGTTCATTGATTTAATATTACAGCTCCTGGAGCGCTCAAATAAACTCCCACAAAATGGATTAATTGTACTCCCCATTGATGACCTTGACATGCAGGTTAACAGAACAAGAGAATTACTACTCATCCTTCGGATGTTGTTCCATCCTCGGTTGGTATATATCTTGACTGGTGATGAAGAAAATACTGATCGTGCCTTAAGTACATCCTTCTATCGGGAATTTACACAAAACACAGTATTCAATGATAGTGGGCTTTTGGATAAGGTAATTGAGCAATCAGAAATTTTAGGCCAATCACTTCGGCAAAAGACAATACCAACATCTCAAGTTTTTCATATTGAAGGCATACATATAAAAAAAGTAATGAGATGGGAACCTCCTTACTTTGGTAAAAATTATTCTGATACAAAACCACTGTATTTTGGCGAAATAATTCAAAAAATATCAAAATCATGGGTGGAAGATTCGGACCAAAACAAACTCACCAATTTATTTGATAAATCTCCTCATGATATTGATCATTTCATCTTCAGAGACCTTCAACGATTTTTTGATCAATGGAGGAATAATGAAGATGAAAATACGTACATCTATGCTATTACCGAATTTTTAAGAATTATTCTTGAGAACCCCTCTGAAGAAAGTCTTTTTGTAGGTCATATGAACAATATCGATAATGAGCAAATATATATTACTGGCAAACCTGGAATTGGTACGTTCAGACCCCGGAAGGTCAGTTCCAAAAAAATTGATAACACTGGAATTTCAATTTATTGGTCCAACAATTTTGAATTCTCCAGAATGTTTCGCAATGAATTTGGTGACGGTTTTGTGTACGATGCTGCTTCTGCCGAGTATTTACTTGCTTTAGATATTGAACAACAATTTAAGGATCAAGTTGAAATCGACCACAGATTGAGATTTGTAGAACCCTCATTGGGCATTATTTGGACAGAAACGAGTGATCATATTGTCCCTTGGCCCATTGTTGGACCAACACCGAAAAGTCCATCAGATTGGGTAAACTTATATTCAGATTGGAACGCTTTCTTAAATGATAATAATATTGATCTAAACAATTTATCAAGTGACGATGAATTGTTTTTTGCGTGGGTTAGTTTTTTGTTTAAGGTTAATGGTCAATCGGTTCCACCAGATGATTCTGTTTTTCAAGCTCTAGTGCGAGAGGAAAACCAAAATCTAGAAGGATTTGATAACTTAGCAGTGTTTGGTCATTCAAAAATGGGATTCTCAAATTCGGTAAGGAGAGGGAAAAATTCGGTAATGGGAGAAATTATGAAGTTATTTGAACAAAGTGAATTAGACGTAGGTAAAATTGACGTAGGTAAAATTGGTCAAGCTTGGGAAAGATTAGCCCTCAAACCTAATAAACCAATTAAAAATTACAGTTTAGATAAGCTAACCTTTTTAGCCTATGAATCTGAATCAAAAGAAGATCAATAAATTTTTCAAATAACCAAGAAGCAGAGAACAATTTTCGACAGGAAAATTCTGAAAGGATGGTTTTATCGACCCGAAGGGGACTTGCCTATTCCGAGGTATTAGTTGCACCCTTTTCAAACATAGGTTCCTTCAGAAAGTGTTTTATTAAACCATACCAAGACAAGGAAATCCTTAACCACCTAGAACAACGTTTTACAAAATTAGGTATCAATGATAATCCCAATTCAGTTCTAAACTTTAATACTAAACCAGACGAAAAAATCGAAAAATTCTTAAAAAGACATGCCAAATCACTGATTGAAGCAGCCGGACCAACCGCAGTACTCAAGCCAAACTATGAAAACCCCGGTTTGGAAATTCTTCACTGGAGATGGATTAGTTTAGCATTGCCACCTGAACTCATCTTAGCTGCGGCAAATACTGGAAATGCCAAGTCTGTTAGACTGCTTGACCCCAGTCTGAAAATTTTAGACCCAGTAGCTCACCTCCACTTTCATGCAACGGCCGGAATTTCATTTAGTCAAATTTGGAACAATTTAGATAGGGGATTAAGTTTTTTTTCTGAATCTAATCGAGAAACACCTGATGGATTTAAGGATTTTAAGGAGTGGGAATCTTGGCTTCTTAGAGCATTGGTCACCAAGCACATTCTTAGGTTTTGGATACAGTGTGGTTTTAAGAGAGTTGAAAAACTTTTCAG
>MPNP01000251.1 GCA_002239085.1 Rhodobacteraceae bacterium bin131 | reverse complement strand
CAAGAACCTTGGGTTAGTATGGGTAACACCGGCCATTGGTAATTAAGCAGTGGTAAATTTACCACAGTTTCTTAAGAATATGTGCAATTATTTTGGTCTTCTATTGAAAAAATTGCAATGTATTGACATTTTATACGTGTTCTTAACAGAACTATGATGATAAATGCGCACGGAATAACCGGATCGGACCCGGGGGCGGTACCCGGCGGCTCCACCATTTTTCTTATGGGGCCGAAATAGGATCGACGAACGTGTAAAGGTGTCAGCTTTCATTCGGTGGGGTACCGCTGTTATCGGTCCAAATTGCACAATTGCCAATGACAATCGTGCTCCATATGCTCTAGCTGCGTAAAGCTAGCGTAATATGGAACTTTAAGTCTATGACTCCGATACACTGGTCATAGCGGGGTTTGCAGGCACCTGTCTCCAGAAGCCTGCATTTGATTTCTGTACGACTCCAAAACTCTTCAAATGAATATTTCTTTATCAGCAAACTTACACGTTTGACTTGGCATTACGATTTGAAATAACAATCACCATTTAGGCTAAATTAGAATTTGGTATACGTATACTTATCCACTATGATTCTTGAATAAATTTCTGTCTTAAATAAAAGGAAGCATACTTTGACTACTCAAAGCCCTACCCAAGCAGCGATTGACTATGGCCAATTAATGCAACTGGCCATTTTTGAGGTGATAAAACAAGCGCTTACAATCATAGGAAAAGAAGGAGCACCACGCAATCCAGGAGTCTATATCTCCTTCAACCTGTGTGACCCAAATGTAGTCATTTCATCACACCTGAAGAGTGCAGCCGGTAAGGAGTTGACCTTGGTCTTAGAAAACTGGTTTGAGGAAATTAAAATTGAGGATAATGGCTTCTGGGTAACACTTAATTTTCAAGATACCCCTGAGAGGATCTACGTACCCTTCTCATCCATTCTCAAGTTCTTTGACAGGGCGACCAGTTTTGGTATAGAGGCAAATATCAATCCTGATAAAGAAAAAATGCCCTCAAACACAAGGGAATTGGATGATTATCAAGATTCAGATAAAGTTGTAGGCCTTGACCGCTTTCGCAAAAATAAAATTAATTCACCCTCTTCCGACTCATAGGTATGGTTCATGAATAGTTTCAGAAAAGAATCCGATAGTTTTGGTCCCCTTGAGGTTCCAACTGAAAAGTACTGGGGAGCTCAGACTCAGCGCTCGGTGATGAATTTTCCCATTGGGATTGAAAAGCAACCCAAACCTCTAATCCGAGCATTGGGGGTCATTAAGAAGGCTTGTGCTATTACCAATATGGATTATGGCCTTCTTGATATTAACATTGGGAATAATATTGTCTGGGCCGCGAATAAAGTAATTCAGGGAGACGTTGATAGCAACTTTCCCTTGGTTGTCTGGCAAACAGGTTCAGGCACGCAGTCAAATATGAATGCAAATGAGGTAATTGCTAACCTCGCCATTGAAAAGATGCAAGGTGTGATTGGTTCAAAAAATCCAGTTCATCCCAATGACCACGTCAATATGTGTCAGTCATCCAATGATACCTTCCCTACAGCGATGCATATTGCTACAGCTGAAGAAGTGTCGTATCGATTAATCCCTGCCTTAAACTATCTTTCCAGTTCTCTAGAACATAAATGTGAAGAATTTAAAGGCATCATAAAAATCGGGCGAACTCATACCCAAGATGCCACTCCTCTTACATTGTCGCAAGAATTTTCTGGTTACCACCGGCAAGTGGAACTAGGTATCAGCAGAGTATTACAATCCTACAATGGTATTTTGGAACTTGCCCAAGGAGGAACTGCAGTCGGAACAGGATTAAATACGATTGAGGGATGGGCCGAACAGGTCGTTAAACAAATATCATCCATAACATCCCTACCTTTTATTAGCGCAATTAACAAGTTCGAATCGCTGGCAGCACATGACGCCATGGTTGAACTTTCGGGGTCTTTAAAGACTCTTGCCGTGTCACTTTTTAAAATTGCTAATGATATTCGGTTTTTAGCATCAGGACCTCGATGTGGCCTCGGCGAACTTATTCTTCCCGAAAATGAACCAGGATCTTCAATTATGCCTGGCAAAGTTAATCCTACTCAAACAGAAGCACTGACCATGATTTGTTCTCAAGTCATAGGAAATGATGCCACAGTTGGTTTCGCAGGAAGCCAAGGACATTTTGAACTCAACGTCTTTAAACCCGTGATTGCATACAATGTTCTTCAATCAATCCGGCTATTATCGGATGGTGTCAATTCGTTTACAAAAAACTGTGTGACTGGTATCAGAGCGGATACCCAACGTATTTCATATTTGATGAATGAATCCCTAATGCTTGTTACCGCTCTTTCCCCGATTATAGGTTATGATAAATCAACTCAAGTTGCCAAGCTTGCCCACAAAAAGGGCTTAACTCTTAAAGATGCAGCTCTGGAACTAGGTTTTGTCAATGCAGAAGAGTTTAATAAAATTGTCCGCCCTGAAAAAATGATCGGACCAATGCCAGTCAACAACGATAAATAGCGATCGATAAAGGACTTTATTGTCTACTTTGGTAATGTTTATCCCTAATCAGCGAATCAATAAAAAACAACATTAATTCGCTTGTAACACCAGCATTTTCGTGCTATCACCTCCCCTGATTACTCCAACGAACAGCTGGTCGTGTGTTGCAATCCCTTCTTGCGGGATGAACGCCGACGCAAACGCAATGCTCTGTTGGCCGCCACCGAAGGGGATATCAGAGCCTTAGCCACTCGTTATGCTCAAGGGACGATGGAACGCGATGAATTCAATCGCCAATTGGGTGCTCTCAAACGCCGCAAGATGGCCAAGCATTTTGCCTATCGCT
>MPNP01000250.1 GCA_002239085.1 Rhodobacteraceae bacterium bin131 | reverse complement strand
AGGAGAAGATTCAGGCAGCAAAGCTCAAACACAATTCTTATCTCAAGGAACTAGGGCTTCTCCCATTGTCATAGATAATCGTTGATCAAAGTTTAACAGCTGTTCAAGGGTCGGTTTTGGTCATCTAAAACCCATTCTTCAACAATAAACAGACACTAATTATCCTTGCTTGTCGTTCCTTGACCGTACTAAACAACGCCGCAGTTCTTGTAGGATTGTGTAAAACTCACCAAAACCACAGCGTTCAAATGTATCAACTATCCACTCTTTGCCGTCAAGGGTAATAGAATAGCCGTCTATCTTACCGAACCAAAATTCTATTTCAGTATCGGGCTTTATCACATAAGTCACCGCTGGCTGGTCATACTCAACATTACCCGCATAATAGAAACAACTTTTGAACCTATTTAGCAGCCGTACTAATTCATTGGCTTTTGTTTCATGCCATGCAAAGTATCTTGTCGTTGATATCAACCGACCACTCACCATTGCCACAAGGGGTCTTGTCCACAATATCACTTTCCTTCAAGTGAAGTTCTTTCAATTCACCCTTGCGTAATCGTTTAACTTTCTTCATAATTCCATCCTTCCTAAAATAATTCATGTTCCCTGTTTTTCCTATATAGTGTCTGCCCGAAAATGAAATAATTGTTCTTTAATCCCTTGCGATAGGGGCTTTAATATGCGAATCTTCTTTTCAAGATTGGTTTTTACATTGGTTTTTTTCCATAATATGGCCTGATCTTAACCAAATGCTACGTGAGTAGTTACAGTAAAAATAAACAATGGAGAATAGATATGAAAGCACCCGGAAAAGCCTACCGAAAAGGACTGACCCTTTTGCAGGTCATCGAGATGTTAAATGACGAACAGAAGGCCAAATAATGGTTGGTCGAGCAACGCTGGAAGGGACGTCCTCAATGTCAGCATTGTGGGTCGACCAATGTTCAAAGCTGGATCAAGCATCCGAGCCAGACGCATCGGTGTCGGGATTGCCCGAAACGGACGATGTTTTCCATCAAGACAGGCACGGTCATGGATGGTTCGAATCTGTCGTACCGGAATTGGGCGATTGGCATTTTCCAGTTTGCTACCCACCTGAAAGAGATTTCGTCGATGCAGTTGCACCGGGATTTGGGTATTGGTCAAAAGGCGGCCTGGTTTATGCTGCAACGTCTCCGCAAGGCTTTTGAGCAGGATGGTGGTCCGTTTGCGGGTCCTGTGGAAGTTGATGAAACGTACATCAGTGGGAAAGAGAAGAACAAGCATGAGCGGAAGAAGTTGAAGGCCGGGCGCGGTGGCGTCGGCAAGGCGATTGTGGTGGGAGCCAAGGACTGCGATACCAATCAGGTTCAAGCCCAGGTCGTCCCGTCGACTGGTCGGGATGAATTGCACGAATTTGTGCTTGAGCAGTCTGGTGACGATGCCGAAGTGTTCACCGATGGTGCTGCGGCTTACAAGGGTATGCCGCGCACGCACAGTTCGGTCAACCACTCTGTGGGCGAATACGTGAGAGAACGGGTGCACACGAACGGGGTTGAGTCATTCTGGGTGATGCTGAAGCGGGGTTTTCAGGGGACGTTCCACAAGATGTCGCCCAAGCATCTTGACCGGTATATCAATGAGTTTGTGGGTCGGCACAATATGCGAGAGGTGGATACGATGGATACGATGGAACAGATGACCCGGATTGTTGCCGGAATGGTCGGCAAGAGACTGACTTACGAGCAGTTGATTGCCGACAACGGACTGGCTTCCGGGGCGCGCGGATAATCCTGCTGGGTCCGTGCCCGACATCGTGACCGTCTCAGGCGGTCCTGAGCGTTCGGTTAATCGTGGTGTGACATCTCCCCCATATGCGGGTCAGCGAAAGACAATGTATGGCGGGTGCACCGTGATGAATATGTCGTGTGGTTGATCCCGTATGTAGAGGCCATACAGCGTGTTGTGACAGACGATGGTTCGGTTCTTTTGAACATGAAGGAGAAGGCCATCGCCGGTGAAAACCACTCTTATGTATATGATTGGGTACTCACCCTGTACAGGGCGTTGGGTTGGCGGATGAATCGCGTTGGCACAAGAAGAACGATTACCGAGGTCCATGGCCCAACCGTTTGGGTGAAGCATGGGTTCAAATTGGGGGGACCTCAAGCCAGAAGGCCAGATTGGGTCGCGTCGTTCAATACAGCGACCACGGTTTTGACGTCAGGGTCGCAAGATGCCGGTCAACCACACTGAAGGGGTCACCGAGGGACGGATATGGGGACAGACCTCCGGCTGATTGGTGAAGGTTGGTGGCAGGACATATCAGGATGAGACAATCCGGGAAGGACTGTGCTGTCCATCATGGGACACCACGCATCAAACGGATTGTCCAAGTCGCGTGGAAAGAGGGTGAAGCGAATGGTGAATAATTGGCGTTGAGAGGGGGTGATACAGATTTGGGAGTCGACCGGGGTCGCCTCTATGGTCTGATGACGCTTCCGCAATCAACTATGGATAAATCAGGAGAAAGAACAATGAAATCAACCAAGGAAATCACGCTTCCGCGGCGCGACTATCAGCCGTCGCAGGCTGAACTTAAGGAAGAGTATGACATGCCAGGGGCCGACATGGAAAGATTGCGAAAGGCCTTCTTTGAGCTGGTCAAGATCAAGGAAAAGCAGACCACACGCCCATAACGACTGAACTTCAAAAACCCGGATTGCAACCAGCGTCCGAGCTTTGTTATCAATCGTTATAATTCCCATTCAATTCGGATTGATAAAGAGGTTCAGAGTGAATAGCAGCGGGGTTGTCATTCAGAATGCTTTTTGAGGCAGTTATAGTTGTCAGAATCCATCAATAATTACGCTCTATATTTGATTTATAT
>MPNP01000249.1 GCA_002239085.1 Rhodobacteraceae bacterium bin131 | reverse complement strand
TTTTGCTCATTATTCAATGACTCGTGCTTTTAACGCAGCACCGATTACCGTGACTCAACCCTTTAACTTTTTACAATTAATAGGAGCCGTCGCAATTGGAGCATTGTTTTTTTCTGAGCCGTTAGATGTTTGGGTGTTTTTGGGTGGGGGTATAATCGTCGGCGCCATCTCGCTGTTGGCATGGCGTGAGTTTATGAGCAAACGATTCTAAGTTGTCAGACTAAACTATTCTAATTGGAAAAAGTATAATTCTTGTAGCAATTCCCCTCTCATGAAATTATAACCAAAACAAAACCTTAATCATACGGGCCAATTCTGATCGACACACAAAAATAACTATCTGGGTTATTTATCAATTTTGGCTACAGGATTATGTTAAACTACATTGTATATTGGTTCTTGTTAATTCTGATTGTTATAGCTTTTTTGAACTTAATGGGATTCCAAATCCCTCTGGAGAAGATTTTACTAAAATTAATTATTATTGCATTTTTACTATTTCTCCTTGTTCTACTCATTCTAATTATTTTCTTGTTCGTTATTCTGATATGAGTGAAAAATGTTTTACTCTCGATTCTATTGCGAAATATAAACAGTATCTTGACTCTAATTGACAGACTATTTCCAGCCTTTTGCAGACCAATGACTACAATTTTTCCCTGCGGTCATGCAAACACATTCGCCTTCTTGTCCCGATTGGACATACTTTTTGCAAAGGTGAGTGTCGTCTGAGTAATGATCATCAGACCTTAAGCCAGAATTGAGTTGCACAGCCCTTCTACAATGATCTACTTTCGGTTGCCGTCAATTTCTGAACGCTGATTGACAAGAATTATCAAGCTAGTAAGATGGAAAATAACGGAGTAAAGTAAAGATTTCTAACAATCTTTTGCTACGACAAACCTGTTCAATTAACCTTAGTTATCTGTGAGTTACCAATTGATAACTAATCTGTTAAGTGGGTTTAAGAAATTTTTAAAAATAAATTACAACACAATTTACAATAAATCAGTTACTCATCAGTAAATTTACATTAAATTAAGATTTAGTTATATCCTGTGAGTTAACTTTTTTAAGTTTACTAATTTCTCCCTTAGAAACATTAAACTGGATTTATGTCATGGTGCCTAAAAATGGGAAATAAAAATAAGCCACTCTATTGCCAATCAGATCAAATATTTCTTTACAACGAAGATTTTATTAATCAAAGTGAAATTGAACCAGAATCCGTTGATTTGACCGTAACGAGTCCGCCCTATAACGTTGATATATCCTATGGGTCAACCGACGATAACCGTTCCTACAAAGATTATTTGCTTTTTACTAATAATTGGTTGAAAACTGTTTATCGTCTGTCAAAAAATTCGGGTAGATTATGTTTAAATGTTCCATTGGACAAGAATAAGGGGGGACAACAAGCAGTCTGTGCAGATATAACAACGATAGCCAAAGAAATTGGATGGAAATACCATACGACGATAATTTGGAACGAAGGAAACATCTCTCGTAGAACTGCTTGGGGTTCTTGGTTGTCCGCCTCTGCACCATATGTGATTGCGCCAGTTGAGGTAATTATTGTGATGTACAAAGGGAGATGGAAAAAGGATAAAGGAACAAGCGATATTTCACGAGAAGAGTTCATGGCTTGGACTAACGGCTTGTGGACATTTAACGGACAGAGCAAAAAAGGAGCTGGAGGGCATCCCGCTGCTTACCCAGTGGAATTGCCTAAGCGATGTATAAAATTGTTTAGTTATATCGGCGATACAGTACTTGATCCCTTTGTTGGAAGTGGATCTACTTTATTGGCTTCTAATTTAAATCATAGAATTGGTATTGGATTTGAAATTGATAAAGATTATTGCCAAATCGCGGTAAAGAGAATTGAAGAAATCTCCCTACAATCACTCTTGGAGTTTGCATGAAAGATGATTTCTTAATTATGGCAAAAAATACACAAAAAGCGTTAATTGCTAGTTATTACAAGAAACACCCCAACAAAGAGATCCTACACAAAGAGGTAGTAGACTGGGCGACTGATGAATGGAAGAAACTGACAGGCGAAGTATTTCGTGACCCAGACAGAGCAATTCGTTCGTTGTATCAGGAAGGTCTCTTAGTTAAAATTGATCAAGGTATTTATAAATATGACCCTCTTCATGTAGAAGCTAAAGATCAAGAAAATTTTTCTCAAGCTCAAAGAGAGAAAATTTTTAAGCGAGATGGGTATAAATGTGTTATTTGTGGTAAAGGTAAGGGCGAAGGAATTATACTCCATGCAGACCATATTAAACCTAAGGAAAGAGGTGGCAAAGCTACTATAGAGAATGGTCAAACTTTATGCTCACAGCACAATATGTTTAAGAAGAATCTTAATCAAACTGAAACCGGAAAAAGAATGATTATAAGGTTATATGACTTTGCAAAAAGCCAAAGAGACAAAAAATTACAAGAATTTTGCAAAGATATTTTAAAGGTCTATGAGAAGCATAACATGAACGGTCACATTAGGTGGCGGGAATAACAAATTGAGAATTGTTCTTAATCTGATTTGAATACTTAGGTATCGTTTATCACCTTTGCACATACCTTTGCTTCCATGGTTCTAGAACCCTGTGCTTTGAACCTTGCTAGGATTACGGTGTGCCTATTAAGTACCAATCAATAGTTATAATTCACTTCTGTTAACTGATCTTTGACAAAACAAGAGACTATTTTCTTCACTAAAGTTAATGATGGGTTAGATGTGGCTCCATCATTTAATACATAGAGGCAATTTCCCTGAAAAAATTATTTTACCCAAGAAAATCCAACTTCGGAACATCTTAGCTATTTTTCTTAACTCCTTTGAAAGGATTGTATTCGTGATTGTTGGCGGTCACGATGAACAACATAAAGAGCGATAAAAATGCTTGCTAGAACGCTGATCAACATGATGAAATACAATGGGTAAGGTCCCGATTCAATTGTCAATAAAGATCCCGCCAAGGC
>MPNP01000248.1 GCA_002239085.1 Rhodobacteraceae bacterium bin131 | reverse complement strand
TGAGGCGTCGGCGTGGGTCGGTGGTTGAGCATCCCTTTGGGACTCTCAAAAGTTGGGCGGGGATTCATTATTTCCTGATGCGTGGTCTCGCCAAGTGTCGTGATGAGTTGAACCTGATGACGTTGTGTTATCATTTCAAGCGGATGTTAACCGCGATTAATGTCCCCACTTTTATCGCGTATTGTCAGGCTCGAATGGTGGGTTCAAGGGGGTCGTGTGTGATGATTTCTGGGGTGGTGTGTATTTGTCGTGTATTTCGGTCAAAAAGGGACTGAATCAGTGTTTTTTGAGATTTTTTAGGGTGACGGTGAGATGGTGATGATTGGAGGGTGGATTCAACCTTGATCACACTCTGAATGAGGGTCAAAATAGCCTTAATTTGAGGATCAGGGTCAAGCCTTCTCATTAGCTAAAATTGAATACTTTCATAGTCTCCATTCTCCATGAGTGCCATGTCAGTTTCGGTTTAAATATACCCCAATTGGGCCAACGAAATTAACCTACATTTCCCATGAAAAGTGAGTTGGGAATATTTGTCGGAATAAATTTAAAAAACAACACTATCCACGTAGGGGGCTTCAGCCCCTTCCTTAGTGTCTTTTCCACCCGCTTGCGACCCTCTCACCATCCACGTACGGGCCTTCATACACAGTGCCGTCGGGATAGCGCTCAACCCAATGGCCATGCCGCTTGCCATCTACGTACGGGCCTTCAGACACTCTGCCGTCGGCATAGCGTATAACCCAATGGCCGTGCTGATAGTCATCCACGTACGGGCCTTCAAGCACATGGCCGCTGGCATAGCGTATAACCCAATGGCCATGCAGCTTGCCATCAATGTACGTGCCTTCTCCCACTCCGCCCTCGGCATAGGGTATAACCCAATGGCCATGCTGCCTGCCATCTATGAGCAGGCCTTCGCTCGTTGAGGTCTTGCTCTGTCCGTCGCGCTTATAGCTCCAGGTTAACTGGCCCGGACCAGAAGCCCTTCCGCCCACGCAGCCGCCGGACCATGTGACCGTCTCCTCCTCTTGGGGACCGGGATTCCATACTTGGCAGCCCGGCAGGTTGGCGATCTCCTGCCAGCACCCAGACCACGCAAATCCTGAGCACACCGGCCCAGCAGGTGTATCCTCGGCAAAGGATGCACCTGCCGGAATACACAACGTGAGGAGAAGGAGGAGAATATGCAGGAATCGTGGGGGCGGATAGGCGGAATTGTGAAGTTCAAACGTGTATTTACTGATTAACTGGCCCAGCAATTCTACGGCATCACGAGCATACCGAGAATAGATTCCGTATTTGAGTTTTGGCATCTTGATTTGTTCCTCCCTGATCTGCAATCAAAAAAATATAAACCTACGTAACTAGTGTCCGCCCGAAAACGATTTAAGGGCACTTCTATAAAATCCCGAAATCAGGATTCACCTGCTTTTGCCTTTGAATAAAACTTGATTATTAAGAATAATTTCTTCTCCTTGGGATTACATTCCTTCAATAATATTCCCCAAAAAGGTAAATATAGACTCTTTTACATCATTTCCTAGCCCATCTTTAACATTTTTCCCTCCAAAAAGAAAAAAATAAGGTTAATTTCAACTTTTTTCGTAACTACTCAGGTAGTCTAAATACCCCTTGATTATTTTTTTTCTAGTTTTTCGTTGACACTATGGTGGTATCTTTCTCAATTCTATGACCAATCGGCCAATATATGTCGAGCAGTCTAATCATATCAATAATTCATGTCCCGTCTCTCCTACGCATCTTTGCTGTCCGCAGTTTCCAAGTTAAAGGCACTAGTTGTTGACCTGACGGAAAAGTGGAATCTGGTCGTCGCCAAGTACAACCAGTTATGAGCTAAGTACAACCAGGTCGTCGCCGAGAATGCTGCTTTACAGGCTCGCTTGGCGAAGTCTAAGCAGCGCCTCAAAAAGACCAGTCGCAACAGTCACAAACCCCCGTCCACCGATGGTTTGGCCAAACCCAATGCGCCGGACAAGAAAGCCACAAGCGACCTTCCGTCAGGGGGTCAACCGGGGCATATGGGACACACGATCAGTCGGTCGGACCATGTGGATCATATTGAGGACCATCACCCCACCGTGTGTCTATCAATTAATCACACTTAACTCCTTGATGTTTTTATGCCATTTACTGTTTCATGTTTATTGGTACTTTTCAACTTTCATCTTCCACCGCCTGCTGGTTCAGGCAGGAGTGTCAGAACGCTGAGGTGTCCGGGTTGTCGCGTACAGCCCTGGCTGAAGCTTTATATCATCGCGAGCAACTGAGTAGCCGAGCCGCAGCTCAGAAACTGTTACCAAAACTGGCCACACTTCTGGAGGTCTCGTTGCCCGCCACCCAAGTTGCGATGCCGGAAGCTCATCCCGATATACCCACCGGGTTTCCCGACCAAGCCATTACAGGACGCCTGTCGGAACTCGGCACACTCAGTGTCGTATGTGTCACAGATGCGGAGCGGCCACACTGGGAAGCGATGATGGCCAGTGTCATCATCCCGCGGGGTGGACCCGTTCACCAGATGGGCGTATCATCTATTGGCTGCACGCGTCACGGTATGGTATCCTGGGAGGTCTCAGTTTTGTCAGTGCGGGGTTGCAACTGCAACCACGGGATGACGCTATCGGATGGGCAATCAAGGCTCGCCATGCTCATATTGGCCGAGTGCTGTGCAACAACCGGTTTTTGCTTTTGCCATCGGTACGGGTGTATGGTCTGGCTTCGCAGGCTCTGGAATTGGCGACCCGTCGCATTGCCGATGATTGGGAGTCTCTCTATCAGCAGCGTCCATGGTTATGACAAACGTTTGTGGACCCGGTCTATTCGGGCACCAGTTATCGCGCAGCGGGGTGGTCGTGTTGTCCCCAGCGGTCATCCGGTCGCCGGTCCGGTCGCCCGCGGATGGTCTGGTTGAAACCGTTGGTGGACACCTGGCAGGAGCAACTGTGTACCGAACCGACCCGCGTTCTGG
>MPNP01000247.1 GCA_002239085.1 Rhodobacteraceae bacterium bin131 | reverse complement strand
AAGAGCCAGATCATCGCGACTCCATCCCATGGCAGCCTCAATGACCTCCCACGTTCCAAGCGTACCAGAGCCATCGTTGCCAATGTTGAAACGCTTGCCTGGAATATCCGTAATATTGTTGATGCCAGAATCACGTCGGGCAACAATGGTAACTGGTTCGGGGTGAACTGAGAATACAGCTCGCAGGCCTTCAAACTGATTATCTTCAAATCTTGAGGTACCATTATAGGCATGGAACTGCCAGTCAGATTGGGCGACCCCAAACTCAAGTTCGCCACCTTTGATGGTGTTAATATTATAAATTGATCCCCCGGTTGACTCGACAGAACATCGAATTCCGTGTTCTTGTCGGTCCTTGTTAACCAGCCGACAGATTGCCCCTCCTGTTGGATAGTAGACACCCGTCACCCCGCCGGTCCCAATTGAAATGAATTGTTGTTGTGCCGCAACAACAGTTACTGAAGCAATTAATGTGCCAAGTGCGACAAATGTTGCAGTCACAATGCTTAATAGCTTTATCGTTTTCATTGTATTCTCCTTAGTTTCCATTCCATTAGACTAACCAATGAATGAGTTATATTCGCATACAGATTAAACCGATATTTGGAAGCGGTGTCAAGAATTAAATATTTAAATATTATTGGTGAAGCAAAACCGAACGATGTTTAATCCATCAGATAATATTTTGCGTTGATTATTTTGTCGGAAATGGACTGATTTTAACGTGTCTCACGGTACATTAATGAGCGATGGGCTTTGGGAACAAATTTCTTAACGGTGAAGAGCCAAGACGACCTTTCTCCATGCAGTGGATATCCGATGGTATGCTCAGCCCAATATGTCTTCATTTAAGCTCATCAACATCAGTTTTTTGAAGGGAAAAGGTCAATTCTAAATTGAGGGAATTACCTAAGTTGTATCAAGAGGCAGATTAGTGAAGTACTATCTGCTGAACAATATTATTTTGGAGTGCTGGTCTTTTAAGTTTCAGGAACGGGTTTCTCGGGAGTAAGCCGCGTGGTCAAGTCAGCCGCTCCTGTTCCCATGGTTTCAAGTGCGTTCCATCCCTGTTTGCGGCGGTTTCGGCCACAGTTCGTAGAATTGTAAAGTCCTTCGTACCGACTTTTGAACGAAAACTTTCAGCAACTTTCTGCATGAGTTTTAACGGCCGGATATCTCTCTTCGCGGCATTGTTCATGGCCAGAACAAGCGAGTTATGGAGGCTCAGCTGTATAGCGACAATCTGCGGAACTTATGTTATAATATCAAGCGATTTAATTATTTGGAAACGGTAGCCAAATATAATCAAAGAGTTGAAAGTGATTATGTGGTGACAGTGAATGATTTGGTCTAGACATGGTGAAAAATGAGCTATTTTTATAGTTTGGATTAGGTTATCGGATGTGAGTAGTCCCAAGGAGTAGAAATTATTCCGAACAATCAATTTTTTTCAAAGGCAAAACAGGTGATTGATGGTTTTATAGACGTATAAAGGTTACCATAAATTAGAGCGCGGAGCAGTGATTAAGAGTATAATTCCCAACTTAAGACAAATTCTATGACAGATAATCTAATGCATGAAACGATAATCAAACAGGCTCAAAAAAGCCAGAGATTCTCCATTACTCAGACAATCAAAACCCAAATACCGCATGGTGTTGACGGTCGGTTTTACCTAATTTTATTGTTACCCGCAATAATATTAGTATTGCTTGGTTCCGTTTTATTTGTCCAAAAACACTTTGACCGAGTAACTCGCCAAATGGTATCGAATTTTGCTCCACAATTTGAGCAGGTACTTCGGTCAATTAATTCTGAAGAAACTAAAGAAGTGGCTTCGGAAGTGGCGGGTAGCATCTCAAGACGATTTGGTATGGAATTATCTTTTATTGATAATCAAGGAGGAGAAATTGACAATCAAAGAGTGTTTTATGACTTCTCTGGACTGATCATAACCGATGAGCTTCAAAGTAGATTCACCTCTATTCGTGCCATTGATTTAACAATCAACGACTTAAATGATTTAAATATATTTTTTACAACAAACCACGGATGGGCCAAGGTCAAAGTTGGTCGCGAAATTTTATCACCCTCAAATCCTCATCAATATTTGATACTGATAGTATTGACCGGCATTCTCACCAGTTCCATCTCAATTCTTTATCTCCGCAATCAAATCAAGCCAATTAAACGACTTGCAAAGGCCGTTGATGCGTTCGCGACAGGCCAAGAATATCAACTCAAAGCAAGTGGAGCGATCGAAGTAAGAAGTGCCATTAATGCCTTTATATCAATGCGAGACACGATTCGTGAGCAAATCGATCAGCGGTCCCAATTACTTGTCAATATTAGTCATGATATTCGTACCCCTCTGACAAGACTTCGACTTGAAGCTGAATTGATTAGTCACCCTTTGATTAAGCAAGCGTTGATTGAGGATATTGAGCAAATGGATACAATGCTTGAGGGTTTACTAAACTTTGTCGCAACTGGAGAAAAAGAACCATTCTCACCAATCAATCTCATTCAACTCATCAATAAGTTGGTGGAAGAGTCTAATTGGAAAGACTTTGAACTGAACACTTACGTTTCGGAAGAAGCTCACCAAAATCCTATGCTCTTATGTCGTCCGCTCGGAATAAAGCGGTCCTTAGAAAACCTGTTAGCGAATTCGGTAAGGCACGCAACAAAGGCCAAGGTCAATTTACATTACCGATCTCAGACCCTCATTCTATCTGTTGAAGATAATGGTCCAGGGATTGCAAAGAATCTCCAGAAAAAGGCTCTGCAGCCATTCACTCGGCTTGATAATTCTCGCAACTTAAATCAATCTGGAAGTGTTGGATTGGGGTTGGCAATAGTTGATAAAACTATCAAAGAACATGGTGGAAGTGTATTTCTTTCAAAAAGTAGTGAACTTGGTGGCCTCCGAGTTCAACTCAAGGTCCCCGCTCAACCACCTGAAACACATTCAGATTAGATGAGTGTGGTAGGCCTGGAGGGA
>MPNP01000246.1 GCA_002239085.1 Rhodobacteraceae bacterium bin131 | reverse complement strand
GTAACTACTCAGGTAGGTTAAATTTCCCTGTATTTTTTTCAGATTCCTGTTGACAATGTCGTTTGACATTGTCATAATCATACTAATCGTCCAATATAAGTTGAGCAGTTATTTTTTTCAAACCATATGAAACGTCTCTCCAAAGCCGCTTTACAGGCAGCATTGACCTATGACGGGGCCTGGTTGCGCCGCAGGATGCACAAAGCCGCTTTACAGGCGGCATTGACCCACTCACAGAAACAGGTTGCTGACCTGACGGAAAAGTACAACTAGGTCGTTGCTGAGAATACTGAATTAAAGGCCCGCCTTGAGGAGTATGAGCACCGCCTCAAGAAGATGAGTCATAACAGTGGCATGCCACCGTCCAGCGATGGTTTACGCAAACCCAAGTCCACGGGCAAGAAGACCAAAAGTAAACGTCCATCCGGGGATCAACCGGGTCATGACGGGGTAACGAAGAACCGGTCCGATGATGTGGATTATACTGAGGACCATTACCCCACAGTGTGTGCCGGGTGCGGTGGCTCTTTGACCCCCGATACGACCGCCACGGTCCGCCAAGTCCACGATGTCCCGAAATGGCAACCCTTGGAGGTCACCGACCATATTGCCTGGACATGTCACTGTGAGACGTGCGGGGTGTCCACCACCGGCGACTTTCCGGCGGACGTCACGGCACCCGTCCAGTATGGTCAGCGTATGAGCGAACTGGTGGTGTATCTTGGCGTTGAACAAATGATCCCTCTGCGTCGTATCAGCCACGTTATCGCCGCCATGACCGGCACTCGGCTGTCCCAAGGAACCGTTTACAATATGATTCAGTCGTTCGCCCAACGCTTCCAAGCGGTACATACCCATATAGCAGAACTTGTGAAGCATGAGCCGGTCACCCATTTTGATGAAACCGGTATGCGGGTCGACGGGTCGCTCAACTGGATGCATACGACGGGCACTGAGACCCACTGCTATGACTGGCTGGGAACAAGCCGGGGTGATGTGATGGAGGATGCCACCGGTGTAGCGGTGCATGACCATTGGCCGTCCTATCTGAGTCGTCAACCCGATGTGCAACATGCGTTTTGTTTGGCTCATCTTGTGCATGAATGCAAGGGTCTCGCTGAGAGCGGTGAAACATGGGCCAAGGAGATGACCTCTCTGCTCTATGAAATCATCCGTTTGGACCAACTGGGTTCACCTCTCTCAGCCACGGTCATCGAGACGATAGAAACACACTTTGACGAACTTGTACAAGAGGGTCTGCGCTACCATAACCAACTGGACCCCTTGCCCCAAAAGAGTCGGGGACGAACCCGCCGGCGCCCGGGTCATAACTTGGCTCTCCGCTTCTTTCATTATCGTGATGACACGCTGCGGTGTCTCCATAACCCGCTGGTCCCCGCCACCAACAATCTGGCTGAGCGCGATATACGCCCTTTGAAAATCAAGCAGAAGATCTCGGGGAGCTTTCGAACCAAAGCCGGTGCACAAGACTTCGCGGTTCTCCGCAGTGTGTTAGAGACCGCTCGCAAACGCCAGTTGAACGCACTGGATGTCTTGGGAACCAATCCCAGTGAACTGATGGTGCAGTTTGCTTCTGAAGCACCTCCCCCCGACACTTAACAGACCAGTCCTTCGCAAGATCCTTGTTCAGCCGATGCGGCTATACTCATTTGTCACTGAGACCACCTGAGTAGTTACCTTTGTTTTTTCAATATTATCAACATAAATGAAAGAAAAATCCTTTAAACTCCTTCTGGAAATAATCTGCGAGGGTAAATTACGTGAAATGTGATAGAATGTTATTTCAAATGCGATAGCCCTGATAGAGAACCTGAATTTCACCGCTATTGCAATAATAGGCATCACTCCTGAACCTGTTGCCGTTTTGAAATCCTCCGAAAGCCATGGAAATCAAGCGCTGTTACGATAAGGGGAAGTATTGATCGAACCTATATCAAGATAGGTCATTGATGAACCAAAGAATATTAAAGACGTTGGGAATTCTCTGTGGCTTGATTACCGCAAAAACCATGGGAAGACTTGTTGTATCGAATTGCCCTTGAATTTGTACGCTGGCATATAAAGTTATCCATTTTGCTTTCTAATTCAGGCTCATAGATGGATTCATCAACTCAAGTAGTGATTTCACTGACAACCACTCCGCCTCGATTTAAACTCGTTGGCGAGACATTACAGTCACTACTGGATCAAGATTTTCCTGCTCATCAAATAGAACTCTACATCCCCAAAACCTATCGACGCTTTCAAGAGCATAGTTTTTGTGTCCCTGAGGTTCCTGATGGTATCACCGTCAAAGTGGTTGAGAATGATCTAGGACCGGCAACAAAAGTCTTGCCGTGTGTACAGAATTACAGGGGCCATAACACCCGTATAATATACTGCGATGATGACCGGAGCTATCCTCGGTATTGGATGGAGCGGCTCATTCACACAACCAAAACCCGACCCCAAGACGTTGTTGTCGCAAGGGGTTGGCTTGTTGATCGATTTGGCTTCAAACGAAAGGTCATTCGCCGCAAGCCACGCATCGGATTCTATGGCGGAGGTCCCAGATACATACTGAAAAACCTCCCGTTTTGGCTGAAACGATCAGCCTATCAAATTCAAGATAAAATACTTCCCATTCCACCTCCATTTATCAAAGGGGGATATGTCGATATCGCTGAAGGATGTGTCGGAGTGTCGGTGTCACCCGATTTCTTCACTCAAGAAACGTTCAATATTCCACCCCTCATATGGGCTCATGACGATGTTTGGCTTTCAGGCCATTTTGAAGTCAATGAGATCGGAATATGGATGGATGAGTTCTTTTGGAAACGATCACTCAAAAGGCACTTAAAAACAGAAAACTCTGGAGCGCTTGATTCTGAACCCCTTTATAAAGCGGTCATTAATGACCTTGATCGCGGCGGTCTTGCTTGCCACGGTATCCAATACTTCAGAGATCATTACGGGATTTGGTACTAAAGCACTGACTAACAGC
>MPNP01000245.1 GCA_002239085.1 Rhodobacteraceae bacterium bin131 | reverse complement strand
TTGTATTGAACCAATACTATATGTCTTTCACAGTAATTCTAACGCAATTATTCATAGGCAGTATGCATATCGAAACAACTCATAACCCACACTCAACCTGTCACCTCCTCCGACAATCCTATTGGGAAGACGGTAAACCAAAAAAACGAACCGTCGCGAATCTCTCAGGACTGCCCCATCATGCCCTTGAATCACTCCGACAAGCTCTCAAGACCGGTCAAGTCCCCACACTGCATAAACCAACACTGACCAATAAAAAAGATCATGGTGCCGTTAGTGCCATCCTCAATACCATCCAGCACACCGGACTGGACCAAACGATCTTCTATCGCACGAGCCGTGAACGCAATATGGTCCTCGCCATGCTCATTGCTAGAATACTCCGTCCCGGCGCTAAACTGCGGGTGGAACGAGAACTCAGCACCAATGGAACCACAACCCTGGCCGGTCTCTTGAACCTAAAAGATACCCCGGTTGAAGACCTGTATCAAGCCATGGACTGGCTCCTATCGCGCCAGAAACGCATTGAAAAGAAACTGGCTCAGCGCCATGTCGGCGAGGGTGATATCCTGATGCTCGATGTCTCCTCCAGTTATCTCGAAGGACATGCCTGCCCCTTGGCTCAGTATGGCTATTCCCGTGACCATCGGCGCGACCGTCCCCAAGTGATCTATGCTCTTCTGTGTACCGCCCAAGGATGTCCCATAGCGATTGAAGCATTTGCCGGTAATGCCGATATCGGCATTACCGGCAGCGGTGCACAACCATTGCAACTTTTTTCTTCATGCACAAACTATCTGTTGTGACACAAGCATCAGCGAGTTTGTCCATGGTATCGACATCCAGCTCGCTGGGACCGATATTGTTCATCTGAACAACATCACAAAAACGGTGGCTGATACGCCGGTAGAGTTTGATTGTATTTTTGCTATAACCTTGTGCGCTCATGGATTGCAGAAATGCAGTGAGATAGGCTAATAGCCAGAATTGCCCTCAGCTGGGGCACGATCAGGAATCGTCATAATTAAACCTCTCGTTGAGTTAACAAAAACGAGAATTATACAGTATGAGCCGTGTCAATGGTTTGGGGGTTATCTTGACTAAAAATCAGGGTAATCAGGAGTTGGGGATGAGGAAACCAATTGTTTGAATCCAAGAACACTCGCCGTATAATGCCGACAAATTTAACTTACATTCCCCATGAATTAGGGGTTTGGAAGCATTTGTCGGCATTATAAAGTTGTCGGCATTATGCCGGCAATATCTCCGATACGATGACCCTGTCTAACCAAGAGGTCAAAATCCGCGAGCGCTTTGGCTTGTCCAAGGTTGTCCTCGTTGGGGATAGAGGTATGATTAGCCAAGCTCGGATTGATGAAGACCTGCAACCCAATGGTTTTGCCTGGATTACGGCGCTCAGGTCTCAAACCATCCGCAAGTTAGTTCAACACGGTCAGCTTCAACCAACCCTGCTGGATGATTGGGGATTAGCTCAAATCACCTCCCCTGATTACCCCAACGAACGGCTGGTCGTGTGTTGCAATCCCTTCTTGCGGGATGAACGCCGACGCAAACGCAATGCTCTGTTGGCCGCCACCGAAGAGGATATCAGAGCCTTAGCCACTCGTTATGCACAAGGGACGATGGAACGTGATGAATTCAATCGCCAATTGGGTGCTCACAAACGCCGCAAGATGGCCAAGCATTTTGCCTATCGCTTTGATCAAAACACCGGTGCCTTCTCCTTTGCCCGCAAGGAAGCCGCTATCACCGAGGAGGAAAGTTTGGATGGTCTCTATGTCATCTGAACCAATGTCACGGAAGACGAGCTGGGGAATGTAGAAGCGGTCCGAGCCTACAAGAACCTCGCCAAGGTTGAGCGCGCCTTTCGGTCATTCAAGACCAATTCGCTCCGGGTACGTCCGATGTATCACTGGCGGGAAGACCGGGTGCGTTCCCATCTGTTTTTGTGTTTATTGGCCTATTATGTCGAATAGCATATGCATCAGCAATTAGCACCCCTGTTATTGACAGATGAAGCTCCCCAACCGGGAGTGACACCGGTGGCCGCCCCCGTACGTTCCCAAGAGGCCATCAATAAGCAGAGCCAGCGGCGGACTAATGAGGGACTTTCAGTCAGCAGTTTTGAAGATTTATTGCTTCAACTCAATGGTCTGTGCGTCGCTGAGATGGATCTGGGTACGGGCTGTACGGTACCGGTCACGTCCAAGCCGACGGCCTTGCAGACCAAGGTCTTTGATTTATTGGGTGGTCAGATTCATCCGGCTCCAGGCGAGGTACAATCAGTCCGATAAAAGAGCTCTGTCCAGTAAGTGTCGTTTTAAAAATTGGCTTAAACCCCCATGTATAGGGAATAATACCTTATTTTTAGTTCAAGAAGTTCGGATTAATATTTTAACGACACAACAAAGGAGCATTCCCGATGTCAACACATATAAGTATCCTCAACGTTTTAGCCAAGAATTTTAAGTATTTAGACCCGCCTTTTTTATCTGAGCTCAAGCACTTTTTAGAGTCCGCCAATGACCGTGCGGCGTGGGACCCCGAAACCACTGATTGTGCGACGGTTGAGTTGAGTGCGGTTGCGCATGTCAGGAAGCTCGGTCTGGAGCTCATGAGGACCTGTATTGAACAGCAGGATGCCGGGGACAGTTCCATCACAAGTGATGGCCGTTCCTTTTACCGGCTTCCCTCGAGCCGAGGGTCGGTGATGACGTTGCTTGGTCAGGTTGATTATACCCGTTCGCGGTATCGGGGTCGTGGGAAGAAGAATTCGCTGTGTCCGGTGGATGAAACGTTGGGTCTGTGAGAGGGTCGAATGACCCGGCCGGCTGGTCAATTAGCGATGAGTCTGATTTCGGAACTGCCGCTTCGTCAATGTCAGGAGTTCTTGCACGAGGCGGGTGGCATGATGCCCTCGGTTTCGACACTGCAACGGCTCCTGCAGGAAACCCACTGGGCGTGGCAAAAGATTGAGGAGGACGCGATGCCGGTCATAC
>MPNP01000244.1 GCA_002239085.1 Rhodobacteraceae bacterium bin131 | reverse complement strand
ATCAGAAACATACCCCTGAGCTGATATTTCCTTCCAAACTTGCCTCGTTTTGGGTCTCCAACCGGTTGGTCATGCTGCGGAGGAGTTGCACGAGTTATTATTTCCTGTGGTTTTGCAAACTATGGGCGATTTCGCTGCCTGTTTGGGCTAGGTCATGGGGAAATCTGTTCTGCCCATCCCTGATGTTGGGATCAGCTCCTTGCTCCAGCAGGATATTGACAATAACAGGCCAGTCGGCCTCTACAGCAATATGCAGGGGTGTTCGCCCCCATGCATCAACCCCATTGATGGCAAGGTCATCATTGATGCAAGAGGTGAGATTCTGTTCGCTCCCGGCATAGGTCAAGATATGCAGGAGGGAACCGGTCTTGGTCACTGCAATGGATTGCAGGGAGGGTATCGGACAGCGATAAAGCCCTAGGTGAGGGGAACCATGCGGGTAGATAAATCCATTACGCAGCAGCACCTCAAAATTCAGAGAGCCCGTTTTCTCACTTTTGTTCCTACTCTTGATCCGGTTGATAATTTCAATGATTTTGTCTTTATTAGCTGAAGTGCCAAGGTCAGCCATAAATTCTCCGACAATTTTGGGTTCAGCGTCAAAGGTCTTTATGTAGGTCTCATAATATTGAAGGCGTGTTTCCATAGCTCGGCGTTTAACCGCATAGGGATTAACTTGACTGAGATCACCTCCGACAAGAAGAAGCTCTTCTCCAAGAGCCTTCAAAGCGTTGTGCAGGTGTTTGGGTAAGCCATCTACCCAAGTCACGATAAGCTTTTCCCAGGTCGAAGTTGTACTGGGATCCGACTGTATGTTGTAACACTTAACGAATTTCCCAAAGGAAGTTTTAACTTCTTCATTGGGCAGGGGCTGCAGGTTTATGACCTTATCAATCTTCGGTCGGAATATTCCGCGCTCAGTCAGTACGGTTTCACTGTTTGCTAACCCCGTGAGTACTAGAAATATTGGATAGCCATCACAGCCTGTCCTCAGTAACTTGAGGGAATCAGCACAGTGATTTGTTGGTAACGACTGGATTTCATCAATCATTAAGAGGATGGTATAATCGCCGGGGTCAAGTTTATCTTCTGCATCCGCTGGCTGATTGATACCATTAGCAGAAACAAATGACAAGGAATTTAAGATGCCAACGATTTTCTTCTTAATTTTATTATTATTGATGACATGACTTAATTCCTTGATTGTTTTCTGAGTCATCTGACCAAGTTGCTGAAAAAACAGGAAGTGTTTACTCTTGATCGTAACCGGAATGGTCTTGGGTCCTTCCTCATTCTTATTGAGATTGTCAATACAATCCTGCCTTATCATTTCAATAAGGGATGACTTGCCTATCCCTGGTGGCCCTTGGATGACAATTGTGGATCTTTCTCTCGGGGTACTGGAGATTGATGACTTAGCTGCCTGAGCTATATCAAGACTTAATGATGTAGTCCCGGAGATCATCACGACCGGTAAAAAATGGATTGAGAGAGCGATCTTCAGACTGGAGAAACTGGCGCATGAATTTGGAAGGGAAAGTATTGGCTATAGCAGGAACTCCTAGAAAGGGATATGGAAAATAGAATAATAATGGAAATCAGGAGGGATAGAATACCAATATACTTGTTCCTCATGGAACTATCGTTTACTACATTTGAGGGTTGAAAATAGAGTTAAACTCTCACGATTTCCAACAATTTTTCAAATGCAAACAATGAACCTTTACTACCTCTTGCAGGAGATACCTCACGCAAAAGCCCTTCTTCTAGTAGGGATTTAGTAATCCTTCGAGCAACGTGACTTGGAATACCAGCTTTAATAAGATTTTTGTTTCTAAATATAGGTCGTTCAAAAATATAATCTTGTACACTAGTATGCCAACTTGATCTCGTAATATTCCTGAATGGTTCTTTCATTTCTACATACAGGGCTTGTATTTTCTGCGCAGTTTCAAGGTTTCGCTCAGCTTGAACGGCAATTGCCTCTAGAAAAAATTCTGTCCACTCAAACCATTTGTTTTCACTAGAAACTGAACGCAATAAATAAAAATACTGTTCTTTGTTTTCTTCAAAATAGGAACTCACATAAAAGTAAGGCTGATGAATTAGTTTATATTTCCATAGAAACAAAGTAATAAGGAGGCGACCAATACGTCCATTGCCGTCATCAAATGGATGTAATGCTTCAAATTCAGCATGAATTAATGCTACTTTGAGGAGTGGAAGCATTTCATTATTTTCAATAAAGTCAATCAGTTTTTCCATTGATGATTTCAGTTGGGCTGGACTAATTGGCTTGTAGGTGATGACCTTTCGTAAATTATCTCCAATATAGTTTTGCGATTCTTTGTATTCTCCAGGTCTTTTTTTAGCCCCTCTTCCAAATTGAAGCAGACGTCTATGTGATTCCTTTATAAGCGCTTCGTTTATTGGGTAACCTTGGGTTATAGCATCTTGAGCATCCTTTAGTACCCAAGAATATCTAAGTACTTCCCAAACTTCTCCTCTCCCATGAGATGTATTAGCTTTCTTGGACTCATTAGTGGTATCAGCCTCATAAGCCATAACTTCATCCACTGTTGAAATTGTACCCTCTAGTCGCGAAGTAATTACTGCCTCACTATGTTTTAGAGGTGCTAATAGTAACTCGCTGTTCGGTAAATTAAGTAATGTTTGATCATAGCGAGACAGAGCATCCGCTGCACGAAGCAGAGGTTTCAATAAAGAATCAATACTTAATTTAGCAGGAGGAAATTTGCCGTAGTGATATTCTATCGCATTGCTAAAATCATATCCTTTAATCGGATCGTTCATTTATGAATCTCCAATAACAAAAACTGTACTATTTTATAGATATACCATTTCTTAACATTTTCAACTCTTTATGTTCAACAATTCCTTTTGTGGCACATAATGCACCCCTTATGTTCAACAAATCTTGTTACGGTGGGTGTAATTCTCAGATCACAAAATTTTATCCACTAGGTCACCCTTTCTCATAATACTCTTTCCAGTTATCGTTGGCTGAGTTCCAGT
>MPNP01000243.1 GCA_002239085.1 Rhodobacteraceae bacterium bin131 | reverse complement strand
CAAATATTTAGTTGGCAGGACCAGGTCAGATTGCAAAAAGCAATATTTCGCGCTGCCAAACGAGGTGCAAAAATCCTTTTGACTAACGCCGATCATGATTCCATCTGGAAGCTTTATGACGGAATGGGAGAATATCACGCGATTGAAAGAAAGTCCGTGATTGCAGGCGATTCGCGATACCGCCGTTCAACCACTGAGGCAATTTATATTATTCCCTGAAAGGAATAAAGGCAAGATGAAAATGGTTTGGCATAGAGACCAACGTATTATACGTGGATTTTGCGAGGGTTTGATAGGGAATATAACTAGTTGTCGGATTACATAAAAATTTGCACTCTATATTTGATACATAATTAAGGGGATTATATACTTGTTTCCCCAAAAACCACTTGAAATTTTATGGGTAAACTAATTCGGTTTTGGAGATTTTAAAATGGCTAATAACGCACTAGGAAAGCATGAGAGACAATCAATCTCAATAATGGATCTGTTTAAGATGTTTCCCGATAACGATACTGCGGAAAAGTGGTTTATAATAAATCACAGAATATCCAAACCAAGCCAAAAAAAGAAAGCAAACCAACAGCTTATAGATGTCGTTCTTGCCGAAAAGAATTTTCGGTCAAGACAGATACCCTGATGCACAATTCCGCAATACCCTTTCAGAAGTGGGCGTTTGGAATTTACTTGCTAACCACTGGATTGAAATGTATTTCTAGTTTAAAATTATGCCGGGGTTAAAAAATTTCTCAGAAATCAGCATGGTTTATGGCTCATCGTATTAGGGAAACATACCAAGATTCTTTAGAGGGCTTGGAAATATTTGTTGGTCCAATGGAGATAGACGAAACTTATATGGGTGGTAAAGAGAAGAACAAGCATACTAAGGATAAGTTGAAAGCTGGTCATGGGACTGTCGGCAAGACAGCGATTGTTGGTGTAAAAGATAGAGACACCAATAAGATAAAAGCCAAGGTTGTAATTGATACCAGCAAACTAACCTTGCAGGGCTTTGTTGAAGAGAATGTTGATAAGGAAGCAGAAAAAAACACTGATAATAACAGGGGGTATCAAGGGCTTACCAATCATTCATCAGTCAATCACAGTGCTAAGGAATTTGTTGATGGGATGGTTCATACCAATGGGATAGAGTCTTTTTGGAGTATATTAAAACGATCCCATAAAGGAACATTCCATAAGATGAGTCCTAAACATCTTCAAAGATATGTTGGTGAGTTTGATGGCCGGCATAATGTCAGACCACAAGATACACTTGATATAATGGAGTCAATGGCCAAGGGGATGGATCAGAGAAGATTAACCTACAAGAAGTTGATTACAAAAAACGGACTTGATAGTGGAGCTAGACAAATATGACCGATTCATCTCTATTGCTAGAAATCAAAACAGGGAATATTTATAATGAATGTTGTTTGGAAACAATGGCAAGAACGCCTGACAACTTCATTGACCTGATTATTACAAGTCCACCATATGATGCGATGAGGAAATATTCTGGCAATGATTTTATTCAATTTGAAGATATTGCCCACGAATTGTTCCGTATTTTAAAACCTGGTGGGGTAGCTGTTTGGGTTATAGGAGACCAAACCATCCAAGGAAATGAAACTGGCACAAGTTTTAGGCATGCTTTATATTTCAAAGATGAGGTAGGTTTCAATTTATTTGATACAATGATTTATGTTAAGCCTCCAAGGGGTGCTGTTGGAAACAACAAAACATATTGGCAATCTTTTGAATATATGTTTGTATTATCAAAAGGAAATCCCAAAACAATTAATCTTATCCAAGACCGTAATAATAAAGAATCTCGAAAAGGTGACGTGAGCAATAAGCGTTTGTTTAACGGGATACAAAAACCAGTAAAGCGTAAAGGTTATGGAAAAACAGGACGTAGAACGAACGTCTGGGAGTTTATGACTGGTAAAAACCATTCAACGAAAGACAAAATTGCTTTTGAACATCCAGCAATATTCCCAGAACAGTTAGCTCACGATCATATTATTACCTGGAGTAATCCTGATGATATTATTTATGATCCCTTTATGGGTAGTGGGACAACAGCAAAAATGGCCGCCATGACAGGTCGAAATTGGATAGGTAGTGAGATCTGTGCAGATTATTGTCGTGTAGCAAATGAAAGATTGTCTAATGCAATGTGATGAATGCAGACAAAGAAAAGTAGTTGAATGGAGAATATTACGAGGTCTGCCTAGTTGCAACAAAAGAATGTTGAAGTTGCCATTCAGTATTAAGTATTTTTGAATTTCAGAAAAATCAAAGAACCCCAACTGGTGTTGTTAATAGAAGAGCTGATTGTAAGGATTGTCGAAAAAAGAGAGAAGGTAAAAAACCAACAGCCAAAAAAAGCAGGAATTTTATAAAACAGATCCAAGGCCACCGATAGGAGATACTTTTCAGTGCCCAATATGTCATAGAATATTTACAGTTTCCAATAATCAATCAATCAATTTGGATCACGACCACAAAACAGGGGAAATTAGAGGATGGATATGTGGTTCTTGTAATACTGCAGTTGGAAAACTAGAAGACGATATCTCAATTCTTGAACGAGCCATAATTTGGATAAAAAGTGTTGGTAAGGGATTTTCCAATTTTATTTTCTAGAAATGAGCAAACTATGTCCGAAGCTAAGATTTCACAAAAACCCAAGGCGAACCAATCCAAGTATTACGAGGAGTTTGAGGTTATTAAGGACACGCCAAAGAATGTTGCCAATGTAATCATGAGAAAACCGCCAAAAAAACTGGCGGTTTATGGAACAAAAAATCAAGAAGTCAGGATAATATTCGGTTTTGGGGAAACAAGTATATAATCCCCATAATTAAGGAAGTATTCTGCCATGTCCCAATAAAGAATACCGTATGTATAAAGGCCTTGAAAAATGGACAAATTTCATTTATGTATATGATTGAACATAATATATTTCTGGAACAGAACCCTTCCTTGCCATGACCCCATCCATCTCACATAGCAAAAAGTTTAGCTTCTCACATTAGGGCAATTGTACGGCTGGGAGCTTTGGTATCGGCCACTCCATTGAACAGTGCA
>MPNP01000242.1 GCA_002239085.1 Rhodobacteraceae bacterium bin131 | reverse complement strand
CGCTGATTTGGATAATGTAAAGTTAATTTATTTTAATTCAGATATAGAAGGAAATAGAAATGAATTATTTGAAGATATTGTCTCTCATGGTGGGGGGGGGGTATTGCTACTCGTAGGCTGCGGAGGCAGTCATCAGTCAGGAGTTGATGCCCCGATGAGTTCGCTTGAGACTAGAGAGAGTAGTGTCCTTGAAACTATTAAGGAATTTAAAGGTGGTAGAGATGGAGATGTATTAGCCGAAGTGGAAAACACTGCCTCGGACCCAGTAGAAGGGAGGAACAGACATTGGGGAACATGGCTATTAGATCCTGATAACGGTGGCGATGCTTTTAGTGTCTGGTACGATATTCCTCAAGACAGCAATAAATATCCAGATGAATCTTGGAGACCCTTAACCGGCAGTGCCGTTTACGATGGTGATGCTGAGGGATTTGCCTACGTGGGTGATTATGCCGATGAATTCACGGCAAATATTTACTTAGAAGCTGATTTTGATACTGTGGAAGTACCAACGAACATAAACGGGAATATTGACAACTTTCGTTTCAAGGGAACAAATCCTCCAGACATATCAAAATGGGATGCTGGTTTAAACGTTAACATGGCTGATGGATACAGTGCCTTTGATGTTTCCAATATTCGCGATGCAACAAGGCTCCAAGAGGGTTACTGGCGAGCAATAGCTTGGACTAAAGGATCATCTAGCAATCCCCCGGAAGGGATAACAGGTTATGTTGATCTGACATTCGAAGATGGCCGGGCCGTGGGGTCTTTCAATGCTGAAATACAGGAATAACAGTAACTAAATCACTTTACAATTCTACTGGCAAAAGATTCACCTTTCCTTATCAGCGTCACTGACCAAGCCAGAGTGCAGCATATTGCACTTGTTGTATTTTAGGCCGGGTAGAATCTATCAATTTATCACACTTAACTCTGTGATGATAAATTGTCAGAGACGGGATGGTCTTCAGCATGGCGTGACCGGTCAACGAGGTTCGTATAATCATCAAGATTGAACAGGGTGTTTTGTCCATTGGCTTCCTTTTGAAGATCATTCATGAAGGACCGTGCGAGGCCATCAAAGAAATCCCGTTCCTTATCATTCCAAGCGGTGCCGATGTGTCGGAGGACGCGTTGTCGGACTGTGGCAACGGTTAGGACTGATTTAACGACCTGAACTTTGGTCCTTCCGTGAGTCTTTGTGTCGAATAAACATGTGTGAGTAAATAGGGAATACTTTTTTGAAAAATGCTAAAATGTCTGAAGTCAAGAGGAGTATTTAGACTACCTGAGTAGTTACTTTTGGGGAATTTTAAACCGCTATTAACATCGCGCCAAGAATTTCCTTGAGCCGACCAATATGAGCCAGAATATGAGGCGGAAAAGGTTCACCATATCCAGTTGGAGTGTCACTCAGCTGAGGAATTAAATCACGGGCTTTCGGCTGAAGGTTGAAGATGCCGTGCCCATACACCATGCCCTTGGTCCGATTGAGGTTCTGTTGACGTTCCGGCACCGTCACGACCACGTTCACGGAGCAGTCGCCGCCGGTCTTCCTCTGTAACAGAGGGAACACACGCGTCACGGTATCGCTGTCGCCAGAATGCCAAGCCTTCATGGCACGAAAATCATACGCAGGGCATCCACCGGGTTGGTTGTGACCTTCTGGGCTCGGCGAGCAATCTGGAGACGGGCCGGATCTCAAACGACACCTTCAATATCAGGAGTTTGGTGATCAAGAAATCGGACCCGCAATCCTTCATAACACGCCTCATAGCACAACAGGACAGACGCCATGGACCCACTCAATTGTGTCTCTTCCAAACCAGATTAAGCCGAGCACGTGTCTCAGCAGCAGCTTCCCGTTTATGGGGCCCATTGCGGTATCCGTAGCAGGACAGCCGACACCGATGATCTAGGACGAACGACTGACTTCCACCGAATTGTAAACGGCGTTCCAATCTGGGTCGGTCTGGGTAGGTTTTTGATTGAAGGTCATAGCTTGACTCCTTTCTATATTGAAAATTTTGGAGATGGCACGTGGTGGTGCATCTCCGCTTCCCACCATTTTTGTCATTTAAGCTAGAAGTTTATCAAGCCCATGGTATCAATATAGTTTGGGAAAATCATTCCTTTAACTATATAATTCCTTTATCTGTTTGATCGGCATTTGTCCTAATCCTGTGGGTCATTTTGCTATTAAAATCAACTCAAAAAATAATTACGGGCTGACAATAAATCACAAAATCAAATAACTTTGAAATAATTAGAGAGTTAAATTGGAAATATTTGCAAGAAAAATAACAGAAATTATCAGCAGCGGTGTTCTGATTAGGGGTACCCAATATTGTATGGTAATGCTAGCCGCAGGAATCGTCCTTGTGGCGTGTAGTGATACGAGTGACCTACCAGTAGAAAAAGAAGCTGCATCCAGATATGTAATTGATCAAAATGAAGCCAGTAAAATACCTCCATTATTCTTAATTTCTGTTAATACTCTTCGCAGTCAGGCAGGACTCAACGACTTAAATTACTCTGCATCCCTGAACGCGGCTGCATTTACGCATGCTCTTGATATGAGTCTCCAAAATAGGCCTTGGCATTTTGGCTCTGATCGCTCATCCCCTTACTTCAGAGTGAAAAGAGCGGGATATCAAGGAGCCTTGTTAGGTGAGAACATATCCGAGTCTTTTGAAACCCCGATAAATGTCATTAAATCTTGGACTGTTAACGAATCTACGCGAGCGAATCTACTTGATCCCGATGCTGACCAATTAGGAGTTGGCTGGAAACAAGATACCGATGGTCGCATATGGTGGGTTGTTCTTGTTGGCTCTTCAAACAAACAATCTCTTGCGCCTGAAAACCAACCCCCTGAATTAACCGAAGAGGCCGTTGCAATTCCCAATTCAAATGGATAAGTTGGGGATTTTCATGTACCAATATCTATAGAATAGATTTCTAGGATCACTAGCTTTTGATGATAATTGGAGTGCCAACAGGTACAATACGGTACAACAACTCCATTTCGCGATTGGTTACGGCTATACACCCTTCGGTCCAATCTCGTTTTTTAGAGCGACGGCCTTG
>MPNP01000241.1 GCA_002239085.1 Rhodobacteraceae bacterium bin131 | reverse complement strand
TCTGTCCATTACGGGGAAGACGGTCACCCTTGATGCCCTGCACACCCAAAGAAGTACGGCCAAGGAGATCCTGGCTCAGAAAGGGAACTATGTTCTGGCTCTTAAGGGCCACCAAGGAACGCTTCATTAGGATGTTCGTCTCGCTATGGACGATCCACCTTCAGCGGCCATGATGTCCGTTTCGGAGGCGGTGACTGAAACCGGTCATGGGCGGATTGAAACCCGTCGGGCTTGGGTCTCGACGGATATTGACGGGTTGCAGGAGCGCCATGCATGGCCGGGGTTGGCGGCCTGTGGTGCGGTGCAGGCCGAACGCAATATCAAGGGCAAGACCACCCGTGAGACCCGGTATTTTCTACTGAGCGAACCTCTGGCACCAGATCAATTGCTGACTAAGGTACGGAAGCACTGGGGAATTGCGAACTCACTGCATTGGGTTCTTGATGTGACCATGAATGAGGATCAGCAACGGACCCGAACCGACCATGGAGCCAAGAATATGGCGTTAATGCGACGTATGGCGATCAATATGGCACGCGTGGTACCGGAGCAGAAAAAGTCCTCCATGCGCAGCAAGTTGAAACGAGCCGGATGGAACAATAACTATCTACTGGAAATCATCATAGGGGCCAAAATACAACTGAATGAAATTGAAAAAGTTTAAATGCGATAGCCCTAGGGTGGACTCCCTGTTTCTTGATGAGTGCTTCGGCATCTTGGATGAAGAGGCTTTTGAAACCGCATTGGAATCATTGTCTGGACTACAGCAGGACGTCAAGCTGATTGAAATTATTTCCCACGTATCTGCACTGAAAGAAAGAATCATCACCCAGATAAACATCTTACCAGTATCCGGTGGACGCGACTCAGTGTCCGGTTCGGGCTATACAAAAGTTGGAGGACAGTATGAATGACAGTCAAATGGCTGAATCCCGCAAACAAAAACTGATTAATCTTGGAGCAGATGCACTGGCAGATGCCTTGTTGGATATTGCAGTCCATCCCTATGATGCGGATGACCTGATTGAACAACTGATTGCCACACCACAGGAAAATTTCCTACGGTTCAAAAAGAAATTATCCAGCCTGAAAAATTTAAGGGGGTTTATTGAATGGGAGGAAGCCGAAAGTTTCGCATTGGAATTGATAATGATGCTGCAAGATTTAGAATCCGGTGTGGATGACCCGCTCACCGGCATTGAACTAGTTGCCGAATTTTACGAGACTGATAGCACTATTTTTGAGATGTGCGATGACTCCAGCGGGACTATTGGCAATGTGTTCCTCTACGATGCTATGAAACTGTTTGGCCACTATGCCTCTCGTTATTCTGACAAGGATAAAGTTGTGGAGATTATCCTAAAGGTAATGCAAAATAATAACTACGGCGTCCGAGATACCTTGATTGATAGTGCAGGAGATTGTCTGCCTGATGATGTTATCCGCAGCACAATTACAAATCTTCAGCAATGGGCAAGCAAAGAGAAGGATAATTTTGGCAAACGACATCACTTGAAACTGATTGAATCCCTGGCTCGCCAGCTCAAGGATGCAAAGCTGTTTGAAGAGACCCGCATTGCTTGGTGTGGGGATCTGTCCACAGCAGCACTGATTGAAATTGCCCGGGTCTACCTTGAAAGCGGAGATGTTGAAACCGCCCATTCCAGGATGAAGAAAATTTCACAATACAAAACCTACCAAAAACACGATCGGGATGAGTTGCTTAAAGAGATCTACCAAAAGCAGGGTGACTCCAAAAAACTGGGGGAGCTATTATTTCAGCAATTTAGATCCCATCATACCAAGGACAATCTTCAAGCGCTGCTAGATGTGATCGGTCACGACAAACGGGATAATGTTATTCATGATGAAACCCGGCAGATTCTGAAAACTGAAAGTCTCCAGGAGTCAGATGCAAAATTCTTGATTGCAGTCGGGAAAATTGATGAAGCCGAAGAATATCTCCTCAAACGAGCCGACCAACTTAATGGTGACTTTTACGGCAGACTGCTTTCCCTAGCAGAAGCGATGGAGGTGGAAAATCGCCACCTTGTCACCAGCCTGATTTACCGCAGTTTGCTTATGTCTATTCTGGAACGTGGGCGATCCAAAGCATATTACCATGGAATCCGCTATTTGAAAAAGCTGGACAAACTTGCATCAAATGTTGCTGACTGGAAAGAATTTAATCATCACAAAGCTTTCAAAGAGCAGGTCGTTGAAGCTCATGGCCGAAAACGAAGCTTCTGGTCAAATTATGAGGTGGAGAAATGAACGAACAAACTTATCTGCTGAAGGTACAGCCACTTGATATCGAGCCGGCAATCTGGCGTCGTTTTGTTGTGCCCGACAGCATCATGCTGGACCGACTGCACGATGTTATCCAGATTGTCATGAGCTGGGCCGACAGCTATCTGCACGAATTTACCATGGGGGAAAGCGGTACACGGAATATCCGGCATTAAAAGAAGACGGGTTGGTCTGCGGCAAATATCGTCTTGGATGACTGATCAAACAAAAAGGCCGTGCCTTTCGTAATCTTTATGATTTCGGTGTTTGCTGGGGTCATGAACTTGTTCTGGAAGAAAGCCGCTATTTCAGTTCGCAACTGAGAACAGAGATTGTCTGCCTTGATGTTAAACGATCTTGTCCTCCTAAAGATGTGGTGGAATTTCGGTTTGTTTGAATCTTGCAACGCCCTGAAGGATCCGACCCATAAAGACCACGAAAGATTGATGGTATGGTCCGGTGGTGAGTAAGACATTGAGCAGTTTGATTCCAAAGTGGTAAACTTAAAATTGGCGAAATTCCGCAGCTGGTCACGGCAAAGGTATCAATTCTAGGGAGGGTTGGATAAAGAAAGATAAAAAAAGCAACTTCAACAAGCCGGAAAAAAGAGACCTCCAATGTTTGATCCTCGGCAGCCGAATATCTGGCATTTTTTGCAGCCATTGAGAAGGGAAGAGTTGAGGCGGTAAACGCTGTTGAGAACATCTGGCTGACCCAGAAAATTTGACCACGCTCTATGACGTTGATGTCAGGACCGTAAACTATCATTTGAAAATTGATAGTTTGTGATAGCGAGTTAGAGGAAATTTCAGTTAT
>MPNP01000240.1 GCA_002239085.1 Rhodobacteraceae bacterium bin131 | reverse complement strand
GAGAGCTAGGTCATCGCGACTCCATCCCATGGCAGCCTCAATGACCTCCCAAGTTCCAAGCGTACCGGAGCCATCGTTGCCAATGTTGAAACGCTTGCCTGGAATATCCGTAATATTGTTGATACCAGAATCACGTCGGGCAACAATGGTAACTGGTTCGGGGTGGACTGAGAATACAGCTCGCAGACCTTCGAACTGGTTATCTTCAAATTTTGAGGTACCATTATAGGCATGGAACTGCCAGTCAGATTGGGCGACCCCAAACTCAAGTTCGCCGCCTTTGATGGTGTTAATATTATAAATTGACCCCCCGGTTGACTCGACAGAACATCGAATTCCGTGTTCTTGTCGGTCCTTGTTAACCAGCCGACAGATTGCTCCTCCTGTTGGATAGTAGACACCCGTTACCCCGCCGGTCCCAATCGAAATGAATTGTTGTTGTGCCGCAGCAACAGTTACTGAAGCAATTAGTGTGCCAAGTGCAACAAACGTTGCAGTCACAATGCTTAAAAGTTTTATCGGTTTCATTGTATTCTCCTCATTTTCCATTCCATAAGACTAACCTAGGAATGAGTAATATTCGTATATATTAATAAACCGAAATTAGGAACCAATGTCAAGAATTAAATATTATAGTTAGAAAGTATTACCGAACGATGGTTAAGCCATCAGATACTATATTGCGTTGATTATCTTGCCGAAATGGACCGATTTTTATCATGTCTCACGGTACGATAAGGAGCGATGAGCTTTGGGAATCAATTTCTTAACCCTTGATAATAACATTTCAACCAAATAATCCGGTATATGGAATTAAAGGAAGTTGAAGTATTTTGAACCAACCCTAATAATAAAAAAATCGACCCACAAACCACAACAATTATTTGGTGAAAAGCCGAGACAACCATTCTCCATGCAGTGGATATCTGATGGTACGACCAGCCCAATATGTCTTCATTCAAGCTCATCAACATCAGTTTATTGAAGGGAAAAGGTCAATTCTAAATTGAGGGAATTACCCAAGTTGTATCTAGAGGCAGATTAGTAAAGTCTCATCTGCTGAACAATATTATTTTGGAGTGTTGGTCTTTTAAGTTTCAGGAGCGGGTTTCTCGGGAGCAAGCTGCGTGGTCATGTCAGCCGGTGAGGTTCCCATGGTTTCAAGTGCGTTCCATCCCTGTTTGCAGCGGTCTCGGTCGCAGTTTGTAGAATTGCAAAGTCCTTCTTACCGACATTTGAACGAGAACTTTCAGCAAAGTCCCACTTGAGTTTTAACGGCAGAATATTTCTCTTCGAGGCATTTCTCTTGGCGAGTACAAGCGAGTTAAGGAGGCTCAGCTGTATAGCGACAATTTGCGGAACTTATGTTATAATATCAAGCGATTTAATTATTTGGAAACGGTAGCCGAGGTACAATCAAAGAGTTGAAAGTGAATGTTTAGTGACAGTGAATGGTCAAGTGAATGATTTGGGCTTAACATAGTTAAAAATGGGCTATTTTTCACTTTGGAAAGGTTATCGGATGTGTGTTGTCCCAAGGAGTAGAAATTATTCCGAACATTCGAATTATTTAAAGGCAAAACATGTGATTAATGGATTTATGGACGCATAAAGGTACCTATAAATTAGTTCGCGGAACAGTGATTAAGAATATAATTCTCAACTTAAGACAAATTCTATGACAGATAATCTAATGCACGAAACGAAAATCAATCAGGCTCAAAAAAGCCAGAGATTCTCAATTGCTCAGACAATCAAAACCCAAATACCACATGGGGTTGACGGTCGGTTTTACCTAATTTTATTGTTACCCGCAATAATATTAGTATTGCTTGGTTCCGTTTTATTTGTCCAAAAACACTTTGACAGAGTAACGCGCCAAATGGTATCGAATTTTGCACCACAATTTGAGCAGGTACTAAGGTCAATTAATTCCGAAGAAACTAAAGAATTGGCTTCGGAAGTGGCGGGTGGCATCTCAAGACGATTGGGTATGGAATTATCTTTTATTGATAATCAAGGAGGAGAAATTGACAATCAAAGAGTGTTTTATGACTTTTCAGGACTGATCATAACCGATGTGCTTCAAAGTAGATTTACCTCTATTCGTGCCATTGATTTAACAATCAACGACTTAAATGATTTAAATATATTTTTTACAACGAACCATGGATGGGCCAAGGTCAAAGTTGGTCGCGAAATTTTATCACCCTCAAATCCTCATCAATATTTGATACTGATAGTATTGATCGGTATTCTCACCAGTTTCATATCAATTCTCTATCTCCGCAATCAAATCAAACCAATTAAGCGACTTGCAAAGGCAGTTGATGCGTTCGCAACAGGCCATGAATATCAACTCAAAGCAAGTGGAGCAATCGAAGTAAGAAGCGCCATTAATGCCTTTATATCAATGCGAGACACGATTCGTGAGCAAATCGATCAGCGGTCCCAATTACTTGTCAATATTAGTCATGATATTCGTACCCCTCTGACAAGACTTCGCCTTGAAGCTGAGTTGATTAATCAACCTTTGATTAAGCAAGCGTTGATTGAGGATATTGAGCAGATGGATACAATGCTTGAGGGTTTACTAAACTTTGTCGCAACTGGAGAAAAAGAATCATTCTCACCAATCAATCTCATTCAACTGATCAAAAAGTTGGTAGAAGAATCTAATTGGAAAGACTTTGAACTGAACACTTACGTATCTGAAGAAGCTCATCGAAATCCTATGCTCTTATGTCGCCCGCTCGGAATAAAGCGATCCTTAGAAAACCTGATAGCGAATTCGGTAAGACACGCAACAAAGGCCAAGATCAATTTACATTACCGATCTCAAACCTTCATTTTAACTGTTGAAGATGATGGTCCAGGGATTGCAAAGAATCTCCAGAAAAAGGCTCTGCAGCCATTCACACGACTTGATAATTCTCGTAACTTAAATCAATCTGGAAGTGTTGGGTTGGGGTTGGCGATAGTTGATAAAACTATCATAGAACATGGTGGAAGTGTATTTCTTTCAAAAAGTAGTGAACTTGGTGGCCTCCGAGTTCAACTCAAGGTCCCCGCTCAACCACCTGAAACACATTCAGATTAGATGAGTGTGGTAGGCCTGGAGGGA
>MPNP01000239.1 GCA_002239085.1 Rhodobacteraceae bacterium bin131 | reverse complement strand
CGAAAAGAAACTGGCCCAGCGCCATGTCGGTGAGGGTGATATCCTGATGCTGAATGTCTCCTCCAGTTATCTCGAAGGACATTCCTGCTCCTTGGCTCAGTATGGCTATTCCCGTGACCATCGGCGCGACCGTCCACAAGTGACCTATGCTCTTCTGTGTACCGCCCAAGGATGTCCCATAGCGATTGAAGCCTTTGCCGGTCATATCTCCGATGCGACGACCCTGTCTGACCGAGTGGTCAAAATCCGTGAGCGCTTTGGCTTGTCCAAGGTTATTCTCGTTGGGGATAGAGGTATGATCAGCCAAGCTCGAATTGATGAAGACCTGCAACCCAATGGTTTTGCCTGGATTACGGCGCTCAGGTCTCAAACTATCCGCAAGTTAGTTCAACACGGTCAGCTTCAACCAACCCTGCTGGATGATTGGGGATTAGCTCAAATCACCTCCCCTGATTATCCCAACGAACGGCTGGTCGTGTGTTGCAACCCCTTCTTGCGGGATGAACGCCGACGCAAACGCAATGCTCTGTTGGCCGCCACCGAAGAGGAAATCAGAGCCTTGGCCACTCGTTATGCTCAAGGGACGATGGAACGCGATGAATTCAATCGCCAATTGGGTGCTCTCAAACGCCGCAAGATGGCCAAGCATTTTGCCTATTGCTTTGACCACACCACCGGTGCCTTCTCCATTACCCGCAAGGAAGCCACTATCACCGAGGAGGAAAGTTTGGATGGTCTCTATGTCATCCGAACCAATGTCACAGAAGACGAGCTGGGGAATGTAGAAGCGGTCCGAGCCTACAAGAACCTGACCAAGGTTGAGCGCGCCTTTCGGTCATTCAAGACCAGTTCGCTTCGGGTGCGTCCGATTTATCACTGGCGGGAAGACCGGGTGCGTTCCCATCTGTTTTTGTGTTTATTGGCCTATTATGTCGAATGGCATATGCGTCAGCAATTAGCCCCCCTGTTATTGACAGATGAAGCTCCCCAACCGGGAGTGACACCGGTGGCCGCCCCCGTACGTTCTCAAGAGGCCATCAATAAGCAGAGCCAGCGGCGGACTAATGAGGGACTTTCAGTCAGCAGTTTTGAAGATTTATTGCTTCAACTCAATGGTCTGTGCGTGGCTGAGATGGAACTTGGCAAGGGTTGTACGGTACCGGTCGCGTCCAAGCCGACGGCCTTGCAGACCAAGGTCTTTGATTTATTGGGTGGTAAGATTCATCCGGCTCCAGGCGAGGTACAATCAGTCCGATAAAAGAGCTCTGTCCAGTAAGTGTAGTTTTAAAAATTGGCTTTAATCCCCATGTATAGGGAATAATACCTTATTTTTAGTTCAAGAAGTTCGGTTTAGAATTGTTATCGGTGTCTTGATCCAATAAAATGGGGATAATGTACTTGTTTCCCCATAATATAACCTTGTAAAGTCATCTTTAGGGTAATAATGACTTGGCCTCAGACCCGATTTATTGTGGACTTCCCAAATTCAATGAGCAAGAAACCAAGCTGATTTTTGAGTGGTGTCCAAATCTCTATGCAACTTTATACCGGAGATTCTTTGCCTCTCAGCCGTTAAGAGATAGATGGTAAAAGCCCACATTTGAGAGTCCAACGGGGGATTCTGCATCAGGGCCAACGTTCAAACAGATGCATCCTTGTTGTACATACGTCACCGAACCTCTAGAGGTTTGTTTTCTTTTTTGACTTAGTATGAATATGATCTGAAGCACATATTGGACTCACAACTGTTGATGATATACCATTGCTCGGCCGTATCATTATCAGGGAAATCTGTAACAATTGGGTCATGGAAATTGTAGGTCAGTGATATCTGCCAAGTGCTCACGCAGCCACTTCCAATACCCAATTGCTATATTTGCTTATCCATAGTCAACTGATTGATGAACAACACACTCGAGGGTTGGGGAAACTATTTTAATCCCCTTAAAATGACGGTTCATAATCATCGCCATAATCCGGCTCGGGTGGTTCCGGTGTCGGTGGTACATGCGTCGCTTGATAAATCATATCGTACGTCTCACTCCCCTCCTGGGTCATCTCTAAGGGCCGCCGATTGCGATGGTCACGTATTTGAGGGTCCGCTCCCTCATCTAAGAGCAGCTGGGTAATCTCAACCCAGTCATTCTGAGCACTTAAATGGAGGGGTGTCCGACCCCAATCATCCACAGCATTGATATCAGAGTAATACTTCAATGCGTCAATGATTAGGGGTTTGTTTCCGGCACACACATAGGCATGCAGAGGTGTTCCCGTTTTTGCCACAGCGTAGGACTGGAGCGAGGGAACAGGACATTTATAAGTACCAGATAGCACATTTCCCAAAGGGTGTTTGTCAATCAAACCATGATGGAGAAGGTAATCAAAATTAATTTCGGGTAACTTTCTCGATGTGATAGTTTTGGCCCAAACCGGCTTATTGACGATGCGATTAATCGCGATAGTCATATCAAAATCTTGGACCGGATTTGGTCCGAGCTTAGCCATGATTTCACCAATGATTGTTGGATTTTGATCATACTTCCCAAATCGTTGGTTGTAGTATCTACAACGGATTTCCGCCGCAAGATGCTTCACCATCCGAGGGTTGACCGTTGTTAAATCACCATTAGTGACCAAGAGCTGTTTACCCACCGCTGCTTGCGCGTTTTGTACATGCTTAGGCCACCCATCCGACCAACCCGTAATGCGTTCTGACCACGCGTTGGTCACCTCAGGAGTGGAAGTAATATTGAAGTGTTCCACAAACTTGGTGAAAGACTCCTTAATCTCATCACGGGTTAAGAGAGGTAATGGATGGTCAGATTCACTGGCAAGACGCGATATTTTATGTCCCGTGAGAATGCCCGGACTTGTGGATAACCCAGCCATGATTGGGAGTATCGGTAAATTGTTACTGCCGGTATGAAGCCTTTGAAGAACACCAGCAGCATCCTCGGACACTCCTTGGATTTCGTCAATCATAAGTATGATTGATATCCCCTTGGGAATGATGGGGTCGGTTGAAGTGTTTTCGCGAAATCCAGCCGAAAAACCTGCAATTGAAACACTCGCCAGTGAATTAAGAGAATTTCGAACAGTATTCTTAACACCATCAATCGTCAGGA
>MPNP01000238.1 GCA_002239085.1 Rhodobacteraceae bacterium bin131 | reverse complement strand
TTGCCGTGTGTACAGAATTACAGGGGACATAACACCCGCATAATATACTGCGATGATGACCGGAGTTATCCTTCGTATTGGCTCAAGCGACTCATTCATACGACTAAAATCCGTCCTGAAGATTGCATAGTGGTATGGGGTTTTACTGTAGATAGGTTTGGTTTTGAAAGAAAGTTTTCTAGATTAAGACCCAGAGCCAAGCTCTTCATTAGTCGCCGTGGTGGAATAAAAAATTTACCTTCCAATATTCCTTTTTGGCTATCACGAATAGCTTGTCAAATTCAAAATCGAACGCTACAAAAGCCACCAAAGTTGTTCACAGGAGGATATGTTGACATCGCCGAAGGATTGGGAGGAGTATCGGTCTCACCAGATTTTTTCAGTCAAGAAGTATTTGAAATACCACCCCTACTTTGGACTCATGACGATGTCTGGTTATCAGGCCAGTTAGAAGTCAATGGCATCGGAATCTGGGTTGATAAGTATTTTTGGAACCAAGGAAGATACAAAATTATTGAAATTGAAAACCCCGGTGCAAATGAATCTGAACCACTTTATAAAGCTGTCTTTAATGGCCTTGACAGGGAAAATCTAAATAAATTCTGCATAAATTACTTCAGGGAAAATTATGGAATATGGTTATGACTGTTTCTGCCTAAATGAAATTTATCTCTATAGTTTCAAATAGCATTGTTCCGGTATATTCAGTTATTTCTGCTAATAATTAAACTCCCTGAATTTACTGGACTTTTGACTATCGGAAAAATTTATTGATTAAAGGTTTTAATGATTACAGATAAAGTTATTGGTATTTGCTCCTTTGCCGACATGCGGTTATATCAAAGTCTTGAACGATTTAAGCGCATGGCCTTATCAATGGATGTGATTGACATTGTCGCAGTCTATTCTGAATTAGATCTACCAAAGGAGTATCTCAACAAGAACCGCAAATTGCTTACAACAAATTCTCGTGGATTTGGTTACTGGTGCTGGAAGCCATTCATTGTATTAAATGAGTTAAAGAAGAATCCTGACATGGATATCTTATTCTATTGTGATTCCGGTTCACATATCAGAGGGGGAGGGGTAGAAAGGCTATTTGAATATGTTCAACTTCTGTCTGAATCCAAGCATGACATATTAGCATTTCATTTGTCTTTAGAGACATCTCATCCTTTTGATGAATTAAATTCCAATATTCAAGGTAATGGGATGCTCGAAGCACATTGGACAAAAGGAGATATGTTCAACCACTTCGGAATAAATGAAAAGCATCCACATGCATGGACTCCCCAAGTTGCAGGTGGGTTATTCGCAGTAAAAAATACACATAGGATAAGGTCTTTTCTTCAAGATTGGACCAAAGACCTTGAAAATTTTCCGCATTTATTTAATGACGTTCCGTCTACTATTCCCAATTTTAATGGATTTATAGAGCATAGACATGACCAAAGCTATTTCTCCTTAAGCTTGAAGCAATTGGGATATGTTAAATTATCCGCATGGGAAAATGACCCCTTTTGCTTGTTGCATTGGGGGAATGTTAAATTATCCGCATGGGAAATTGATTCTCCTGATTTGATTTGGGACAGGTTAGATTTAGCACCATTCCATCATAGACGTGACAAGAAGCGAAGCAAATTTTGGAGGTTAGTCAAATTATCTAGAAAGCTGTTGAATTTACGAAAAGGACATTTTAATTGAGATTTCCGATAATAAAGCCCATTGGAGTTAGAAGAAATGCTATTATGTACATAGTATCGGCACAGAAAATGCCTCATTTTTCATTGACTTGCTAGAATAATTGAATACTCGAAATTCTCTTTATCAATATTTTCTTTATCTTGAGTTCAGCTATATTCTAATCCGAACTTCTTGAACAGTAACTGAGTAATTATCCCCTATTCATGGGAGTTTAATCCAATTTGTCAAACTCCACTTACTGGACAGGGCACTTTCATCGGACAGATTATGCCTCACCTAGAGCTGGATGGATTCCAACCAATCAAATACCTTGCCCTGCAAGGCCGCCGGGTTTTCAAAGGGTGTGTTTTAGATATTACGACATGATTTGTTAGAAAAGTGGCTTAATTTGGTGATTTTCGTGTTGTACGAATTGATTCGTTCTGGCCGCTGCACGAATTTCTGTTTAAGAAGCCAAAATTGTGTACCCAAGGACTTTTTTCGGAAGCATCGGGAATACCATTTAATGACACAAAAAAATGCAGCATTCCCGACGTCGACACATATAAGTATCCTTAACGTTTTAGCCAAGAATTTTAAGTATTTAGACCCAACTTTTTTATCTGAGCTCAAGCACTTTTTAGAGTCGGCCAATGACCTTGTGGCGTGGGACCCCGAAACCACTGATTTTGCGACGGTTGAGTTGAGTGCGGTTGCGCATGTCAGGAAGCTCGGTCTGGACCTCATGAGGACCTGTATTGAAAAGCAGGATGCCGGGGACAGTTCCATCACAAGTGATGGCCGTTCCTATTACCGGCTTCCCTTGAGCCGCGGTGCGGTGATGACGTTGCTTGGTCAGGTTGATTATACCCGTTCGCGGTATCGGGGTCGTGGGAAGAAGAATTCGCTTTGTCCGGTGGATGAAACGTTGGGTCTGTTAGAGGGTCGAGTGACCCGGCCGGCTGCTCAATTGGCGATGAGTCTGATTTCGGAACTGCCCCTCCGTCAATGTCAGGAGTTCTTGCATGAGGCGGGTGGCATGATGCCTTCGGTTTCGACACGGCAACGGCTCCTGCAGGAAACCCACTGGGCGTGGCAAAAGATTGAGGAGGCCGCGATGCCGGTCATACGTGCGATGGAAGACATCCCTAAGGAAGCCAAGACGATGGCGGTCTCCCTTGATGGGGCGATGGTTCGCCTCCGTCCTGATGAACAGCCGATTGGGGCTGAGGGGAGTGCACTCTCAACCGGCTCAAACTGGCGCGAAGCGTCCTGTGGAACGATCTCCTTTCATGACCAAGACGGCACGACACTGAAGACCATCAGTTCGGGTCGGATGCCGGAGAAGAATAAGTTATCCCTGAAGCACTGGCTCTCGCAGGAACTTGCGGCGGTTGTACGAAAGCAACCGGATTTAACCGTTGTGACCATTGCGGATGGTGC
>MPNP01000237.1 GCA_002239085.1 Rhodobacteraceae bacterium bin131 | reverse complement strand
GATCAATGTCGGAGGTTGTGTCGTTGTCATCAACAAACTGTGCGGCAGTTGCGATGGTTTGACATACATCTCGGCGTAGCCCGGCCATCCGTGCTAATGCATAGGTACCGTAGTAATGAAAATCACTATGCAATATCCTTCTCCCTATTCGTTAAGGTTTTGTTTAAGAGCATCTCTATAAAATCCCAAATTCAGGATTCACTTGTTTTTACCTTTGAAAAATCATGATTTTTCTGAATAATTTCTTCTCCTTTGGGTCACACTCATTCAATAATCTTCCCCAAAAAGGTAAAAATAGACCCTTTTCCATCGTTTCCCAGGCCTAATCACCAACCTAGTCTCTACATTGGCACTACTCAGACCAACAAATTTCCATTAAGGTATTTTCTAATTTGGAATAAATAGACGTGCCCTTAAGTCATAATTTCCCTGCTAGACCTCTTTAGTGTCAGATTTCCTACCCGCAAAATAAAAGCCGGTAATTGCACCCGCAAGAGTGCTAAATGCCGTGATAACCTGTTTGAAATTGTCACCTGGGACGTCTGCTCCGAACAGGAGAACATTGACGAACGAGCCGACGATCACTAGGGCCAGCATTGCGCGTACGGAATCCTTCGGGAAGATTCAGCCCTTTGAATGATTTGAGATACATTTTTTTGTTAGAATAGCTGAATATATCGGTGCAGCTATCAGGATCAGCAAAAGCAACACAACTTCTATCCAGAAAAGAGGGTGAAGAAACAACTGTGTCCCCGAAACTGAAGTAGTTTGTATGGCACCGTTTGCCGTTTGGGCATACGCACTAGCAAAAATCATGCAACTCTCCGTGAGTTAATAAAATATCCAATCCACATAGTCTAGCTTTATTCTACATTCAAGGTATTGCTTCCTATCGGGCGTAAGCAAGCATAGCCCATCTTTAACATTTTTCCCTCCAAAGAGAAAAAATAAGGTTAATTTCAACTTTTTTCCTACCCTCATTTTACAAATATTGTTATTTGAACGCCAGTTACGTTTTTGCGATTCCGCTCATTTCTCTCAAGTGGTGCCACGCGCCTCATTTTTGGGGACTTTAAACCACTCCATGCCCACACTCAATCTCCCACATGTTTATTCAAGCGACCACAATAGGAACCACCAAAGACGGTTCACATCGGATCACCTATCAACTGGTCAAGAACCAACGACATGGTTCAAAGGTCAAACAAATGACCTTGCCGCTGACAACGACCAGTTGTGCCGGCCCGGATATCACGACCATCCATATTCGCACGACGGCGACACCGGATGAAATCCAAACCAAGGTCTATCAAGACATGGGACTATCACTCCCGCCGAGGAATGTCCGAAAGTCAGTCGTTTGACTGGGCATTGATGCGCTACAAGGCGGGATAAAACCCGCACAACATTCAGAACATTATTGAGGTACTCAAGTGCCGGAAGTGCGACTTCGTAGTGCCCCTTGGATTTTTATACCCCGTTTCTATTGGCTTTTGACCACTTCATGTTAAAGATGGGGTAACCAAATTTTTTCATTTTCGGATGTGGTTCAATTGCAAATCACAAAATCAACTGCTTGGCACAAAGATTGATAAGCACATCTGAAAAACATGAGAAGGAATTATCTGTTAGTCTCATGTTAGATCCTTTGAATAGTGGTGTAGTAATTCAAAATTATTGGTAAAATAATTTTCCTTGATTACTGATTAATTTAATGAGGAAACATGAAACTTTATCCCCCGGTCAAATCTTTGGAGGAACGATCTAAAGAAGGTTTTGGTAAGAATGATATTCTTAAGCGAAATAATACAGGTTCTGCTTTATCAGAACTTCTTAATAGCATTGATGAACCCCTTGTTGTTGCCCTTGATGGTAAATGGGGCACCGGCAAGACTTGGTTCTTACAAGGATGGGTAGGAGAACATTCCAAAATTCCTAAAAACAACTCTACGGTAGTTTATTTCGATGCGTTTGCTCATGATTACCTCAGCGACCCTCTTCCATCTCTGGTTTCGGCCTTGGCCGACAGTACTGAATCCAGAAACCGGAACATTCAGAGGATTAAAAAGATGGCATTTAAATTGGCCAAAACTGTTGTTCGTACAAGCTTGCGTGCAGGTTTGGCAGCTAGTACAGTTGGAACAAGTGAGATTATTAATACGAGTATCAAAGCCATTGGGTCTGAACTTGAAAAGAATATTGATAAATACTGGAAAGCTGAAGAAGGTAAAACTGTTGCAATGCAAGGATTCAGAAAAGCCCTCAAATCTTTGGCAACCGAGAAAAAGGTTATTTTTGTCATAGATGAACTTGACCGATGTCGACCGGACTATGCCCTTGAATTACTGGAAGTCATCAAGCATTTCTTTTCTGTTTCCAACGTACAATTTGTTCTTGGGGTAAATCTGGAAGCGCTTGAAGACATGGTCAGTGTTCGGTATGGAAAAGGGAACAAGGATAATGAAATTAAAACCTATCTGCAAAAGTTTATTCAAGTGACCCTGAATCTTCCCCATGAGATTGAAGGTGAAGAACGTTATGTAAACCAGTATTTGAACTGGTTATGTAAAGAAATGAAAGTACTTTTTGAAGTTAGCGATAGATTGAATTGGCAGGTCAAAAATATAGCACAAGCCAATCCAAATTCTATCTCTTTAAGACATGTTGAGCACATTGTTTCATCAATCAATTTGGCAAGCGGTAAAATTCTGGATAAAAAAAATATTCCTCGTGGAATGTATTGGGTTATGAATGATTTAATCATTTCTAGGATAGTACGACCAGACCTTTACCCTAAATTTTTGGATGCAACCATTTCGGATGCTGAACTGAGAGAGTATTTTGGGGTGAACGAAAAATACTTAAGGCAGAAAAAACTATTGAAATTGGTCTTAACCAAATAAGACATATTCTTTATCAATATGAACTCTGGTATTTTATTTCGCACAATAAGTTTCCCGAAGGAATTAAGTTCAGTATGAGTGATACAATCACACAAGAATTGTTTGATGTCCGATATGGTTTTCCTGAATCTCATGTAGGACACCTGCCAAAAATAATTCAGCGCGATTGGCTTGATATTTTCCAGTTTTACAGACCGCCCTTAAAATAACTCCACAATATTCATTGAGAAAAAGTATTGATTGGTATGTGCACTTCAC
>MPNP01000236.1 GCA_002239085.1 Rhodobacteraceae bacterium bin131 | reverse complement strand
TCATGCCCCAGAATTAAACAAACTCAAGGCGGTCAGAAGCCAGCAGGATGCGTTCATGCAATACCTGGTGACGAGTGCCACCGGGGAGGTGAGGGAGGACAGTGTCGAATTTTTGCAGACTGCCGAGTGGAAAAGACTGCTCGTCTCACCGCTCTTCAGTCCTCGGCTCCGCCAGAAATATGCCAAGGAAGGATTTGAGTTAGTGGATATCCCCGCTATGGCTGGGAGTTTTGGGATTGAACTCGCCATCCGAGCAAAAACAGCTCGGGCAACTACCACTGTTCCATCAGCTTAACGACAAGTAGAAAAGAAAACCGACCTAACAACCGCCTGCTCCATCTCCTTTTGATGATAATTTTAATGAGAGATGCAAGGACTAGTATCACGCCTTCATTGAATTGATGGGTAAAGGCAAGATACTAGGAGTTCTTCTTTGAAGAAAGTTGATTTCTTTTATCTACAATTCTCCCTCATTGAGTAACAATTATTATTGTTGTGATTAACAGACAAAATGCCGTTGCCACAACGGGACAACGATTTTTTTTGTTTTCATTGAAGAACAGAGGAGATCCAAGTTGAAAGTTACTTAACAAAGACAATGGTAATTTTTACTTGCTAGTGAGTAGAAAAGGAGTATTACAATGCAGGATGTCAATGAAATCTTTAAAGAGCTGATTCAGAAGCAACTGTATCCGGCCAAAATACTAGAGGTAACGTCTGAAGAAAACGAAGACCATGATGGTGACCCTGTCGTTGATTTCCACATCATATTTGAGGCTGAAAACGATTACATTGATACTGAGAAAATCGTTAGTTTGCCCCGGTTACTGGGTCCAACTTTTCGGGAAATATACAAAGATAAGCTTTATGCTACATACTCTTACATGACTCCAGAAGAAGCCGAATATTTACGCACATTACCTTTTGATTATTGATATTGCTCATTTGGCAGCTAGAGAAAGCTGCCAAGGAAGACATCAGCAGGGTATTCTCAAAAGTGCTGATAGTTTGCGGTGTTGAGGTGTTTCATTCACTATTCCGAAATTTATATTGATTCCTTAGTTCGAACGGTTGGTACAGACCACTGCCTACAAGCTTGGTGGCATGGCTAATGGTCCTTTGAGCATAACTTTGCGAAGAAACAGTGTTAGGGATAAAACAAATGGATTTTCCTATTACATAAAGGAATTTGCCAAAAAGATTACGGATATTCATGATTTACTTTATATTTCGGACATCGCTCCTTATTCACACTCAAATGCCCAATTAACATTTAACATTGGTGTAAAAGCTATCAATCAGTTGGAAGGGTCAAACAAAAATACCGTTCAAAAATTACAGATTGCACTGCCATGATAGACTTTTGAAATTAAATACCAATGAAATTATGTTTCCTCCAATACCTCCTGCTTCAAAAAAATTCAATTAAACTTAATATCCGGTAGGATGGATATCTACTAAAACAGAAAATTTAATTCGCCATTATGTCGTTCTTTCTTTTCCTCCACCAACAACCACAAATTCTCTTCTTCCCGCAGCTGAATCACTTGAACTATTCTTTAAGATGTGCTCCATGGCATTAATTTTCTCTGATCATTCTCACCCTGATTGATTCTGTGATGTCTAACCGTTCATTTGCTTGGACAAATATTTCGGATTGTTAGGCAAGTTGTTATTAAGCTTTGTCAACGGCATTAATCATTTAATGGTCCGTCAAATTAATAATACATTTGGGGCCATTCAACAGGTCTGGCAAATTTAACTTCTGATTTGCTTTTGCAGAAAAAAGAGTTTATTTCCCCTCATTCATAAGTCAATTACGACCTTTTCACTGACTAACAGTACAATTATTCCATGTATCAATTCTTTCACATATATCTTTTCAAATCCGAATGAACAATCATTTTACTTTGATTATTAAAGGGTTTTAATTTGGGAGGTTGAGTGATACAATCACCCTCAGATATGAAGCTTGAATATCTTGTTTTATCCCTAATCCAATATCCCACTCTCGCTTGTAGCAAATTTCATGAATAAACTGTTTTGAAAGCAGCACCAAGCATTAAAGATTGTAGTAAATGGGATTATTGTTTTCCATAATGTTCACCCACTGAGCTTATTTAATATTGTTGTTATGATAGCACGGAATTGCTGTTGTCTCAGCGTTTCAACAGTTTTTTTTGTTTAAATCGTAAATCAGGGTGAGTTAGGTTGGAATATTTCTTGAAATAGTTGATGGTGGTTATTAGGTGCTGATGTGTAGAATAGTTATAGTACCATGCAAATTATTAAGAAATTCTTCAAAGGCCTAATTCAGGTCCGGCCCAGATAATTGAGGTGAATTCTGAAGAAACCAATGATTATGGTAGTGATTCAGTCATTATTTTTCGGCGAATATATGAAGACGAAAACGACCACAATTGTCCAAAATAACACTTGGATTGCCGCGATACCTGCATCAAACTTTCCAGCAGGTATACAAAGGTAAGCATTTTCCACTTTAATGACTCTAGGAGGAGCCTAGCATGCGAACACAACACTTGATTGATATTGCCAATTTGATGGCAAAGGAATGCCGCCTTGGAAGGCCCCGGCAGACTAGTCTAAATAGGGCTGTGAGTACTGCGTACTATGCGATGTTTCATGCACTTTGCCGTAATTGTGCTGATACCTTAGTTGGAACGGCTGGTTCTAACCGAAGCATTGGGGCTTGGCAACAGACCTATCGGTCAGTTGAGCACAATTTTGCGAAGAATCAGTGTACTAGAGATGAAATAAAAAGATTTCCTTCTGGCATCCAGGATTTTGCCAAGATTTTTGTGGTTACTCAACGTTTACGTCATTTGGCGGATTATGACCCCCATTATAGTATTTCCCGTTCCAACACCCAAATTGTAATTAGAGCTGTACAAAAGGCTATCAATAAATTGGAAGGAACAGACCGCAAGGACTGATTAGCACTTGCCGTTTGGACAGTCTTGAAAAAGCGGGTGTAATTTAACATCAGGTTTGCAATGCTTCCATTGCTTTTGTGCGTCAATCAAGTTATTAAGGAATCAAGATCAAAACAGAAATTCCGATTTACCTAACTGACATTAACTAAAATCTGTTTGGTCAATTTGCGAGTGAAAAATGTCCCGCAGGTCCATTATAGATCAGAATA
>MPNP01000235.1 GCA_002239085.1 Rhodobacteraceae bacterium bin131 | reverse complement strand
TAGTAACAATGGCATTAGCATTAGTGAGTTTCGGAACGAGCGCGTCCGAAACTGAACGGGAAAATTTAGAATTCTATGGCGAACATTGTCGAGTTTATGATGAAGTTAATGTCTGGACGGACCAAACTAGTTATGTTTTAAAATGTGGCGATTGTATTTGGTCAAATGGTGGATTGTATTTGATTGTATCTGACATGAAAGTCAAATCAGTTGTTATACATGAAGATGATGGATTGTTTGTAACTCAAAGCAATGCAGGTCAAGAAGTGGCAACTCGTTTTGATAAGAAAGAAATTCAAAAGTTTGAATATTCGAACGATGAATGGGAGATCAATAACGGATCTAATGTGTTTGAATACTTATTGAATGAGCTTGCTATTAGTAATCGTTTAGTTATTCTGATTAACGATGAAACTCAAAACATAAATTTAAAAGGTTCAAGTAATGCTGTTGTGGATTTCAAGCAACGTATTGAACATCTCAATATAATTTAAAAAGAAAGGAAGCGAAGTATGTTAAGGGTGTTAATGATTTCTTTGACGAGCTTTTTATTAGTCGGTTGTGCGACTTTAACAAATGATGCTTTTGTGCCAATGTATTTATCGTTTAGTGATGGCAGTAATGGGAATTGCCAAGTAACAAATAAACGAATGAATTTTACTACAGAAGTTCCTGGTTCTCCTATGATACGTCGGAGTGATGACAATCTGCAACTCAGCTGCGAAACTGATGACGGTAGAAAAGCAGTTGCATCGGTGCAGAGCACGATTGGTGCAGAGCTTGTTGCAAGTGCTGTATGGATTGATTTTGGTATTACAGATTCCATAACAGATAAGCATAGAAATTATCCTTCTAGTTTTGTAATCCCCGTAAGTCCAAAGAAATAAAGTTGAATCATTTTCGGGGCGACTCCGCACAAGTATCTCAACACTTTAGAAGTGATGTAATTAATTTGCATTATTATTTGTCATTCTGTAAACAGTCAACACCAATTAATTGCGAGCAGCATTTCGTCCTAGTATCACGCTTTTACCCATCAATTCAATGAAGGCGTGATACTATTATTCACATTGAGTTTGGAGCGGACTGATGAGATTGCCAAATAACATGGAATTAAGTATGGCAAAAGTGAATAAGGCTGTTTGTATATGATTTTAGGAGGGATTATAAATTGGCTAACAACAAATCCCTACAAGGAATTCGAAAATATGCTATAAAAAGAAAACGCAGATGGATGGAATGCCTCCTATTTCTCAAATCATTTTGAAGCAAATCTATTTGTTTAGATTTTAAGTATTGCGGTTTTGTGCATGACATTGTTTATGTGGACGTAGGGGGCAGGTTATTTAGTATTGCTTGTATGTACAGTAAACATAATACAGCGGGGCGGCTAATCGCGCTCACAAATAGGATTAAATTATGAATTTTATAGAAAAAGTTTCTGATAAATTCTACAAAATTTGCGGTGCTTTAAAATGGCCATTTATAATTATTGTTGTTATATTGCTGCTGCTTTTTTGGTTACCTATTTTTGTATTTTAAAAAGCGGGATTGACTGCCAATACCTAAACTAAAATTTAAGTTAAATGTTCAGTCCCAGGAATACTTTACTCATGTTTCGTTATTCAGAATAAATACTTACTTCTCGTTTTGCCGTCCTAAACGCGTATTTTCATGACTTTGATACGTTGAGGCCTCAGAGGGAGTGATATTGAGAAGTCGTCATTTTCTGTTGACAGAACATCCCTAAATTACTACCATGATGTCAATAATGGTTATTGGGGTCAAACAAACTCTTGCGTCAATACACCTTCTGAAATAACACTTTTGCTAAGACTAAACCACTCAGGTGGGGGCGTGCATTACAACACTAATCGTTAAACTCTGACAACTAATATTAGGATTTGTAGCAGATGGGAAAAATAAAATTACATGTTGAAATGAAGGATATTCTAAGAAAAACAAAGAATAATCCATGGAGGAACTCAGTAGCGTTAGCAGGGTTGGTTAATGAAAAGAGGCGAAATGAGAGTAAAGAGGGGGAAGAAATTCATGATGTTGGTGGATCTCAGGTTTACTCTAAAGCACGTAAATATCACAAAATTTTTGAAACCAACGACAAGGGACAGATAAGGTTAATAGTACTCCATAACGAAATGAAGGCTATTCTAATCAAAAACAACAATCAATGGATAACCAAAAAAAAGATTGCAAGGAAAGTTAATAAACGAGGGCGGTATTTGAAAAAAGAAGGTGCAGAGACACAGGATGTTAAAGAATTTCAGATTAATCTCCGAGTAAAAAATTATCCCCATATTTTTGAGAAAGACCCATCTGGTAGCATTAGGTTAAGGGCACGTCTATTTATTCCAAATTAGAAAATACCATAATGGAGATTTGTTGGTCTGAGTAGTGCCAATGTGGAGGCTAGGAGTGTGATTAGGCCTAGGAAACGATGGAAAAGGGTCTATTTTTACCTTATTGGGGAAGATTATTGAATGAATGTGACCCAAAGGAGAAGAAATTATTCAGAATAATCCTGATTTTTTCAAAGGCAAAAACAAGTGAATCCTGATTTTGGGATTTTATAGAGGTGCCCTTAAAATAAAATTAGTATCTGAACACCTTTGAATTGATATAATCAATTCATAATCAATTAGGATTATTCTCTTTAATCCTGTTAGCCTTCAACACGAATTTATTTTGAGCCATATATTCTTCTCGGTAATCAGGGCAATCGTGTTCGCCGATAGGAGTTTTGGTCGGATCTGGCACAGGTGAATATTCAGAGAGGACAAATCACTATGTTTCAATCAAGCAGGAAAATTTACAGAGTTCATCTTACTGAAAACGATCAACAGTATTTACTGGACCTTATCAAGTGTGGCAAGGATTCGGCCCAATCAAGCTACCGGACACATGTTCTATTGTGAGTAAACGCGAACCGTTGGTGGTCCGATTCATTGACAATGATATAGCTGACCCATCTTTAACATTAAGTGGTCAAAAGCCAATAGAAACGGGGGTGTAAAAATCCAAGGGGCACTACGAAGTTGCACTTCCGGCACTTGAGCACCTCAATCATGTTCTGAATGTCGTGCGGGTTTTATCCCGCCTTGTACCGCATCAATTCCCGGTCAAACCACTGACTTTGCGTCCATTCCTTGGCGGTGGTGATCGTC
>MPNP01000234.1 GCA_002239085.1 Rhodobacteraceae bacterium bin131 | reverse complement strand
GTATTCAACGGGCAGAATTTGGTCCTCAGCACGGGTCATGGTTCCGACCCGTTTTGACCTTTACCATTGGAATTCTACTCATCGCTTTCCCATCAACCATATCAGTCTTAAGCAATTCACTGTTTGGCCAAGCACCAAAAAACAATCCCCGTTCAATATTTGAGTACGACCGTAATGTATTGGAGCCACTCAATCAAGGTCCAGCGAGAGATATTGTAGGGTTAATTATGCTCTTTGTAAGGTTCGTGGGTTACATTGCGGTTATTCGTGGTTTATTACTGTTTAATCAAATCTCAACCCAAGGTTCTCGGGTCGTTGGTGCCGGAATAACCTTTTTAATCGCGGGAACGATTTGTATTAACTTTCCAATTTTTTGGGGATTATTAGTGGACTTGGTCATTCCCAATAGCGTGGGAACCACTCCGACCCTTTAGTGGTCTTCGAAAGCATACTTGCGTAAAAAGTTGAGAAAACAGAATCTGAACGTTTCATGCAGGCCGAAATTGTGCATATTTTTAGTGCTCAATAATATTGAGTGTTAAATCATCCCTTTGCTTTTTATTCACTTCTATTGGGGTTACTTTTCATATTCAAGCATGAGGAATATTTCTTGCTTTTTGTACTGATGCATGTGCCACAGTTTGAAAAATCTATGTCTTAACTTAACCTTTTGACTTAGTATACATTAAATTTTAGGTATATTGAGGTAGTTTAATTGTATTGCTTGTGTTTGTGGTCAGTTCGTAAAGTAACTGAAAGTTACGGCAAAATTAGTAATTAGGATTTAATTTATATGAATGAAATTCGTGGAGACGACCGCACTGTAAAGGTCTTGTTAAGTGATAAGTATAAGATTGATTATTACCAGCGCGACTACAACTGGGAAACAAAGCAGGTAAAAGAGCTCATTGATGATCTCACCAACCGATTTAGCAATGACTTTAAAGTAGGTCATTCACGTCAAAAAGTTAGGAATTATGGACAGTATTTTTTAGGTTCAGTAATAATTTCAAAGAAAGATGATGTTAGTTTTATCATTGATGGACAACAACGGCTAACGACCCTCACTCTGCTACTGATTTACCTTAATGGTATTCAAAAGGGTTGGGATTCTGATGATCAGGTGTATGTTGACAACTTAATTTACTCTACTCAGTATGGAATAAAATCCTTTAACATGGATATCGATGAAAGGAAAGATATTTTTGAGAAATTACAAAGTGGTGAAGAACCAGTCACAGTAGGTAAGAGTCAATCAATTCAAAACCTTGTAAATCGATACAAGGACCTTGAAAACTCTGATTTATTTTCTGATGATTTTAGAGAACGCAACCAACTCCCACACTTTCTAGAATGGTTGACTGAGAAAGTCGTCTTTGTTGTAATAACAACAGCATCCGATGATGAAGCATATACCATCTTTGAAACGATGAACGATAGAGGGCTTTCATTAACTCCAACTGATATGCTCAAGGGGTATTTTCTTGCAAACATTACCGATGATTCAGAGCGGCAAAAAGCCAGTGATATATTGAAAGATTATCAAAATGTATTTTTAGAAAAAGCTAAAGATGAGTATGCAAAATTTTTTAAAGCTTGGTTACGCAGTCAATATGCTGAGACAATCCGAGAGAGAAAAAGAGGTGCCCAAACACAGGATTTTGAAAAATTAGGGACAGAGTTTCATCGGTGGTTACGAGACAATGAACGCCGTGAAGGTATTGAGCTTATCAGTAGCAAAGACTTTTTTACATTCATTGATAAAAATCTTTCCTATTATGCTGAAGCTTACCTTGAGACACTCAAGTATGCTAAGATTTACAATTACGACTATTCCTCCATATTTTTTAATGAGCAGAATAATTTTACCCTTCAGTATCCTTTGCTTCTGGCACCTTTACGAACTGAAGATGACACCCAAACTCGACAGAATAAAATGAAGATTGTTTCGCGTTTTATTGAGATTTTGCTTGTTAGAAGAATATTTAACTTTAAGACAATTGATCATTCATCAATGGAATACAAAGTTTTTCAAATTCTGAAAAAAATTAGAGGGAAGAGCATAGATGAACTGAAAAATCTCCTTATCAATGAATTAGAAAATTATGAATTTGACTTTAGCTCGTCCAATTTTTCGTTAAGAAACAATAGAAAGAAAGTTCACCTAGTTTTAGCCAGATTAACAGAGTTTATTGAATATAAATCTGGTTGTACTACCCGTTTTGTTGAATACTCCAACCAAGCTAGAAGCAAAGGGGGTTATCAGATAGAGCATGTTTTGCCAAATGATTACCAAAAGTTCAGTGAAGAATTTTCAGATCAGAATACTTTTCAAGATTTCCGTAACTTGATTGGTGGACTCTTATTGATACCTGGTAAAGAAAATGCAAGCTTGGGCAATAAACCTTTTGAAGAAAAAGTAGAAATCTATTCAAGGGGAAACCTCCTCGCTAGTTCACTCCATAAAAATACCTATAAAAATAATCCCGCATTTAAGAATTTTATTACACAAAATAGTCTTCCTTTTGAACCTAAAACAGAATTCAATAAAAAGGAACTAGATCAACGTCAAAATCTATACATTGAAATTGCTAATCTCTGCTGGTCTCCTGAACGCATAGAAACTATCGGCAATTAACTACATTCGTTTTAGTTAGTAGATAACTATAATGTGGTGAATATTAGTTCCGATACAACTCGTTGGAAACAGAAGATTAACCATGTTATCTAGTGGCTTCCTTTAAATTGATTTGTAGGGTGAAGAGATTTCGACTTAATATGTATATCATCCATTTCAAACTTTCAGTCATAGGTTAGGCTTCACCCTCACTGCCCAGAAGGTGCTGATTAGGGCTATTAGTATCTCAACACTTAGTGCCTGAATCATTAGTCACATTGCTTTGCATTTTAATCCCATACCCCCATTATCACGGGCAATTCGACGCATCAAGAAGCGACATGCTGCCAGCGTTGTCCAGGCCAATGAGCTTGCCAGACTCCCCTCATAGTCTTTGGCCAAACGACGACACCTTCCCATCCAAGCGAAAGTACGCTCGACGATCCATCTTTGAAACAGCACTTGAAACCCCTTGCCATCCTTTGGTTTCAAGACAATCGAAAGGTCTGGCCTGATCGCTAGTTCGTGCAACTTCGAAGCAAGTTTGGGGCCCCGATAGCCCCCATCAGCCCAGATTTTGGT
>MPNP01000233.1 GCA_002239085.1 Rhodobacteraceae bacterium bin131 | reverse complement strand
TCAAGCAGAAGATCTCGGGGAGCTTTCGAACCAAAGACGGTGCACGCGACTTTGCCGTTCTCCGCAGTGTGTTAGAGACCGCTCGCAAACGCCAGTTGAACGCACTGGATGTCTTGGGAACCAATCCCAGTGAACTGATGGTACAGTTTGCTTCTGAAGCACCTGCTCCCGACACTTAACAGACCAGTCCTTCGCAAGATCCTTGTTCAGCCGATGGGGCTATACTCATCTGTCACTGATACTACCTGAGTAGTTACGAAATTAAATTGAAAACTTCAAAGGACAGAAGGCCAAGAATCTAATAAGAAACTCTAAACCCTTCCGAATAGAATAGCTTCAGGACTGGGATAATTTTTGCTGAAGTATTATTTCAATTTTCTAAAGGGGTTTTTCCAAGGTCGTCGGCTTGGAACAAGGATAGAAAGTATAAGTGAAGAAGAGTATATTTTTATCAAAGACTATAGATTGAGAAGACCAGCAAAGCTCTTAAACCTTCTCTCTGCTGGTCTGTTTCAATTAAAGCCCAAGTATTCGTTGGATTAAGAACCATCCTCTGAGCTGTCTTTTGGGAAAAAATACTCACGGTTTTTATAAATCCTGAGGTTGTCAACATACACACAGAAATAATCCAACAGTACACCAACCAAAGGATAACTATCAATTAAAGCTCGTGTTTTCCGAAGGGCATAACAAACAGCGGTATGATTACGGTCGCCAAGATAAGCTCCAATTTCAGCTTCAGTTAAGACCGTAGTATGATACAAAATATAAATCAGAAACTGTCGTCGAATACTAATTCCATTGATCCTAAGTTTAGAAGCCATTGTACCTGGTTCTAACTCCTCGGAAGCTTCAAATGCTTGGATTATTTCTTCGACATTCAGACGGACAGGAAATACATACAACGGCCTCAATGTAACCCGTGAGTCCCTGATTAAACCCAACGACACACCAATTCGCATCGCTTTCCATCGAGTAAGGATAATTTTTCCCACCTTGCGGTCAACCCAAATTCTGCCCCACTCCTTGGTAATCAAATTTAACGCATCCTCGGCGTTAGTGTTGACTAACATTCCGCTCAGCTCCAACTTTTGGAGGGATTTAAGAATTGCCTTTCTTTGCAATCCCTGATTGGTAAGCAAACTTGAATATAGAGCCTTTTCCTCAGCATTATGGTCCGAGATAAATTGTTTGAGATAAATATCATCGCTCAGAAAACTTAATAATTTCCAAAAATGTCTCTCATGAATTCTTTTCTTCCGTCTTTCTTCTGTGTTGACAGTCCACGAAAAGGCCATCACATTTTTCATCCCCACTAAAGAATGAAAAGCAGGTTGGATGATAATCTTCTTAATATCGGTCATCGCATTGCGCCGAACAATGCGATTGATGTTATTCAAAACAATAATGCATGAAAGATACGTCAGGATGACCGATTGAATTCCAACATGATACGTAATCGGTTTAATCGTATTAATTTGTGAAATTAACTCGCCAAAGAATAAAAAATACTCCTTTAATTGTATTTTAAGGTGGTTTCTTAAACTTTGTGCATATTCCTTTTTAAGAGGATGTAATGGTATTATTAACATGGTGAATTCACTCCAGTGAAAGTCAATTGGCTAAAATTAAGTCGATAATTTCTTCGGTCTTGCAGCAAGACCGCATAATCATGAAATTCAACAAGTAGCCAAACAACTTGAGACCCCCATGTTTACGGGTATTTAAATGAATTATTATATCATTTCTATGGGCATTAGTCCTCCTTAATATCTGATTATTGGCACGATTGGAAATTAATTCCATTCTAGGGTATAATCAGAAGCAACACCGTTGCTTTGCTTATCCACCAATGGATGATTCCAATGTTGTTTTAATTGTTTAACTGCATGAGCATCAGGAGTAGGAAACCAAGGGCGAATTTTCGCCTTTTTACTATAACGAATATACTTCCCACCGTAGTGATAAAGGGTCCGTTTAGATGTGTGACCGGCTAGTACGCCGACTTCAGTAACAGGAAGTGAGCGACGAGCATCGTTAATGAAAGCATGTCGTAAATAATAGAGGGTAATTGGATACTTCAAATTCGGTATGATTTCCTGGGATGCCTTGCCGAGTAATTGATTGCATATTTTCGTCAAGTGCCTGTATTCCGATTGGCTTAACAATAACCATCGAAGACAACTTGTTAACAAGAGGATTTGTAGGTGGTTGTGATTAATCCGGTCAAGGCGCATCAATCGATGCTTATTGATTTTGGATGATGAGTTTGTTGTTTTAGCCGAATAGATTTTTAAGGTGAGGTATTTCCGCTGGTCAAGTGTATAATCAAATGTGGCCCCTTTTTTGATAAAGTTATGCAGTCCATTATCAATGAGTTTGCCTCCATCACCTGACCGATTGGTAAGTTTGAAGGATTGATCAAGTATACCGTAACTTTCAATGAACGCTTTATTGTTACGGCGGTCAATAACTGTACAGTTAATGGTCTCAATAGGCCTCATTCCAGTGAGCCAAATGGCTTGGGTAATCAACCGCGCAATTCCTGGTAAATTCTTTTTGTGAGTTGACATCGAAACAAAACCCTCAGCGGGTGTTCCTAGGCTGAATGTTGCAAGCAGTGATTGAAGCGTATTCCAATTAATGTCGACCCAATTATTCTTAGGTGAGCGTAATCGATTTCTGGTGAGTGCCATTGGCGAAATAGCTGTCGCCGCAAACATGATCTCATCATCACTAAAATTAGGATGGTGCTGCAAGGAGAGCTGGATAATTAATGGACGCCAAAGATTTCCCAGAGTCGCTAATTTCGTGTAAGTATGAGCCACGATTGATTCATAGAGTTTTTCAACATCCTTCCAATCAAGGCTATAAAACCAAGGATATCCATCAAACGATTCTGGAAGAGTGTCTGCGAATGAAACATAAACGCCTATTGAATTCAATTGATCTCTTGCCGATAGGGTCTTGCTTAACAGCACATTTAAAGAACCTCTATAGTCTTTCACAGTCCCCTGTTTAATGACCAAAGACATTAATCCTAATTGAACAAGGAGGTTTGTACTATTCTGGGGAAAACAATTGAATTCCGAGTGGCTACGAAGTTTCCCGAGAAGACGCTCAGTCATTTTGATTGACCGCAGATCCAAACCGACCCGAGAGGATATTTCCTGTGGTTGTGAATGTGAGTATAAAAAATTCATTGG
>MPNP01000232.1 GCA_002239085.1 Rhodobacteraceae bacterium bin131 | reverse complement strand
TGGCGTCGCGGGGTCTGAGGCGCCGGATGGCGGGATGGGATGCGATCAGGTGCCGGGCCGCTTGGTCACCGGCTCCATCGGCATCATAGCCACACCAGATGGATGGCGGGGGGACCAGCTCGCGTATCCACAGGGGAAGCGTTGGGGTCACCCCGGCGGTGGAGATGATATATTGGAAGGGTGTCGCTTCTCTGAGTGCACACACCGACAGGGCATCAATCGCACTTTCAACCAGCAGGCTGTGGAAGATGAAAGTTGAGAAGGACCAATAAACATGAAACAGTAAATGGCATAAAAACATCATTGAGTTAAGTGTGAAAAGTTGATAGGTTTGCTGGCGCGGCACCCGCTCCTGAGACTTGAAACACCAGTCCTTCACAAGATTCCTTGTTCAGCCGATGCGGCTACACTCATCTGTCACTGATACTACCTGAGTAGTTACCATTCCCATTTCAATTGGCTTTTGCGCACTAAATGTTAAAGATGGGCTGAACTGCTTGACCAGAAAGAACATTGAGAAACAGATGATCCTCAGCTCGGTTCTCATTAATATGATCAATCGGACGCAGCCCTAGTTCCGAATTCAGTGCCCGAATGACCGCTTTGATATTGGAATTTAGAGAAAAGAATAAATCGTCAATCAGTGTGTACAGACACCTTTTGGATACCTAAGTGAAGGTCAGGATTATTAGTAACATTCAAACCTGTTTGGACTCAGAATTTTGGTCATAATCCATCCTTGGTTTGGAGACTATAGATATCTTCACAAAATTTCAGAAAACTAATACTATTACAGTAACTTTACAGCCAAGGCTAGTGCAGAACTTGTACGACATCGGGCTTCTTCAACTACTACGGGAATTGATTCAAGCTAGGTTGGTCAGTTGGGTGGCAACCGAACTGTCCGGGCGAGCCAGGTCAATTGGTGTATGGTCATATTTATCTTGGATACTTGGGTCAGCTCCTGCCACAAGCAACAGCTGTACGACCTTCGGCCAGTCGCCACTCACTGCCAAATGCAAGGGAGTTCGCCCCCAATCATCACTCCCATTTATGTCTTCACCATCGGTTAGACAGTGTCGAACCACCTCCTCGCTACCAGCATAGGCCGCCCCGTGCAACTCAGAGCCGGTTTTGGCAACTGCATAGGATTGCATTGAAGGTATCGGGCAGTGATAACGAAGACGGACCGGTGGACCATACGGACTGATAAAGCCTTTGCGCAACAACTCCTCAAAACCCAGTGAAGCCATCTGATCAAGCTTGTGGCGACTCTTGACTTGGCTGATCAGGTCCATGATTTTTTCCTTGCTGGCACCAGTACCCAATCCGGCCATGACCTCGCCGATAATGCTGGGTTTGACAGTAAAGGTTAGGAAGCCGGTTTCATAATAGGCTAGGCGGTATTCCATTGCTTGGTGCCTGACCCTTGTCGGATCAACTCGTCTGAGATCACCATCAACCGCCAATATTTCTGTACCAAGTGCCTTCATGGTGTTGTGCAAATGCTTGGGCCAACCATCAACTAGTCTGACGATACCATTGGCCCAGGTATTGGTCAAAGCCGGTTCGGTGGTGATATTGAACTTTTCAATGAACTTAACAAAGGAAGTCTTAACTTCATCATCGGTCAAGGGTTTAAGGTTTTTGACCGCATCAACCTTGAGCCGGTAGATACCGCATTCAGCCAATGCAGTAACACTGTTTGGCATTCCTGCTAGGATTGGTAAAATAGGATGACCATCATTTCCGGTGTGCAGCCACGTCAGCAGCTTGCCTGCATCAGTGTCAGGGCCCCTTGGTACTGCCTGTATCTCATCTATCAATAGGAGAATCGTATATTCTCCAGGATCCAGCCTGTCTTCTACAGTTGAACGTTGGTGAAACCCAACCCCTAAGCCAAAGACGGAAACGGAAGAGACGGAATTCAGTGTACCAGTGATTTTATCCTTGATCTTTCCATCATTCAGAAGTGGTTGAATATCCTCAATTGCTTTCTGAAAGTTCCTACCAACATTTTCATAGGACAGATTGGCAGAATTCTTGATCATTACTGGGATGGTCTTTGTTTTACCCTCGTTCCGGTTGAGCTTAGCAATACATTCCTGCCTAATTTTTGCCAGCAAAGAAGTCTTGCCAATTCCGGGAGGTCCTTGGATAATAACAGTTGAGCCATCAGCCGGGTCTCGATGGAGTTTTGACAATTGTTCCTTACTTATAACCCCACTTAAGTAATTGATTTCAGCTCGAAGATCCTCTCGGCCGGTGAAGAATGGATTGAGCGACCGATCATCGGAAACCAGAAAATCTTTCAACTCGTCAGCTAGGAATGGTTCACACCCAGACTCAATGACGAGAGGGGTATTATCGGACATCATATTATCCTTGTCTAATGCTGGTATACAAACGGACACTTTATAACATATAGTAACTAGGGTGTAAAACCAAACTGATAATAGCATAGCAGCAAGACATTCCTAGATGGTTGCTAGTGTAAACCGCCCAGAAAGACGTTCCAGTGCCGGCTTTATTCTAGATAAAGAAATCCACCGAAAACACAATTTTAATAGAAAATAACGACTCAGTTATTCTCAATACCCATTGATTATTTTTTGTCTGGATTCCAATTGCCAAATGAACAGTATCTTTCTAACAACTGTTACCAATCGGCAAATAGATATCGAGCAGTATAATTTATAGTAATTTTTGACACGTCTCTCCAACGCAGCTTTGCTGTCCGAAGTTTCCACGTTAAAGGAACTGTGGTTATTGAGCTTACGGAAAAGTTCAACCTTGGAGTAGCCGAGCACGACGAGTTATTAGCCGAGAATGTTTTGTTAAAGGTTCGCTTGGCGGAATATGAGCATCGTCTCAAAAAGACCAGTCTAATGGTCAAATCGGCATTACTAATCGCAACTGTAGCAACCCCCGTCCAGCGATGATTTGGCCAAACCCCAGGCTCGGGTCAAGCCGACCAAAAGTACCCGCCCGTCAGGTGGTCACGGGTCATAAGGGACAGACTGTAAGTCGGTCAAACACAGTTGACCATTTCCTAGGTCATCGCCCGACATCGTGTTCACAATGTGGCAGAGCCTTGGCCGCTGTGAAGTGGGGAAGTTTGCTAACGGCCGAGGACATTGCGGCGATGAAAGCTCGCTATGACCGTTATCTGAATGAGGGCACAACGACCATAACCAACTTGAACCCTTGCCTCAAAAGAGATTGTGAAAGTATTACCAATAGGAATTAATTAAATAGAA
>MPNP01000231.1 GCA_002239085.1 Rhodobacteraceae bacterium bin131 | reverse complement strand
TGTGAAGCATGTAAATGATTAAATCTTTCATTCATTTTTTTTCTTCTGATACGGGCTGATACTTCTGATCAAGTTTTTTGGATTCAGATACTTGTTGGTAGAATTTCTCTTTATATTTGAGGAATTTCTTGTTAGGTATTTGCTCAGTATTGCTCATGCAACTTATATACTTTTCTTGTAAATTTTGTGTCTTTTCATTAACCTCATCTTCAGAAAATTTAGGAATAAATTTTTCAATATAAGATGCTTCCCTTATCCACCCTCCCCAAATTTCAACTGCTGATTGATGACGAGATTGCCTTTTTGACCAGTGAAATACTGTTTTGTCTAGAGTCTGTAAAAGAGTAACAAAAAAGGGTATTAGATAGATTATTATCAATACCCATTCATCTAACAAAATCTCTCGAAAATACAATCCCAATAACACGGCTGATAACAAAGAGAATAAAGTGATAGCAAATGAATTCCAATTTCGAAAAGTTTTATAATTATCACTTAATTCCGAGTGAGAAAATCTACAAATTTCAGCCTTCCGTCTTAAGTTTTTTAAATGTATCACTTCTGGCATTTCATTAGTTTTCTGCATATTAAGATACCCTTGGGCTTGGTTTTGTCTCCAATGCTGTTCTCTTAAGAATATCAAAAGTCAAACCCTGGTCTGGAAAGGCCCGGGCAAGTGCTTCTGGAAAATAACGTAAGCGAAAGTCTGAGTAGGAATAACCGATATCGCCATAATGTCCACCAGAGGTTGTAATTTCAGCTAATTCATCAATTTCTTCATTGGTCACATTGATTCCTTTGAGGTCATGTTTCAGCAATTCTAAACACTGTTTTTTAGTTGGACGTGTAAATTCGATGTGTTTGGCAGCTCTCCTGACTATAGCCTGATCTATAACATTTGCACGATTTGTGCAAAGAAATACTACTGCTCTGCCACCACTTCGTCGTATGTTATCGATTTTTTGTATCAATGTATTTACTGCTGCTTTTTCTTCTTGGTGCATTTGTTCTGTTGACCTAAGCGAGGCAATGGAATCTGCCTCGTCAATCAATAAAAAAGATAAACGTTTTTTCCCCGCTTGGGTTTTCAGATTTTCAAACGCATCTTGGATAAGTTGACTCATTTCCCCGTGCAGTCCACTTCCTCTAACGCGAGTGCTCATTTTTAGTAAATATCCTTCTCTTTCCATGTCAGAAGTAAGCCGATTTGCAACACACTCAGCGGTGACAGTTTTTCCAGTTCCAACATCACCACTAAATAGAAATAGTGGGTATCTTTGTTTGATAACTTCACATAAGGGTAATATCTGTTGATGGTACTTTTTACTCCAATTTTCAATTTGGTCAGACATGAGTACAAGCATCAAATGTTTTTTCAATATTTCATAATGCTGTTCAAAACCAATGAGTGTTGATGCGATATTTTCTAACTCTCGAGATGGGAGTTGTAGCTGAGCATCAAATGTATTTTGTTGCATCTTCTCATCCTATTTTATTGTAAATGTTTCTCTGTGCAGGCCATAGTTCTGGCTTGAATAATATCTAGAACTAACATTTTGCATCCCAGTATAATCGGTTGACAGTGATGAGGGCTCCCAATTTAATATTAAATTACCAGATTCTTTAAGTTTATTTGATTTCTGAAGATCTGAGTAGGTGACAATACATTCGAGACTGCCGTTCGGTAAACACGGCCATGCATTATCTCCTGGTCGCTCGGTGCTACGCAATATGCCTCTTTGAACAGTATATTTGTGGGCTCTTACCAAAGATCCCCTAGGATCACGCAGTTGAATATCAATGCGTTCCAAACACTCTGCTAAAGTCATCTGAAATACATCTTTGCCAATTTCCTTAGCACGTTTAATTTCCATGGCTTGAGTTCTATACGCAAGCATCACCAAATCAGTCAAAAATTTTTCGTTTACTTTGCGGATGTCTATTTGTGTATAGGTTTGTGTGACAGTAATCATCAGTTTTGCTCCTCTACATTAAAACTTGGTCCAAATACTTCTCTCCATAAGTCTAGGGTTATGTACTTTTCTTGTACGATTAGGGCATAAGAAATAGTTTCAAAACTATTTTCAGCCACTTCTCCAACCTCTTTCCATTCATAATTTGCCATTTGTATTGTGTTATTCTCGTTGTTAGTAGGATCAGCTATCCAAGGGGTTGTACTAGATTTTTTTCCATTTGCATCAGCGAAATAAACTTCTACGGGAGTATCGTTACCCAGAAACTCGAAGAATTTTATGATGGCTTGGTTAATTGAGGAACCAGATATCCTGTTGTTTGAAATTAGGTATGCAACCACAAGTTCTATGGAAAAAGAGGATAATTTGAGTTCTTTATAATTCTTCCAGCTTTTCAAGATACGGACTACATGCGTAAAATTTGGGTATTTGATTTTTATTTTTCTGATAAATTCCAATTGTTTATCGACACTCGTTTTAAACTCACCAGAATTAAGTTTTTTTCTCGGCTGCCTACCATATGTCGTATTTCCCCTTTCTGGGATAAAAGGAACAATGTCTACTTCAAGACCGCTACTTCGGAAAACGATCCCGATAGTTTTCTGGCCGCTATTAAAGTCTGACTTGTGTTTATTTGGATAAGCCTTACATAAGACTTCAATAATGTCATCTCGAAGTTCCTGGGCATCAAAGGATAAGTTATCATCAACATCCAAGAAGAAAACCATGTCAATATCAATAGATTGAAATTCATTTGGGGCCAGGGCTGTGCCCTTTTTCCACGACCCTGCTCTTTTCACATTAGTGACTTTAGTATTATCCATTTTATTGATAGCTTTGGTCGCCGTTTCCTTCAAATTATCAATTTGCTTGACAAAAGAAGATTTCTGCTGTTGTGAGAGTTTAATTCTGTTGACATAGTTGAGTAGTTGTTCATTAGAATATTCCATCGAATTTTCCTTATAGTAATAAGATTTAATACCATCCCAATTATTAGGACGGTCGTAAGTATTACGATTTAATAAACATCGACAGTTTTGTCAATAGTAAGAATGAAAAAAATTAATCTATTAGATAAAACAATTTCAACTTGATGCGTGCTTCCTCGGATTTAACTGCCAATCAATCGGCTTGGCTGTCTCATTCCAATAATCAGTCCAATGGTTTCACGCACTATCGTTGTACGGTCAGGGATACACCGTGCAAGACATTGGCAAGTAAGGATATTGGTTGCAATTACGGCCATGTTAAACCAATTCCCGTGCTTTGTTGGGTGGAGAACCTCAAA
>MPNP01000230.1 GCA_002239085.1 Rhodobacteraceae bacterium bin131 | reverse complement strand
ATAATCGCTTTTGTATCTTCTGTTAAATTATCGTTCATCATCAGTATATCCTTTGCGTGACTAAGGCTAGTGCCATTGGATACACTTTAGCACACCCCAATTTGCGTAATAACGCTGATGCCACGGTGAGAGTCCATCCAGAATCGATCATGTCATCAACTAACAGGCATGGCAGATAGTCTTTATGTTCCAATTTTATATTGAATACACCATCCAAGTTTTTGACCTGCTGAAAACTGTTTTCCATAAATTTCTGCTGCTTATTTGCGCGAGTCTTTTCAATGCACGGAACAAAGGTTAAATTAAGTTCTTTCGCCAACCTTGCTGCAAAATCGGGTACTAGCTCTGGGGAATTTAGTGATGGAATGCAGGTTACCCATTGTGGTGCAGGATCTGGTGACCATTCATGCAGCATCTTTACACAGGCCTCTACCAATTTGTCGGAATATTGATTAGAGTGGAATTTTCCATGTGCCACAAGTTTTCCCCAACCGGCATCGCGCCAACGACACAATGCACGGCCTCCCTCAGCGAGTTGTTCATGTGGAATTCGATATCCATTCAATGGGGATTGCGTAAACATATTTGTAACTGGCCACAACTTTCTAGGTTTTATTGTCTGATAACTTCTCCGAAGAAACACTTGGGCGCGGTAGACCAAATCGCTGGCATAAGATTCATCTAACAGCAGCCTAGGGTTGCAGTTTCGGCATTGTCCACAATTTGAAGGAGAAGGGTCGTCCAGAGCATCCTGTAAAAAGGCCATAAGACAACCATTATGTTCCATGTAATCTCGCATTTGCTGTTGCTCTGCCCGTCGAATCTTGATGATGTCATTGACGTATTCCTGATTGACTTTATAAGAAGCGGCGGTTGCTGTAACCTGCCATTTTGTGTCGATCTTTGTTATTGGTGATGGAGATTCGACGGTTAGATATTTTAAGGTTTTATCAATCTGATTCTTTCGCAGATTTAAAACACTCTGCATTTCTTGGATGGAAAGTCCATCGTGGGATTTATCAAGCACACTGAGAATTTCGTTAATGTGCGACTGGGGTGGGAAAGCATTCCTTATAAAGTAATCGGTAATATGGTCATCCTCTTCACCACAGAGCAAAACACCAAAAGCTTCATCAACAGCGCGTCCAGCTCGACCAACTTGTTGGTAATAATGAACCACTGACCCTGGACGCTGATAATGAATGACAAAGCCCAAGTCAGGCTTATCAAATCCCATTCCTAGGGCAACAGTCGCGACCAGTACTTTAATTTCATTGTTCTGAAGCTGGTGTTCTAACTTTACTTTGACTGATCTATCATCGCGGTCGGATAGGCCCGCATGATAGGCCTTGGCATCAATTTTGTTGATCCGGAGCCATTCTGCTACCTGCTCAGAATCTCGCTGTGTGAGCGTATAAATTATTCCGCTTCCGGGAAGAGTTGGAATAATCTTTGCCAGCCATGCTAAACGGTTTGCAGGGTTAGGCATATTTATATTTTGGAGTTTTAGACTCTTGCGAACCAACGAACCTCTATGGAGAATAATATTCTGACCAAGCTGCGATTTAACATCGTTTACAACCCTGTTATTTGCAGTAGCCGTTGTTGCTACAACAGGTACGTTGGATGGAATAGCCTGCAGAACGCGAATAATCCGACGATAATCAGGTCGAAAATCATGCCCCCAGTCAGAAATACAATGGGCTTCATCAACAACAAGCATCCCTAAATTGTTGGCCATGTTGGCCAGTACATCCTTACGGAAATTGGCATTTGCAAGTCGTTCTGGTGAGATTAAAAGGACGTCCACCACATTCGACTCCAACTCGCACTGTATCTTTGCCCATTCTTCATTGTTGGTACTATTGATGGTACGGCCTATTATGCCAATTCTTTTTGCGGCCTCAAGCTGATTCCGCATGAGTGACAGCAGGGGAGAGATCAAAAGCGTCGGACCAGCACCCTGATCACGCATTAGTTTTGTGGCGAGGAAATAGACCATGCTTTTCCCCCAGCCAGTTCGCTGAACGACGAGAACTCGGTTTCGCTTTAAAAGCTCTTCAATGCTTTCCCATTGGCCATTACGAAAAGATGCAGCTGGATTATTTAACGCTATTTTCAGGTATGTTTCTGCTTGTTGTCTCATACTCATAACACTATTCCTATTTCAACCAATGTTACAATGTTCTTCTTGAATTGTTTTTTGAGTTCAACTCGGGCAACATGCTAATCTTCGATAGTTGATTCCAAACTCTTATCATCACCAATTGTACCGTAGTGAACATTCAGTGAAATTAGCGATGGTGAATTTTTCTTCAATATCCGCTGAGCAAACGATTTCTTCAAGGTTATTTGGCTTAAAGAAGTCTGACATCTGATCATCAAATTTTTTGTCGCTCGTGATGCTGAATGTTATTTTCTTGGTCACTTCTTTAACGCTGTATAGTAGCAGTATTATACTCTTTCTTTCATTAGGCTTGTTCATGAGCAAGGAAACAATGCTTGATATTCCATTCAAGTGTTGAAAATCTGGTTAGGTACCAGACTGATGACAGCCTTGACCAATTTGCCCCTAATCATCATGATATCTTTGTCTTCATACGAATCTTAGGGGGCAACATCATGAGTCCAAAGCATAGCGGTCATACCGGTTTCGGGATTCAGGTTTTTGATGATATTCTGAAAAGATGAGTAGTCAACACAACACTTAGGATGCACATTGAATTCATTTTGAATGAAAGCTCTAGCACTAAATTTTGTTTCCTTTCAAATTCTTGATTGAGTTCTGTGGATTAGCAAAAATGACATCAATCTGCTTCAGGCCTTCGCATTCGGTGTACAAATCAATCACTGGATTAAGAAGAAATTCACAGGCTCTGCAGGTCAGGACAGAGGTATTTCCGACGGGCTTCAGTTTCATAACTCTTATCATGAAATGAACTACTGTTTGGTCGGTGTAAAATACAGCGGTTGCGCGACCGTAATCACCAGCGAATTATTTATCATGCTGTAACTACTCAGGTAATATAAATACCCCTTAATTATTTTTTCTAGTTTTTCGTTGACAATATGGAGGTATCTTTCTAAATAATGTTCGCCAGAAAATACCTGATTATTAGCAAATGTCCGTATTTTCATGTTCTCAGATTCCTTTACCGAACAATACGTTTCAGCGTCGAGCTAAGTTTTCCACTTTTATGCCGATATCGGCATAATAGTGGAAATTGATAACCGGGACCCGGACATTGTCAACTAGAGTGAGTATT
>MPNP01000229.1 GCA_002239085.1 Rhodobacteraceae bacterium bin131 | reverse complement strand
TCACCCCGACTTCGGCCTCATGGACCAATGCTGTGGAGGGCTTTTTCTCAAAACTCACCCGGCAGCGGCTGAAGCATTCAATCTTCAATTCACTGGAGGAGTGTGTCAAGGCGATTGAAACCTATATTGATCATCACAATGCAAAGAGTGCCAAACCGTTCCGGTGGACCAGGGACTCGAAAGAACTGGTAGAATCATGGAAAAGAGGGTGCCATAAGATTGAATCAATGCACTAGGATTGTTGTTTGAAAAAAGAGGGTGGGTAGTGTCAGAAGCAATACTAAAAGGGGGTTTTAGGCAATAATTATGGGATTTTTGGTCTCAAAGTCAAGTTTAAGTATTATGGGCATGTCTATTTATTCCAAATTAGATAATACCTTAATAGAGATTTGTTGTTCTGAGTAGTGACAATGTGGGGCTAAGCGCAGGGCTATCGCATTTAAACTGTTTCAGTTGTTTCCACCTGCATTTTCTCCTATTCAATCAAAACAATACAATTGACGAGGCAGAACAAGGCAAGGCTATCGCATTTGAAATACCATTCGGTCACATTTCACGTCATTGACCCTCGCCGATTATTTCCAGAAGGAGATGAAAGGATTGTTCTTTCCTTTACTGGCTAACAATGTTGACAATATAGAGTGCGTCAGCAAGCAAAACCATTGTAAAATTTTAAATGCGATACCCCTGGGCTAAGCGTACGATTTGGTCCTGAAAATGAAGGAAAAGTGCCTATTATTACCAATTTGGCAAGGATTATTGAATGAATGAGAACCCAAGAAGGATAAAATTATTCAGAATAATCTTTTTTCAATGGCAAAAACAGGTGAAGTGTTCCAGTATGACTCTTTGCTTCAAACAAGGAGCATTGGCAAAATGAATTTAAAACGAATACAAGCTTCAAAACCTAGCCCATCTTTAACATTTTTCCCCCAAAATAAAGAAAATTAAGGTTAATTTCGGCTTTTTTTCATACCCCCATTTTACAAATATTGTTATTTGACCAACAGTTACGTTTTTGCGATTCCGCTGATTTCTCCCAAGTAGTGCCACGCGCCTCATTTTAGAGGTTGAAACCACTCCATGCCCACACTCAATCTCCCACATGTTTATTCAAGCGACCACAATAGGAACCACCAAAGACGGTTCACATCGGATCACCCATCGATTGGTCGAGAACCAACGACATGGTTCAAAGGTCAAACAAAAGACCTTGCCGCTGACACCGACCAGTTTTGACGGCCCGGATAACATGACCATCCATATTCGCAAGACCGCGACACCGGATGAAATCCAAACCAAGATCGATCAGGACATGGGACTATCACTCCCGCCGAGGAATGTCCGAAAGTCAGTCGTTTGACTGGGCATTGATACGCTACAAGGCGGGATAAAACCCGCACGACATTCAGAACATTATTGAGGTACTCAAGTGCCGGAAGTGCAACTTCGTAGTGCCCCTTGGATTTTTACACCCCAGTTTCAATTGGCTTTTGAACACTTCATGTTAAAGATGGGCTAGTTGAACCTGGCGTGATTGGCCAGAAAATCTTTTAACGGATTATCACCGTAAGCCAAGTGGAAAAAGTTATTCCTCAGTTTATGGCCGAATGGTCTTGAATAAGCTCTCACCAACCATTACATCAGAGTTTGTATGTTTTGGCAATGGCCGTTTTGGTCACCCTGAACAAGACAGAGCCCTGTCTTTGCGTGAAGGAGTTTTGTTACAGGGTTTTCCTATGGGCTACCAGTTTGTCAAGGCAGGTGAAAAGGTAAATATTTCGCGAATTGCCATAATGATCGGTAATGCTGTGCCGGTGACCCTAGCACAAAAAATTGGCAGTTCAATTAGTCAACATCTTTTGGCATATAGTTGACCACCAAAAAAATACATCAAAGGATATGAATTTTTCATGACTGACCCACAACCATTTGAAATGACACTCAGCCTGAATGTACTTGAACATCTGGGCATTAATCTTTACAGTAACATACCATCAGTTCTCTCTGAAGTTGTTGCTAATGCATGGGATGCTGAGGCGGAAAAGGTGAACATAACCTTTGATAAGAATAATGATACCATAACAATTCAGGATGACGGTACCGGTATGACCCGTGCAGACATCAACAATCGGTTTCTGAGGGTGGGATATAAGCGACGCAAAGAACAAAAGGGGAAAACACTGAGGCTGAACCGAGCACCAATGGGACGAAAAGGCATTGGCAAACTATCATTGTTTTCAATTGCAGGAATTGTTGAAGTTTATACAATCAAGGACGGGGAGAAGAGTGGTTTTCGAATGAACCGCAAGGTCATTAGAGATGCTATTGAGAATGGAAGCACAGGCACATATAAACCAGAAGAGTTATCTAATGATGAAATAAATTTAACTTGTGGAACAAAAATTGTTCTGAAGGATTTGAAACGACGACAAACGATTGGTACCAGCAAGGCCCTTCGTACAAGAATCTCCCGTCGTTTTTCAATAATTGGTGACAAGTACCAATTTGAGGTTTACGTGAATGAAATAAAAATCACTCCTGAGGACCGAGATTACTACCAGAAGTTGCAGTTTCTCTGGACCTATGGGGACCAATCAGAGATTGAAGAATTATGTCCAAATTGTGTTGATAGTGAAAGAAGACCAGAAACCCAAATTAATGGTGGGGTGATGACTGGTTGGCTTGGGACAGTCACAGAATCCAGACAGGTGCGGGATGATGGTGAGAATCTTAACCGTATAGCCATCTTTGTTCGGGGTAAGATGGCCCAGGAAGACATTTTAGGCGATTTCAGCGAATATGGGGTGTATGCAACTTATTTGATTGGAGAATTACGGGTAGATTGCTTTGATAGGGATGAGGAAGTTGATGCTGCAACCACCAACCGCCAACAACTTGTAGAAGATGACCAGAGGTATATTGATCTTAAAAAAATTATCCAGAACGAACTCAAGCATATTCAAAAAAAATGGAACTTCTTGCGTTCTGAACAGGGAACTACAAAGGCTCTTGAAATACCTGAACTGTCCAATTGGATTGATCAATTGCCAAAGGAGACGCAAAAGAACGCAAAATCTTGGTTGGGACGTATCTATCGGTTGAAGACCAACTCTCCGGAAGAACGAAAACAATTACTTAAGCACTCCGTATTTGCATTTGAGTTTTATAGCTCAACCCAAAGTCTTGCGGCCTTGGAGAAAATTGATGATCAAAATCTGGATGCCTTTTTGCCAATTTTTCATGAATTGGACAGTCTTGAAGAATGTTTATATGGACAGATAGTTCAACAGCGGGTTG
>MPNP01000228.1 GCA_002239085.1 Rhodobacteraceae bacterium bin131 | reverse complement strand
GCTTACCAAAACCAATGATAAGCAGCTGGCAATTGTATACTTCAGAAAATTTAGTTTCATGTTTTCCTCCTGATTAACATACCAACCAATCTTGGTCGGCGAATGAATATTCAATCTTTATATCAAGTCGTCTTTTATGTCAAATATTGAATTGATCCTGTCGGTGTCCTAAATCAAATAATAGGTTTTCTGGTCAGAGGGAGGAGTAGATTATGGAAAAGCAAAACGCAATGAAAAGCGGGACTGATCCGGCCAAGGCGGAGGATAAAAAACACCAAAAAGGTAGCAAGGTAAAGACTAAAAATCTGACTTCGGAACAAATATTCAGAAAAACGTCTATAAAGCGACGTAAGGCACTAGAAGCACTAGCCTCTAAGTGAGTCCTATCAAACTTGGAAGGACGCCATCAAAAGTCATCTATTTTGCTCTTCAGCATGGCGGTCGAGATGATAAGATCATTCAATCGGCCCTTGTTCACCCGTACCAAGGTTGTCATCGCTGGATCTGGCAATAGGCGGCTGCCTTAGTGCACAGCATCATTAATAACCACAGAATTGTTGATGGAAACAAGCAAACGGCTCTCTAATTCCTGAGTTTGACACTTTGCCCCCATTTTCGCTTTTTCATTTTTTTAAATCCCCAGCAGCTCTACATTATACAGTTTGTCATGTGGCTCACTTCGTGGTAGTGCCTTCTATAAAAATAGTTTTTCTTTTTTAAATTTATCGTTTATAATCAGCACAACAAAAATTCATTTCCTTTCTCATAGTCTAACCATTATGTACATCCGAACGAAAACATCGCCTAAAACCAATAAAGCTTCCGTCCAAATCGTCGCAAGCTACCGCAATACCCTCAATCACCACGAAGGAGGTGAAAGCGATCAACAAGGCGATGGGTATCAGGATCGGAACCAGGGTGCATGAATTGTGCCAAGACGAGAACTGAAAGCTGGTCATGTAGGGGGAGAAAGAAGGGACTTTTGCGAGCCAAAAAGAGGGTAATATAGTACCTGGTTTTTAGAGGACACCCCATAGAATCGGTGTTTTAAGCGATAAAGTGTCAAAGTCAGGAGTCACAGAAAATTTGTGTTCCTGATAGGTCGCAAAGTCGTTTCATAAAAGTTAAGGGACAAAGTCGGCCAGAAAATTGGCAGAGAATAAGAGGGGGAACAATCCAAGGCGTTTGTCACGTTGAGATTGCTCCGACGCTTTGTCTAGGTCCTCCTAGGCAGACAGATTGGCCTATTTCATTTCAGGTAGCGGGACCAATCCCAAATTGCGACATTTTTCAATTCAATTTACCTATTATTATTCATACTTTCCAAGTTACTACTGACTGGTTCTGCTCTGGTATCATCTATATTACTTAAGGACACCCCATATAAATTCCGAAAATCTGGATTCGCCTGTTATTGCCATTGAAAAAGTTTTATTATTCTGAATAATTTTTTCTCCTTGGGGTCTCATTCATTCAATAATCCCTGCCAAATAGGTAAAAATAGACCCTTTCCTTCATTTTCAGGACCAAATCGTACACTTAGCCCCACATTGACACTACCCAGACCAACAAATCTCCATTAATTTATAATCTAATTTGGAACAAATAGACATGCCCTTAAGTACCCATTTATTCTAAAACCTTGATGGGAAAGGAATAGGAGGGGAGCGACCCTCCTTTTTGATTTGGTTATTCTTTAGATGGTACTGGGATTCCGAATTTCTTAAACAAATCGTCCCATAACTTAATGGCAATTACATCCTTAACCTGTTGTATGCCTGTACCGTTATTGTATGCAGAATCTTGTATCTTTTTAAGATCATTTTCATCAGGTTCAAATTGTGATTGAACATAATTTATAGATAATTCTTGAATTTCGAACGGGGTCTTGCCTTCCATATTATCACCCAGCATTCCAACTATTTTTTCAGCTATATTGCCAGCATCTATCTCTTTAGAGATTTTTTCACCTAATTTGTTTAAAGTATATGGACTGCCACTTTCTAAAGTTGGTTTGGTTGAGTTTAAACTATCAAAAATGCGGTCGAATTTTTTGTTAGCTTCAGTTTTAAATTCATCGAAGCTTTTTGTTAAATATTCAATATCCTTTTCTACCCTCTTTATCCATGTTGGGAGTGTCCAAAATCCAGCTTTGAAGGCCCATAAACAACTAATAATACCAACGATATAAAATGCCAAAGCAACATAATCCTTGATTTCAATAATATTCACAAATTCCTCCAATTCAAATAGTATCATCAATTTCAATCAAATTGGAATCATATACCTCCACTTCTTGGTATCCCAAATCAGCAATTCAACCATTATTGTATGAACTCTACATGTTTATTGTTTGTATTTTATACAAGTTGGGTGTCTTTTTCAATTTGGACACTGTTTTACAATAAATAAGAATTAACCTATCTTTAACATTTAGTGCACAAAATCCAATAGATATGGGGATGGTGAAATCCAAGTGTCCCCACTAAGCAACACTTCCGTCACTTGAGTACCTCAATTATATTCTGGTTGTCGTGCGGGATTAATCCCGTCTTGTAACGAATCAATTCCCTGTCAAACCACTGACTTGCACACATTCAAGACTTTGAAAGTATTCACTTCAACCCTTTATTGAGTAATATTTTGCCAGTTTTTATAGCTTGACCCCAACCTTACAGTCAAGTTTATCATAGTTTTTCGTACCATTCCTTTTCCCCCTTGACTGAGTAAATCAGCTGTGATTCACTGTTGGTGAACAATAAATAATTTTTTCAATGTAGGATTAACAATGTCGATACGACGATGTCAGGAACTTCTGTCATCCCGATATCACAGCCGTTCATGTCGCGGATGCTGGTCTGATGACCGATGCCAATCTCACGGCCATTGAAAATGATAACGACCATTATATCATGGGGGCTCGCCTGCGCTCCTTACCCACGCGGCTCACGGAACAGATCCTGAACACGCACCGCTATCGGTCGCTGCATGGAACGGAATATTCCATCGGTGTGTTTCGCTATAAGGGGCGCCGTTTAGTGGTATCCTACAGTCCGGCACGGGCCCGCAAGGATGCTGCCGACCGTCAACGAGCTGTGGACAAGTTGCTGAAGAAACTGGCGAACTCGGACAATCCCCGGGAGATGATGGGGCGTGGTGGACGATGGCGGTATATCAAGCTCATGGGGAAATCCCGTGTTGTCCTTGATGAAGATAAACTCCGGGACGATGCGCGTTGGGATGGATTGCATGGGGTGATCACCAATCTCCGGAACATCCCGGCCATGGAATTGTTGGCACGGTATCGTGGGTTATGGCGGATTGAAGAAAGTTTTCGTATCGCGAAGACGGATTTG
>MPNP01000227.1 GCA_002239085.1 Rhodobacteraceae bacterium bin131 | reverse complement strand
TTGTATTGAACCAATACTATATGTCTTTCACAGTAATTCTAACGCAATTATTCATAGGCAGTATGCATATCGAAACAACTCATAACCCACACTCAACCTGTCACCTCCTCCGACAATCCTATTGGGACGACGGCAAACCAAAAAAACGAACTATCGCGAATCTCTCGGGGCTGCCCCAGCATGCCATTGAAGCACTCCGACAAGCTCTCAAGACCGGTCAAGTCCCCACACTGCATAAACCAACACTGACCAATAAAAAAGATCATGGCGCCGTCAGTGCCATCCTCAATATCATCCAGCACACCGGACTGGACCAAACGATCTTCTATCGCACAAGCCGTGAACGCAATGTGGTCCTCGCCATGCTTATTGCCAGAATACTCCGTCCCGGCGCTAAACTGCGGGTGGAACGAGAACTCAGCACCAATGGAACCACAACCCTAGCCGGTCTCTTGAACCTGAAAGATACCCCGGTTGAAGACCTGTATCAAGCCATGGACTGGCTCCTGTCACGCCAGAAACGCATCGAAAAGAAACTGGCCCAGCGCCATGGAGACTGTGAAAGTATTTGAGGAAGTTGCAACTTTCAAAAACCTTCTCGTATTGTATTCTTAAAAATTTAAAATAAAAGAATTATTTCATCGGTTTTAATAAAGTTTTCTATTTAATTAATTCCTATTGGTAATACTTTCACAGTCTCCATGTCGGTAAGGGTGATATCCTGATGCTCAATGTCTCCTCCAGTTATCTTGAAGGACATGCCTGCCCCTTGGCTCAGTATGGCTATTCCCGTGACCATCGGCGCGACCGTCCCCAAGTGATCTATGCTCTTCTGTGTACCGCCCAAGGATGTCCCCTCGCGATTGAAGCTTTTGCCGGTAATGCCGATATCGGCATTACCGGCAAAGACTAATGTGAGGTCCCGTTAGACTTGCTCTCTACGATCGCATTGATGACTTCGGCAACCCGTCATCGAAAATCGCCTGCGATCTGCCACTCCTGTCATGGTTATCCAAACCATCAATCTCGTCCGTGAAAAAGCGTCGGTACCACTTCCCCAACGTTTCATAACAGAGACCGAGTTGGGAAGCAATATTTATGTAAAGTATATTGTTATGTATTTCCGTCCTCATATGACGCGCGGAACAGCTTTGATGCACACGCGGATGAAATCGTTTCAAGCGAAATTCATTTGCCGGAGCGATCGCCTAGAGTTGCATGCCAACCGGCTTGCTCTGAAAATTGCTGCAACCGTTTTTGGGCATTTGGAGAGGGGTTAGAACACATTTTCTGGCTTCAGGTCTGATTGTGTTTGGACCGCTTAACCGACCTTGACCACACCCCTATTCAATTAGCCATGGCAAGGTTTCAGTTCAGTTAGGACGGGGGAGGTGTATGTAAGTATCGCTTCGGTAAGCAATTATAGCAATAGGTGATAAATAATTGGTTTAGACCACCAAATATCTGAGCAAAAAAGATTTTAATTATGAGGAATTTCAAATATGGCCCTAAATAGTTTATTAGGTCGTCAACCTGGTGGTATTGAATTTAATTGGGGTTTAGATTAAATAATTTATATTGATGAATTGCTTATAATATTACTAAAGACAAGGAACCAATTATGGAACAATACGATGATTTAAGTGGTAAGTCTGGTGTTACCAGTTTTGAAATTGGGGAGGGTTGTATCCGGGTAGAATTCAGAAATGGTCCTGTATATTTATATAATAATGCCATAACTGGAAATTCTAATATTCAGAAGATGATTTCGCTAGCCAAGAGTGGTAAAGGTTTAAATACATTTATCAATCAAAACGTTAAAGACAAATATGTAAAATAGAATTGATCTATTAATCCATTTATGAGATAAGAACTTACTTCCAGTCAAGTTCTTTTTTTCCGCACCTACAAGATATCGTTTTCTTAGGAGTGTTTACAAATTTGTAATTTACAAATTGACCGCAGCTTTCGCAAAAAAATAGATTGTATAAATCTATTAAGTCTTTAAAGACGACTTTAAAATCATCGATATTCTCACTTATGCATGTATCATGAGAGGCTTTTGCTGTAAAAAAACTGTTGCTCTTTAATTTATTAACAACTGCATTTTTCATTAGAATGTTTGATTTTTTATTTACCCTTCCAACCAATGCATCCAATAACTCTGCAGACATCCGATCTTCGTTTTTATCATTATATCTAAATGGAAGCGGAATTGCTAAATTGTAACAGAGTTTTTTCAAGTACTGTTCTGCAAACTTCCTAATATCATTTCCGAGTCCATCAGTTTCGTCTTTTTTGATTTTTGATTCTATTTTTTCTTTGATATCTGTAATTGGGGAATCAGAAAAATAAGTGCCTTTTTCAACACACCATTTTGTTGATAGCGTTTTCCAATTTTTTTCTCTAACTGTATTTCTCATAAATGCAAACCACTCGTGCTCATGTGTTAAAGCTATAATCTGAAAATCAGAGAATTTTTCGAGGAGAAGATTTCCAAAACGGGTTCTATGTCTTTTATCGAAGCTGGAAATTACATCATCCAAAATAAAGAATTTCGCTTTCGTATTGAATAACTTAACAGAAGCCAGAAAAACACATAATCCCAAGCAATTAATATACGATTCACTTAAATACTTTTTGGGAGATGAAACTGGTTGTCCATGAAAATTAAATTCGAAGCTCATTCCTGTTAAGTCGCCATCATTGCTTACAGTAGGTATTAGCTTGATTTCATCGACCTTATCATCGCTATTCATATAAAGATAAAATTCATTAACTTTGCTTGAAATGGCATTGAGAAATTTTTCCATTTCTTTTTTACGAACCTCATTAAATAAGGTGAGTATCGTATCCATTGTCTCTTTCTGTAATTCAAGTGCTCCTTTTTCTTTCTCCAACATTAAGATTTCTTCAAACGTATCACGGGACAAAGTTATAGCACTGTAAAGCTCTATCTTTTTTCCTGCTTCTTTTTGTCCCTTAGATAGACCAATCTTTTTTAGGATCTGGATTGTACTTTCTACACTAATTACATCTGATTCTTGAAGAGTCAGCTTCTTTTCATCTATTGCAAGTATTTCTTCGTTCATTACCTCGTTTATACTCTTCATTAAACTCATAGTAGACTTCAGTTTCTTTATATCAACTTCGTCCAGATTTAATTCCACAAGAAGGGTGTATGCACTATCTAAAGTGTTGTTAATATTGACAATATTTGTTTGTAGCGAATTTTTTTCATCAGTCAGATTTTTAATCTTTTCCTTTACTTCTTTTAAGGCCTTCAGCCTATCCTTGATCAAGGCAAGCAAGGTTTCTCTACCGATATTATATTCACACAGCGGGCACCCATCTTTTTTTCTAAAGGA
>MPNP01000226.1 GCA_002239085.1 Rhodobacteraceae bacterium bin131 | reverse complement strand
AATTAAATTGGTTCAGCAAGAAAAACAGAAATATCTTTAATTTTACCATTTTGATATCTTCTAATTTTAGTTGTCAACTTAACTGGTAATTTTTTTGATAATGCTTCGGTATAAATATTATGAGGATCAAGGAATACCGGATCAAAAACTTTTCCCATTAAGTATTTTCCCATTTCATTAGGATGTGGTATTTTGATTTGCTTTTTGCTAAGAACAATACCATCAATAGTTGTTTCTATTGTTTCTATTTTGTCGGTTTTTCGTACCTCTAATCTTTTCTTACTTCTAATTGAATCAGCAATTGGGAAATCAATAATAGTTTGTTCTCCATTATATACTAATACCATACTATCGCTGGATTTTCCAATTGGAGTAACAACTTGTCGTGCATATGGATTTAATTTTTCAATAGCATTTTCAACATGCCTTATTTCTCCTATTCTATCTTGCCTATTACGCTCATAAAGGTCAAAAACAGCATTTAAATTTTTAGTAGAATTTTGTTCTCGTCCTCCCATATTTAGTAATAATCCACTTAATAAATTTCCTATAATTATACTTTGCTTTGCTAAAATAAAATTATGAATTAAAGGGAGATAAGTCGAAGATTCCACCAAAATGATTGCGATTTCATTCGAACCAATTTCAGGAGGATTAGTCTTGATAAGAAAAGGTGATGTTTCACTCCTTTGAAGAAATTTTCCAGTTTCAAATAATTGTAGCCCATTCCCAACTAATCTGTTAATGCCAATCAAAGACTGTCCCAAACTCTGAATCTCAACTAAATTATCTTGAGTATCCATATCTTCAAATCGGATAATCAAAAAATTGTCTGGCATATTATCTCGATTGCATACAATAAATCTTTGTTAACCTCTTATACATCATACGGGTAAATATCACAACTCAAAACAAATAAATCATTCTCAACCGCAGCAATCCCAGTAGTTTTCGACCCTAGAAAAGGGACCAATAAACATATCACTAGGATTGAAATGTTGTAAAACCTATTCCTGAAATAAAACCAATGACTTTTAGTGTCGGATGTATTTTCTTGACATTATGTCTGGGTATTGGATAATGATAATCTCCATCACCATATTCACCATTAAATGTTGTTTTGCCACAGTTAACACCCAGAGCAACAATTTCAGGCGAGTTGCTAAAATAACAAGATTTGCTATTCAGGGCACCTCTATTTAATCTTGGTTTTCGGATTAAATAGAGGTGCCCTATAGTAATAAAGGGAATAATGCAAATCAATTACATCACTTCAAAGGCTTTGAGATACTAGCCTGAGCGTTGAATTGATAGACGGTATAGAGAATAATGCTGATTGAAGATGTTTATTACACCAAATCTATTTCCAATCATCAAGTGATGCACCAGGATGCCAAAGGGTAGCAAGGCGCTGAGCTTCAACCACCTGCTCAGGTGTCATCAATTCCTCAACTGAATCTCGCATACTAACAAAATTTTCATCATCGCCTTGTGAAGCCGCAAGGTTAAACCATGCATGGGCACGGACATAATTCTGGGAGACACCATGACCATAATAGTATGACAATCCCAAGTTGAATTGTCCATAGGTATCTCCTTGTTCTGCTGACATCTGATACCATTTCACGGCCTCTCCATAATTCTGGGGAACACCCTGACCTTCTTCATACATCCCTCCCAAGTTGGACTGAGCACGAGCATCTCCTTGCTCAGCCGACATCCGATACCATTTCATGGCCTCTCCATAATTCTGGGAGACGCCCTGACCTTTTGAATACAACGTACCCAAGTTTTTCTGAGCATAGGCGTCCCCTTGCTCAGCAGACATCCGATACCATTTAACAGCTTCCTCATAATCCTTCGTAACACCAAGACCTTGATTGTATAAAATTCCCAAGTCGTTCTGAGCAAATGCCTCTCCTTGCTCAGCCGACATCCGATACCATTTAGCGGCCTCTTCATTATTCTGGGGTACACCCTGACCTTTTCGATATAAAATTCCCAAGTTGTACTGAGCAAATGCCCCACCTTGCTCAGCCGCCATTCGATACCATCTAGCAGCTTCCCCATAATCCTTCGTTACTCCCTGACCTTTTTTATACAACAATCCTAGGTTGTTTTGAGCAAGATCATACCCTTGTTCAGCCGACATCCGATACCATCTGGCAGCTTCCCCATAATCCTTCGTCACTCCTTGACCATGATAATATAGCAATCCCAGAAAATACTGAGCAAGGTCATACCCTTGTTCAGCCGACATCCTATGCCATCTAGCAGCTTCCCCATAATCCTTCGTTACTCCCTGACCATGATAATATAGCACTCCCAGAAAATACTGTGCAAAAGCATCCCCATTCACGGCCAAAGAAAAAAATTCACTAAATGCAGTATCATAGTCACCGTCTGTTATAGCCTGTAAACCCACATTGAAATCTTGGGCAAATGCTGCAAACCCAATTGTGCAACCAGCTATCAAGCCCAATATCTTCATTCGGATGTGCTTATTCCTGCTATGTTGAAGCCAGTTTTTCATTGTAACTCTCTGTGATTTTTTGAGCATCTATCAGACTTAAGATCTAGGTATATTAAGTACCCACCATGAAATACACTATTTTTTAAGGATTTACCATTCGTACCTAGATTATTCATTGACTTATTAATCTTAGACATAACTCATCAAAGGGCTTAATTATTGAGCGTCAATCAACTTGATGGACTGATTCTCAGGGTCCGTTAGCCGGAATTGAAGCGAGGGTCTAGACTACTCGGATTAAAGATAGTTAAAAGGGACAAGACAATTGAGCTAGTTATAGGAATATCGCCTGATATTTCCTATTAATTCAACCTCGAATGAACTCGTAACGCGGGCTAAAACGAATCCGCTTTGCCAGTGATTTATATGTGTAATATTCAGACGAAAGCGTATAATCGATGTAGCGATTGTGAACAGGCTTTTGGTATGTCAAAAATGACGGTAACGAAGGGATTTTCCTGCAGACAAGTTCGGTTCCAACTAATATTGGCTTAGTCTCTGCAACCTCAACTTGACGGTCTTTTCTATGCTTCTGATGACGCTTTAAACATCGTTTTTATGGGTCTGGATTAAACCTTTTCGGGCCTTCCAAAAGAGGAAGCGTTATCTTGATTGTCGTTATGGAATATTAGTTATTGAAAAATTTTTATATTTAAGCTATTTCCAGTTATCAAGTGATGTGCTAAGTTGCCAAAGGGTAGCAAGGAGCTGAGCTTCATTTACCTGCTCTAGCTTCATCAATTCCTCAACTGAATCTCGCATTCTAGTATCATAACTTCATTGAACTGATGGATAAAGCGATTTCAACTTGATGCGTGCATCCTCGGTTTTGAACTGCCAATTAATCGGCTTGGCTGTCTCATTCCGATAATCCACCCAAGCCTTGGTTTTATGCTCCATCGTCGCACGGTCAGGGATCCGC
>MPNP01000014.1 GCA_002239085.1 Rhodobacteraceae bacterium bin131 | reverse complement strand
TTAACGGTCTCATGATATGACTGTGGAGAGCCTGCTGGTCATACGCATAGCTCATTCCGGTTGTGGTTTGGTCCGGGGTATATTGACCCCGTCCTCCACACACACCGATGTAATTCTGTTGTGTGGGGACATGACATGCGATGGTATCAATGCGGCGAAGGGCTCCTGGTAAGGCTTCGTAAGCACCAACATGAGCTTGATAGCGGCGCACCCAATCCTCTTCATCGGAGAAGTCAAGCGAACTAAAATCTTCGTCAGGATTGAGAGAAAGTTCCTGCAGTGACCCAAACGGAGCCCAAGCATCAATCCGGCCATTATCAAAAACATCAGTGCCATTGACCGCGAGGATTGTTTCACCATCTTCATTCACAATGCGACCCGCCAAGCGTTCCCATGGTTTACCATCCATTGATTCAAGATTAACATACAGCTTTCGGGGCGGTTCTTCATCGTCTTGGTCAGTCCGGTTGTCGCCAACCGCATGAATGGTAATACCCGATTCAGCCCCAAGAACTCCTTCGGGACCAATCGTCACTTGACCACCACCCGCCATGAATACACCCGCACCGTCAGTACCATCCTCTTCCTCGCTCGCTTGACCACCCATTACTGTGCCATTAATACGAACCATCTGTGGTCGGTAGCCTTCAGCATCCAATAACTGACGGGTGCCATCATCGTCAACCATAAATGCCACGACTCTTTCAATTTCGTCCTCATCGTTTAAACGACCAAATCGAACACCATAAGCACCCACACCCTCCGCCGTGATATTTGCAACGACAATCTCACTCGACCCGATACCAGCATGCTCAATGTGTATACCATGTGCATTCGCCCCCTCAGTCGTTATGGTGTGACCATCTCGTGTGGCAATACTCACATTACCTTCTCCCGGATGTTCATGGATCACATAAATCCCGTAAGCATCCTCACCTTTGGTTGTAATACTCCCCCCGGAAAGGTCAACGGCTATTTTCTTGTGAGTCGCGGCGTCGGTGTCCGTTTGAGTAGCTTGAGTTCCTTGATGATGGACATAAATCCCGTGAGCACCCGCCAACTCGGTGGTAATTGTCGCCTTCTCTAATACACTAATAGTAATGTTTCCTGTGCTGCCACTGCTTTCATGGACGGCATTAATCCCATGAGAACTCTCTCCTTTGGTAGTGATGCTGCCTCCAGAAACTGTAATACCGATATCACCGGTGCCTGAATGTTGGCTCCAAATCCCGTGAGCGACCATACCCTCTGCGGTGATTTTCCCACCAGAAAATGTAATACCAACATTACCCGTGCCTGAATGTTGTCCATAAATTCCGTAAGAATTCAGTTCCTTGGTGGTGATGCTTCCCCCTGATACAGAAACAGCTAAATTACCGGCACCTCGGTGTTGCCCCAAAATTCCGATAGAAACCCTACTCTCGGTGGTGATGCTTCCTCCAGAAACGGTAATTCCGATATCACCTACGCCCTCATGACGTCCATAAATCCCGTTAGCGAGCGCGGTGAGCGCGGTGCCCCCGGTGGTGATTGTCGCCTCTTCCAAAACACTAATAACAATGTTTCCTTCGCTTTCATTGGTTTCATGGAAGGCAAAAATCCCATGGGAATTTGTTCCCTTGGTCGCAATACTTCCTCCTGAAACTGTAATACTGTTATTACCTTTGACCTTATGATTTCCACGAATCCCGTGAGCGGAGAGCACTCCCTCGGTGGTAATACTTCCTCCTGTCAGTGAAATATTGATATTACCTTCGCTTAAACGACTGACATTGATCCCGGGAGCAATATTCAAAACCGTGGTGGAGATTACTCTATCTGTTTGGTCAATTACTACGTCGCCAGATGTTCCTTGTGATACTACACAAGTAATGTGGCCTGAAGATGCTATACTGCCTCCCGGGCACGAATTTTGAGCTGAAACGGTGACTGGTAAAATCACACTCCATGGTATGAGAAAGAATAGAACTAACCACAGACTGAAACAGCGGCTCGTAATTGATTGAGCACGGTCCTTAAACAATGGGGGGGGGGGGTAGTGAATGTCTTTATGGAGCTACAGCATCGTTGCTTTTCGGATGCTTTCGCCCTGAGTTGAAATAGTTTCATATTCACGATACTCCTCATAAAATGTGATTATTATTTTCTGATACTAACAAGTCAATAAGAAGAATTGCAACTGAATTCAACTTATTCATACAAATAATTTTTGGTCTTCAAATCGGGAGACGTGACTCATTAGAGGGCGTTATGCCCCATCTTATACTTCGTCAATTTGGAAACTTAGAAACCCTGAGATGAACATATCCGAAACATGGTGTATTAAGCGAATAATTAAGTTGCTGTGATAATTTTTTAAAGCCCGTTTGCCAGCAATCAAAAAGGAGATTACTCTTGAATTTCCTTTGTTTCGTAAAACTCAGAGAAGTAGAACTTACTACCGCCCCGAAATGTATTGGCTTAAATCATATTTGAGCCTATCTGACCCCATACTCAAAGGCGATTGAGGTTTACCGTTAAGTATACTTCCTAATTTTAATATCATAAGTGTGAATATTTGGCATGCTTCTTCAACCGGAATTCCTTATTCTCGGTTGATAAGCTTACCATTTTCTAGATAAATAACACGGTCCATTTGCTTTGACAAATGCTCGTTATGCGTAGCGACTAAAGCCCCCATTCCTAATATTTTGACTTTCTCAAGTAGCAACTCAAAAACATGCTGGGATGTCTTACTGTCAAGATTTCCTGTCGGCTCGTCAGCAAGAAGAAGTTTAGGAGAATTGGCCAAAGAGCGGCAAAGAGAAACTCGCTGTTGTTCACCCCCACTAAGTTCAGAAGGTTTATGGTTATACCGGTCGTGAAGAGCAACACTTGCCAATAAAGCTTGTGCTCGGGCCTGTGCCTCTTCCCAGACTACACCATTCGCCAACTGAGGAACCATAACGTTCTCAACGGCACTAAATTCAGGAAGAAGGTGATGAAACTGGTAGACAATTCCAATATCTTGGCGACGAATTTTTGTGCGCACTTGGTCATCAACTTTATGAACGTGCGTACCCGCAATTGAAATTACCCCCTCATCAGGCGATTCAATCAATCCTGAAATAAAAATTAGAGTTGATTTCCCAGCACCAGAAGGAGCCAATAACCCGACAATTTCTCCCTTTTTTAAGGTCAGGCTGACTCCCTTTAGAACACAAACTTCATTCAATTTATCGGGGTTATATGTTTTTGTAATTTCCTGTAACTTAAGAATAGGCTCATCCATATCGAATTGCCTCTCCAGGATACATTCTTGACGCTCGTCTTGCGGGAATGATTGTTACTCCATATGACAAAGTGAGCGCAAGGGTTACAACCGCTATCACATCGCTCATCACGACCTTGGCCGGAAGGGTAGATAAAAAACGTACAGACGGATCCCAAATGCCACCGCCTGCAAGATAATTCACGGTATTAAATATAGGATCAATGTAAATGGCAAACAGGCACCCCAATATGACTCCCAAGACAGTTCCTGTAGTCCCAATGATTGCACCATAGATAACAAATATTCGCATAATTGCACCTTGCGTAAGCCCTAATGACCTGAGCACACCAATTTCACTTGATTTGTTTTTGACCAACATCACCAGTCCAGAAACGATGTTAAACGATGCAACCATAACCAGAATAGACATAACAATAAACATTAAATTGTCTTCCATTTGGAGAGCTCTAAGGAAATTTCCCGATGAATCTTTCCATGTCCAAGTAAATAAATTTTCATCCACTGTGGCTTCAATGGTTTTTTGATAGGTCTCCACTTGATCAGGATTATCGGTAAAGATTGCTAATTCATCAGCCACTCCATCCCGGCCAAAAAACTTCTGGCCTTCGGCAAAAGTCAAATAAGCCCGGGTTTGATCAATGTCATAGCGCCCCACTTCAAAAACATAAACAACTTTATATTGGTTAATCCTCGGTGCTACTCCAAAAGCTGTTCTTACGCCATTGGGGGAAGTCAATCTAATCATATCTCCAACGACGACCCCAAGAGCACGAGCAACTCCAGAGCCAATAGCAATCCCGTTCGCTAAATCATTTAGGTTGCCAGCAGAAGACTCTGGCTTACTCACTAAGGGGTACTTCTTTAAATCCTCAATCGTTATCCCAAAAACCTCAATGCCCGTATTGCGAATCTCTGAAGAGGCCAGAACCTGGGTTCGAACAACAGGGATTACGCTTTGAACCCCTTCAACTTTTGAAATTTCATCAACCAACTGCTCATAGTCAGTTAAACGAGTCGAACGTTCTGAATTCTCATCAATAAATTGACTCGAATAAAGGGTTAAATGAGGATTGGCCCCTAGTACAGTTTGAACGAACTCTGTACGGAAGCCAGTGCGAACCGAGAGGGTCGCAATCATGGCGAAAACAGCTATCGTCACACCAATCAAAGAAATAATTGTCATGATGCTCACGCCCCCATCACCTTTTTTGGCTTTGAGGTATCGCCAAGCGATAAACCATTCTATTCTGCTAAATGGACGAATTTTATCCTCTCAATTCTTTAAAAGTCTTCCAGAGTTGACGTCAAGAATTAACTATTTCAATGACTTTGTTGAGGATTTGAGATTGGCTCACTTCGGTTGTCTGACCATTGGCTCGTTCAGTTAATTCAACTACACCTTTTTTTAAACCTCTTCCAACTGTTATTCGAATTGGAATCCCGATTAATTCCATTGTTGCAAACTTTGCTCCTGGTCTTTCATTACGGTCATCATATAGTGGTTCCAAACCAGCATTTTCACATTCTTGATACAGTCTTTCGCATTCTTGACATATCGCTTTATCGTCCGAAGACGTACTGACAATTCCAACTTTGAAAGGGGCAACTGACATCGGCCAAATGATGCCACGACTATCGTGGGAGGCTTCGATAATAGCTCCCACAAGCCTTGAAACACCGATTCCATGCGAACCCATATGAACCGGGATATGCTTTCCCATTTCATCAACAACTGTTGCCTTCATTGGATCTGAGTACTTGGTCCCAAAGTAGAATATTTGACCGACCTCAATCGCCTTTGATTGGGCTTGTCGATGGTTTGGTACGAGGCGGTCAAATTCAGCTTGGTCATGCGTTTCATCAGTTCTGGCATAGTGATTTGTCCATGAGTCAACAATCTTTTGACATTCTTGAGCATTATCATAGTCAATTTTAGTATCATCGAAATTCATTTTAAGAATTGCATCGTCATAAAAAACCGTTGATTCACCCGTGTCAGCAAGAAGCAAAAACTCGTGGCTATATTTACCACCGATTGGACCGGTATCGGCACGCATTGGAATGGCCTTTAATCCCATTCGATTATAAGTGCGTAGATAACTCACCATGTGCCGATTATATGAATGAATGGCCGTCTCAAAATCCAGATCAAAATTATAGCCATCTTTCATTAAAAACTCACGACCTCGCATAACCCCAAAACGCGGTCTTCTTTCATCTCGGAACTTCCATTGGATATGAAAAAGGGTGACTGGCAGCGCTTTATAAGACTTGATATGCTGTCGAAATATATCGGTTATTAACTCCTCATTTGTTGGTCCATACAGCAAGTCCCGATCATGGCGGTCCCGAATGCGAAGCATTTCCTCTCCATAGTCGTCATAGCGACCTGACTCTTGCCATAATGAAGCCGGTTGAATCGTCGGCATTAACATGGGAATATGCCCAGCTTTTTCCTGCTCTTCAGTAACTATATTCTGGATTTTCTGTAATACCCTTAGACCGAGTGGCATCCACGAATAAATTCCCGAAGCTGCCTGTTTAATCATCCCCGCTCGAACCATCAATTGATGGCTGACAATTTCCGTATCAGTTGGCACCTCCTTCATGACCGGGAGGAAATATCTGCTCAGTCTCATAGCTTACACCCTATAATGTGTTATTTGGTTTATACGATTTTTATTTCTGCATCGCATTCCATCACCTTGGCTAGGGCTTTAAGCCGGGCTTGGGCAACTTCTCCAATAATTGATTTGTGAACTTTTGGAATGCGTAGGACAAGATAGTTTTTTTGCGGTTTAAATTTAAGGCGAGCGAGGCTGTCCGGTGCAACGACGATAAGCATAGCACCGAAGCGAATCGCTTTACCGACTTTTTCTGCGAGTTGAATATCTTGGCGGTTAAGTAAAGTAAGAAACGTGCTGTATGGATCAGAAGAATTAAAGTTTTTGTAGCGATAATACAAGGACAAGGCAATAAAGATTCGATCGGGATGATCGATACCACCAAGATTACCTCGTGTCGCATTTTCAAAACAAATTTGTGCTCTGTAATCTGGATGCGAGCGCCAGGTGACATCATGCAATAAGCATACGGCATGGATTAATCGTTTTTGCTTTTGGGTTGTGCCCTCAAATAAAGGGTGAATAAAATTAAAGAGGTAATTCCCATACCCGGGGAGCCGCGCAGAGTTATACTCCGAAAATAAGCATGCTTCAATGAGGGGGTCGCTTTGCCTGAGCTTTTTTGGCATTCTTTCGTAAAGAAGTCCTTCCCTAATACCATGTGTTGAAATTCTAATATCAGTCGGTTCAAACACCTCTGCAAGCTGTTGGAGCACCTGCCATGAGAGGTCAATATTCTTAAGTCGATCTAACGAGATCTGGGTTTGATGATGTACTGTTCCAATAGGCTCGGTCTTGAACCAGTCAAACGTTTCATTGATTTCTTTCGGGATTAACCGATACTCATTTAAAACGCTGAGGGGGTATCGCGTTCTGTGCATGTTCAATCGCGCCAATGCACGCCATGAACCACCTACGAGATAAAGAGTTTGTTTTTTGCCTTTAATCTCTTGAAATAATTTCTCAATTGTTTGACGGATATGTCGCTTCAGTTGGTACGAATCAAGATTCAACTTGTCTAATATCAATGGGCCTAGTCGGGATGAAACACATTTACCTACTCTTTGCTGACTCACCCGTGCCAATTCCATGGATACTCCTCCCATATCAGAAACGATACCCTTGGCATCGGGCGAGGCCAAAAGGACGCCTTTGGCCGCTAATTTGGCTTCTCGGACGCCACTCGCAATTTGAATTTTCAGTCCTGTTTTTTGGGCAACTTTTTGACAAAATTCTTGACCATCTTTTGCCTCTCGGAGAGCCGCTGTTCCAACACTCACTAATTTTGAAGCCTTCATCATCTCGGCAATTAATACAAAACGGGTTATCGCAGCTATTGCTCTTTCTTTTCCAGCGATATCCAATTTCCCGGTGGCGGTCAAAGACGCCCCGATACCACACATAACTTTCTCATTGTAAAAGTATGCTGGCGAGCGTGCGGCACCGTCAAAGACAACTAAGCGCACAGAGTTTGATCCAACATCAACAACTGCCACCCGCTTGACCCTTTCAACAATTGGGTCACGAAACAAAGGGTCCCTTGGTTGGCTAAGGTCTAGGGGATCCAAGTCAAAAGCTCCAAGCTATTCCTTTAAAAAATTGACCAACCTTATTCCTTCTTTTGCTCCGGCCGAGCCACGACCTGAAAGCGATGGATTATCCATAAAGAATTGGTGGCAATTGAAGGTGTCTTCGGTTGTATTGAGACTAGCACGTAAATAGGATCCGTCGGGGTGTAAAACCCAAGATTGCTCACTATCAGCCAAATTTGCGGCCATGACTTGACTCATTATCTGTTCCCGTACAGTTGGATTATTTATTTCCACTAAGGTTTCGACTCTTCGGTCTAGATTTCGTTCCATCCAATCAGCCGAAGATAAAAATACCCTTGCCTCTCCAGAGGGAATAAAGTTGCCATTACCCAAGCACAAAATTCTTGAATGCTCAAGAAAACGACCGACGATAGATTTGACACGTATATTCTCAGATAATCCCTTAATACCTGGCCTGAGGCCACAAATACCTCGCACAATCAAGGAAATTTTGACATTCGCCTGGCTTGCTTGGTAGAGAGCGTCAATAACTTCGGGGTCAATCAGCGAATTCAACTTGGCCCATATTTCGGCAGGTTTACCCTTTTTGGCATTTCGCGATTCATTCTCGATACAATTCAGCAACGTTTTTCGTAAATTAAAGGGTGCGATTGAAACACACTCAAGCTTATCGGGAACAGCATATCCCGAAACAAAATTAATGAGTTTAGTTCCATCTCTACCGATGGCCGCATCACAGGTAAAAAAACTCAGATCTGTATATATTTTGGCGGTGATTGGATGATAATTGCCAGTACCAAAGTGAGTATAAGTAACCATGGAATTACCTTCACGTCGAATCACCGAAGAAACCTTGGCGTGTGTCTTTAGATTAATAAAGCCATACACCACATGTGCTCCCGACCTTTCAAGCTTCCGCGATTGACGAATATTCGTTGCTTCGTCAAAACGAGCTTTCAACTCAACCAAAGCAGTGACCGATTTGCCATTCTCAGCTGCTTCACACAGAGCATCAACAATCGGGCTTTCATAAGAAGTACGATATAAGGTCTGCTTAATCGCAACCACATTCGGATCGATTGATGCTTGTCGAAGGAAACGGATCACCATATCAAAGGTTTCGTAGGGATGATGCAAAAGCATATCTTTACTTCTAACAGCAGCAAAAATATCATCATTGTGCTCTTTGACCCGTTCAGGAATTCGCGGAGTAAATTTGGGCCACAACAAATCATGGCGGTGACCTTTGACTAATTCACTGAGATCGGCCAACCCAATCATACCATTAATACGGGTTACACGCTCTGGTTCGAAGTTTAATTCAGCGAGAACCAGCTTGTTTATATCACCGTCAGAATCTGCATTCATTGAAACGTGAATCACTTTTCCACGGCGGCGACGCTTCAGGGCGGTTTCAAACTCTCGTACGAGGTCTTCGGCTTCTTCTTCAAATTCTAAATCGCTATCTCTGAGTACTCGAAATATACAATGATCTGAAACTGAGTATCCCGGGAAAATAAAATGAACCTTTTCAAGAAGCAGTTCCTCCAACGGAATAAACCGCTCTTGATCTTTTGGCCCATTAGGCAATTTGACAAAGCGACTAATTTGAACTGGTATCGGTAAGAGCGCCCTCAGGTTGCGTTTATCTTCTTCGTGCTCCAATTTGAGAGCAATTGTAAATCCTGCATTGGGAATAAATGGAAACGGATGTGCGGGGTCAACTGCAAGGGGTGTTAAAACAGGAAAAACGGTTTCGATGAACTGTTGGTCAAGGTAGTCCTGGTCCCTTTTGTTCAGATTTTCTTTTTTTAGGATCAGTATTTTGTGTGTTTCCATCTCTCGCTGCAGACTGTTCCAAACTTCAAGCTGGTCCGACAGAAGTTTTTGTGACTCACGTTCGATTTCAATCAGTTGCTCTGATGGAAGTCGACCATCATTGCCCGGTGGAAAATCACCCCGCGCAACTAATTCCATAAGTCCAGCGACTCGGACGGTATAAAATTCTTCAAAATTAGTTGCCGAAATGGATACAAATCGGATTCTTTCCATGAGCGGAACTTGGGGATTCTTGGCTTCTTCAAGCACTCGCCAGTTAAAATTGAGCCACGATAATTCACGATTAAAAAATCGCTGGGAAGACTGGTTTATTTTGTTTGGATAAACAACGGGCTCGGGAAAGTTTGAATTTAGAAAGTCAGCACGACTATTCACTGCTCTGTGTCCTTTCTTTCTTGCAGATTTGGCATTGTACTTTAAACTTAACGACTCAATGACCTCAGATGCAAGTTTCCGCGTTAATTGTTTTTGTTGTATGAGGGAATGCGTGTCTAATTTATTCACTATTTTTTCTACAGCTTCAAATGACCGCTCAGCATTTTCGACAAGAAATTTGACAATTGTCTTATCAATCTGGATTCGTTTGTCAGAAAAGAGCTTGAAATAAAGCTTGGTCAGTAACTCTGTGTCTGGTTGTGGAATGAAGCTTATCAAACTGCTTACTATTCTACTTTTAAAATCGGGAAATGCGAAGGATAGCGTTTTGGGATTTTGGGCCGTTGTCAACAACAATCGGGATTGGCTCTGGGCGATTGAATTGCAAAGCTGTAAGAGAACTCTTTCTTGTGATTTATTGCCAATCAGCAACTCAAAATTATCAACGGCAATCGATTTATTTCCTTCCATATCGGCGTTTAATTCGTGAGGAAAACTTTGGGAATCATATACGATTCCTTCATTTTCCTTGACCCAAATATTGATCAAGTGGGTTTTACCTGCCCCTTTAGGTCCAAATAATACTAGCCTGTTTTGTGGCCAATCTCCTTTGTCAAATAGAGTTCTCCAGACGTCCTGATTTGACTTTGATACCACATAATCAACAGGTTCAACAGAGGGTTCAAAACCAAAATTTAAGGTATTGGTGTTACTAATGTTTGGTTGCACCTAAATACAAACCTCCCTGTTTATATTTTTTAACTCCAAAGCGAACGAATACTCCAATGACAGCGGCAATCGGGACGGCGAGAAGAATCCCAGTAAAACCAAGTAATAGACCAAACGCGGATAATGAAAACAAAATCCAAACGGGATGGAGCTCGGTCGAATTGCCGACTACTTTGGGAGTAAGATAATTGCCTTCCACAGCCTGTCCACCAAGAAAAATAGCCGCGACGATAAGGATATACTGAAATTCACCCCAAAATTGAAAAATTGCGATCCCAATAGAAAGAATCCCGCCGGTAATGGCACCAAAAAAGGGAATAAATGATAACAGGCCCGCTAAGAGTCCCACTAATAGACCTGCTTGGAGGCCTACAATGGTCAATGCCAGCGCATAGAATGTCCCTAGAATCAAGCAAACAGTTAATTGCCCTCTAATGAAACTTGCCATGACTCTATCAACATCTTGTAGCAATCCTTTAATCAAAGATTTATGGTCACGCGGCAGCAACTCATCAATTGTTCGTGTCAAATTATTGAAATCCACGAGAAGATAAATCATGACTATAGGTGTAATGACTATAAAGGTCACGGTACTCACAGCAATATTGAGAGAATTAAAAACCCCCGCTACAATGGTTGTTGCATAGCCTTGTAGAAGGTTCAATGCTTTAGCAAGTGACGCTTCTAATGCCTGGTCGCTGCCAAAATATTGCGGTAATAATTCAGCAAGGAAATTTCTGACCACTTCTAAATTCTCGGGAAAAACGCTGATAAGGGCTAGAAGTTGTTGACTCAATAAAGGAATTATGACAATAATTATCGCCGAACCGATCAATAAAATCATGAGAGCGACGATAGCTGTCGCCATCTTGCGTCCCAATCCCCAATTTTCCATGCGATCAACAATAGGATTAAAGAGGTAGGCTAGGATAAGCCCAGCAAGAAATGGTGGTAAAGCCTTAACGAAAATCGAAATGGCCAAGAGAAAAATTGCAACTGCAATTCCCCACCAAAGAAGTTGTGCTCTAACTGATAATGCCACGGTAATAATCTTTATAAATCAATAGATATTTTTGTAATCGAAACTAAACTATATTTCAATGAGCGCAATAAAACAGGCATAAAACCAAACTTATTTGGGTCATAGCTGTTGTTATGAAAATTGTTCGTTGATTAGTCTTTCTTCAAGTCCATGCCCTTCATCAAATCTTAACCGATATTTTATATTATGTTCAATTGCAATCTTAACCTTAATTACATTACGTACTGACCTTCCATCAGCCTCTGCCATACACATTCTTTTACTTGGTTCAAGAACTTCAAACTCAACCTGAGCTGATGTTGACAACAAGGCCCCGCGCCAACGCCTTGGTCTGAATGCAGCCATTGCAGTCAGAGCCAACACATCTGAACCAATTGGTAATATCGGACCGTGAGCCGAATAATTATAAGCTGTTGACCCCGCTGGAGTGGCCACAAGAGCTCCATCACAAACAAGCTCTTCCATGCGCACTTTTCCATCGCAAAAAATTCTGAGTTTTACTGCCTGTGGCCCCGTTCTAAAGACAGCCACCTCATTGATAGCAAACTCTGTGTGGGTACAACCATCTTTATCCACTGCTTCCATTTTGAGTGGATTAATCACTTGTTCAAGCGATTGTTGTAAGCGCTCTACTAAGCCATCTTGACTATATTCATTCATGAGAAATCCAACTGTCCCGCAATTTATGCCATAGACCGGTAAGTTCCATTCCCTTGTTTTAACAAGAGTATTCAACATAAACCCATCACCACCAAGGACAACGATAAATTCAGCTTGGTCTAAGGGATAATTCTCATAATGCCTGAGATGACCATTTAATGCCTGTTGTGCCTGTTTGTCAGAACTTGCGATAAAGCAAATTTTGGTGTGTATATTCACAAGTTTACCTAGTTATTTTCAGCCCTACCGGGATTGTTCAATTGAGTTTATGATGTTATCAATATAGTATAGTAATCTGTTGACTATCTATCACTTCCTAAGTACAGATTTATTTGAATCTGTTGTTTAATTTTGTAATTGAGTAATCATTGTCAAGCACAACCGATAAATGCTAATTCCATTGGTAATTTTATTCCAGTCAAATATATAATCCTCAAATTAATTATTAGAAATTCTCTATTGGCTCATTTGCCTCATTAAAAAAGGAACACTGACCATTGAACCTTATTAGCACACAGTTTGAAATCCTTCAAAGGTATGATCCTGATATTGCCTCTGCCATTGATGGTGAGTTACGACGACAAAAATATCAAATTGAACTGATCGCATCAGAAAATTTGGTGAGTCCGGCAGTGATGGCTGCTCAGGGCTCAGTTATGACCAATAAGTATGCCGAAGGGTATGTCGGCAAAAGATATTATGGAGGTTGTGAATTTGTTGATCAAGCTGAACAACTGGCCATAGAAAGAGGGTGTAAGTTATTTGATTGCGAGTTTGCCAATATCCAACCTCACTCGGGTAGCCAAGCTAATCAAGCGGTGTTCATGGCCTTATTATCACCAGGGGACACTATCCTCGGAATGAGTTTAGACTCGGGCGGACATCTTACCCACGGAGCACGACCAAACCAGTCAGGCAAGTGGTTTAGCGCTATTCAGTATGGTGTCACGGCGTCAGATAATCGGATTGACTACGAACAAGTACAGAAACTTGCCCAAGAACACCAACCTAAATTAATCATCGCGGGCGGGTCCGCCATTCCACGGAATATTGATTTTTCTAAGTTTCGTGAAATCTGCGATGAAATTGGTGCATATCTTTTAGTTGATATGGCTCATTTTGCTGGACTTGTAGCATCTAAAATTCACCCTTCACCTTTCCCTTATGCCGATGTAGCGACAACGACCACTCACAAAACTCTGAGAGGACCGCGTGGGGGAGCAATTTTTACCAATGATGCAACGCTCATCAAGAAAGTCAATTCCGCCGTATTTCCAGGATTGCAAGGTGGCCCTCTCATGCACACTATCGCGGCGAAAGCCTTAGCGTTCGGGGAAGCTTTAAAGCCAGAATTTTTGGAGTATTCCAAACAAGTTGTTCGCAACGCCCAGGCTTTATCAAACACTTTGCTTGAAGGCGAAGTCAATATTATTACTAAGGGAACTGATACACACGTTATGCTTGTTGACCTGCGTCCCAAAGGATTAACAGGGAATATTGTCGAAGCTGCCTTGGAGCGGTCGCACATAACCTGTAACAAAAACGCCATACCTTTTGACCCGGAAAAGCCAATGGTTACCTCAGGCATTCGGCTTGGCACACCTTTTTGTACTTCTCGAGGGTTTAAGGAGAAGGACTTCGTTCAAACAGGTGAACTGATCTTAATGGTTCTCAACGGCTTAACCAAGAATAATCCAGAGGACAATCAGGAAATTGAAAAGGAAGTGAGAGCTGAGGTTCTCAAACTTTGTCAAAAATATCCAATTTATGCTTGATGCATTAATCTTTTTCCGACACAATATTGCTGGTTTGTTGTATCCACTATTCAGCAAAATTAGTTGCGGTTCGAATAAGTATCTCCAGATACTTTCGCTCCGCTTTTTTTTAACATTTTGTATATTGTTTATTCTCCAAGGCTGTTTTTTTATTCCCGATCGCATTAAAGAAATCAACACACAATTAGGTCAAACAGAGGGACAGTCACCCAATCCAGTATTTGAACCCGTATCAGAATTTACTCCACCCCCAACCAGAGGTTAAACACTTGTCAAATACAAATCATAAAGTTTTGCGGATAGGACTGGCCGGACTTGGCACAGTCGGTCAGGGATTCATCAAACTTTTAAAGCTCAATAACGATACAATTGCTTTGAAATCAGAAAGATCAATCATTCTTTCTGCTGTTTCGGCCCAAAATAAAATGAAAGAACGAAGCGTTTCGCTTGAACCATATCGGTGGGAGGAAGATCCCGTTAAGCTGGCTACCAGTCATGATATTGACGTGTTCATTGAATTAATTGGCGGCACCGATGGCATCGCTCTTGAGGCGGTCAAAGCGGCTCTAAATGCCGGAAAGGATGTTATTACAGCAAATAAAGCGATGCTTGCTCACCACGGATTTGAACTATCCCAACTTGCCGAGAGTCAAAACCTATGTATTCGCTTTGAAGCAGCAGTTGTGGGTGGTGTTCCTGTTATAAAGGCACTATCAGAAGGTCTTGCTGGAAATAAACTTAATCGCATTTGCGGTGTGATGAATGGCACCTGCAATTACATTCTGACTCGTATGGAAAACCAACGTCTTTCATATAAATCGGTATTTAATGAGGCTAAAAAACTCGGTTACTTGGAAGCAGATCCCAATTTGGACGTTGGGGGAATTGATGCGGGTCATAAGTTGTCCCTTTTGAGTTCTATCGCCTTCGGAACCCAAGTGGATTTCAATTCAATGGAAATTGAGGGAATTGACCGAATCACGATTGAAGACATTGAACAAGCGAGTGATATGGGGTATCGTATCAAACTGCTTGGTCTCTCTCAATTAACTGATGATGGTCTTGAACAAAGGACTCAGCCCTGTTTGGTTCCGCGCTACTCCCCTTTGGGTCAAATTGAAGGTGCCACTAACCTCGTTGCCCTTGAAGGTAATTTTGCCGGCAAAATATATCTCCAAGGACCTGGTGCTGGCGAAGGACCAACGGCCTCTGCCGTCATGTCTGATGTTATCGATCTCGCCCGTGGTATTCGAATCCCAACTTTCGGTCAAAAAGTTGCTACCCAAAAGAAAGTCTCCGCCATCAATTCGGCATCGGAAGCCCCCTATTATCTGCGGTTTGAGCTCATTGATAAACCTGGTATCCTTGCTAAAATAGCCAGCTCATTAGGGTCGGCCAATATCTCAATTAACAGAATGCGTCAATATGGTCACTCCAGCGAAGTTGCCCCTGTAATAATGCTAACCCACAAAACCACCCCAACCCACATCAATCGGGCTATCAATGAAATCGAACTCTCGGGTGTATCAACTATCAAGCCTTTAGCCATCAGGATTGAGGAGGACTAGTTGAGTTGTTTTCTTCTTAAGGGTCTAGGGACATGAATCTCCAAACCCAATTTAAAGATCGCCTGCTTTCACTTGGTTTAGCGCGGGTGACTGAAGCGGCAGCATTGTCGTGTGTAAACCACATTGGTCGTGGTGATGAAGAGGGAGCGGATAAAGCAGCAGTTGATGCCATGCGTACTCAATTAAACTTATTAGACATTGACGGAACAGTTGTGATTGGTGAAGGCGAGCGTGATGAAGCCCCAATGCTTTTTATTGGTGAGAAAGTCGGTTCTGGAAATGGCCCCAAAGTTGACATCGCCCTTGATCCGTTAGAAGGTACTAGTCTGACCGCAAAAGATATGCCCAATGCTCTCACTGTCATCGCAATGGGGCCAGAAAATTCTATTTTGCTTGCCCCTGATCTGTATATGCAAAAATTGGCAATTGGGCCGAATTATCCGCCTGGGATAGTTCACTTGGATATGGAACCAAGCCTGATCATTAAGACATTGGCCAAAGCAAGTGGGCGTTTGCCTCAAGACTTAACCGTGTGCATTCTTGAACGACCCCGCCATGATAATTTAATTGAAGAAATTCGCCAAACCGGTGCATCCATTCGATTGATTGTGGACGGCGATGTTGCTGCCATAATGCATTGTTCTGACCCTTACAGAACCGGCATTGACATATACATGGGTATTGGCGGCGCTCCAGAGGGTGTGTTAGCAGCTGCCGCGCTAAAATGTATGGGTGGTCAGCTTTATGGTCGGTTGGTATTTCGTAATGATCATGAAACAAACAAAGCAAAAACGATGAATATTCATGATCTGGAACGAATTTATAGCCTTGATGACCTTGTCCAGTCCGACGTGATTTTTTCGGCTACGGGTGTCACCGATGGCTCACTTCTAAAGGGGATTCGAAGGTATTCAGGCTATGTTGAAACCGATACAATTCTACTGCGATCTAAAACGGGATCTAAGCGCCACATGACCTATAGCCATCCTCTTAAGTGTTGAATCGATCATTCCATTGGTTGCCGCTCAAAAACACACCTCATCATTTGGCACTCCGATTATCGGAGTAAGAAGTTCTTCTACTAATAAATTCTGGCAAGGTTTATCCCCCAATCAGGACCGCTTGGCACTCAAATTTTCGCAACAATTTTCAATTCACGATACTGTCGCACGTGCACTTGCTCGCCGGATTGGACATGTCTCAGAAATCGAATTATACACTGATCCCAAGTTAAGCGACCATTTGTTCGACCCTTTTCTTCTTCCAGACATGAAGAAAGCAGCTTGGCGTTTATTTGAAGCCATCGTAAGGAAAGAGCGCATTAGTTTTATATTTTCCCCATCGGCATCGACACTTTCTTCATGTGCACTCTACTCCCAATACCTAAACAGCCATCAACTCAAGTTCAGCTTCTGTATTATAAACTATAAAACGGATGGTTATTCCCCTTCAGGGTGTTATTTTCGTAAACTCGCACGCAACCACTCTCTCATCATTTGTGTTGGTTGTGGGACCAATCTTCACTTTGACTATAAATCACTTAAAGATACCGATGTAATCGCTATTGATAATGCCATAAGTACTGAGTTTCTGCCCAATTTACATGCCTTAGTCAATAATAACCGGTTTGATGCTGACCAAAAATATTCCTATCTCGGTATCACTGGACTATCCTATCTTTTTCTTGAAGCAACGAATCAGTTATTTAGAGAGAATGATCGTCCTGATTATGATCTATCCCAAAATGTAGATCTTGTATCCATTGGTACAACGACTGAAAACCTGCCGATGGTCGGATTAAATCGGGCATTCATTCGCGAGGGCATAGATCAAATCAATCAGAGGAAGCGACTAGGAATCAATCAACTATGCGATGAGCTTGCGTTAAATCGCAAGGTTAACGGTAATCTTCTGAGTACTATTGTAAACCATTGTCTATGCAGTGGTGAAATTGCTGACCCGTTTGACTTGGGATTACAACTCCTGAATGCTAACGGAAATCTTCAGGCTCAAAGAATTGCCAAGAAACTCGTTGAACTTTACCAAACGACTAAAGATTTAAAACAGAACTTTCTGGAAAAGAGCATTTCCAACGCTTGGCAACGGGATACAACAAGTCCCTTGGTTTGGGCAACAGTGACAGGGTGTCCAACCATTATTCTCAAACAAATTGCACAAGATATTTCACGGCTTACAAATCGAACAACTCTCATATTCGGTATTCAAAATTCTGTTGTCGTTGCTCATGGGCATTCAATTTTGGGGGTCAATTTAGGTGTTATCATTGCTCGTTGTATCAATGAAGGATTAGTCATTTCGGGTGGTGGGAATTCTCATGAAGTTAAATTTGATGTGCACCTTAAAGATGTTTATGAGCTCATTGAGTTTGTTACTTCGCGAGTTTCAGAACAAAAGTGGCGACAGACCGATAATAACATCATTAAGCTTGATGGGATCATGTACGCGAGTGGGGTATCGCTTGAGCTCGTTAAGTCCCTTTCAGTCCTTGAGCCCTTTGGGATTGGTTCGCCACGTCCTCGTTTGGCCTTTCCCTACCATAAAGTTATCTCGAGAAAAAAATTAGGTGAGGACTCGTTACGATTGACAATTACCGATGAATTTGATGCCTCATTAGAGGCCTTTGTTGGAGGAGCCTTTAAAGCTGATTTAATCAAATTTCTGACTCAAGTTAAAAACGAAAGAGTTCATCTCGCTGGATACTGCTCAACCTATCATCGCAGTGGGCGTGTCAAGCCGGTCCTGTACATTGAAGACGCGGCTATCGCCGCCTAGCTGGTTACAACCAGTTACCTCATTTTGTGATAAATTTTTTTGCATTATAATCTTGAATGAACCACATAAAAATGATAAATCTCAATTTTAATTGGTCCCATCGTCTATCGGTTAGGATATCAGGTTTTCAACCTGGAGAGAGGGGTTCGATTCCCCTTGGGACTGCCACACAATTCGCCGTTATATAGTCCTAAATTTGTGGACGGAGAAATTGATTGTTATAAAAGTAGTTTTAATGCAACAATCCAGTTAATTTAACAATTACTCTATGTCCCAGTTTAGCTTCTAGGATTTACCCAAAGGAATGATTCACAGACCGCCCTTTCGATTAGGTGTGGAAGAAGAGTATCTTCTTGTGCATCAAGACACCAAAGATTTGGTTGTCAGTCCTGATCCTAGATTTATGGAACGATGTTCAGAACGCATTGAAGGTCAAGTAACCAACGAATACCTTCAGTGCCAAGTAGAAGTGGGGACTAAGCCAAACCCAAGTGTTTCTGGAATTGCCAAAGATTTAAAGTTTCTGAGACATACGATTGCCCAGCTTGGAAACGAATTCGGTTATGCACCTATTGCAACATCCACTCATCCCTTTTCAACCTGGCGGGAGCAAGAATCAACACCCAAGGAACGCTATCAGTCATTAGGTGGTGAATTGGGATTAAGTGCGCGGCGCCTGCTTATATGTGGGATGCATATACATGTTGAAATTGAAGAAGAAGACCGGCGATTAGACATAATGAAGCAAGCCTGTTATTTTCTACCCCACCTCTTGGCATATTCTTGTTCTTCACCGTTTTGGGAAGGATTAGACACATCATTTTCTTCTTATAGAGTCACAGTATTTGACTCGCTTCCTCGAACTGGCTTACCCGATGAGCTTAATTCATTTAATACTTATCGGGAGTTGATAAAGAATCTCATACAAGTTGGTTCAATTGAAGATGCCACTAAACTTTGGTGGGACATCAGACCATCGGCAAAATTTCCAACCCTGGAACTACGGATTACTGATATTTGCAGTTCCCCTCGTGATACGCTTGCATTGGTTGCCACCTATCAGTCTTTAATTTCCTATCTCTACAGTCTTCGCTTACAAAATCAGACGTGGCGAAGTTATCCAAGAACTTTAATCAACGAAAATCGTTTTAGAGCACAAAGGTATGGTGTGGCTAATCGATTAATTGATTGGGGAAAAGGGGAGTTAATTAGTTTTGCGGATCTCACTGAAGAAATAATTGATTTACTTTGGAACGATGCCATTGAGCTTGGGTGCCAGGATTACATGATTCGGATCCGGAATATCGCTAAAAATGGTAACTCCAGTGACCATCAAAGAAGGATTTATACTCAAGCACTGAGCGAAGGTGCCAGTTCAATAGAAGCGGGCCAAAAAGTTGTTGAATATCTGATTGAAGAATTTCTACACTTTTGAATATTCCAATTCAATCAGACAACAACCTAAGTGCCTTCTATTGCCAATAAAATTAGTTTGACCAGTGGGTTAAGTCGGGAATAAATTAATTCGCCTGACGCCTTTCAAAAGCAGGAATTTTATTTTTTTTCTTTGTGCTCTTCTTTCGTCTATCAATAAATTTTAATAAATTAAAGCCAGTCTTTGTTGTCGGTTTATCTTCTTCATCAATTGCTTCTATTTCGGTATTATCATCCACGGTTGAATTTGAATTGTACGATTCAATCACTTCTTTATATACCGTTTTGGATTGTGTTTGATTGACAACTTCCTCATCAGTCTTTTCATCAGGATCATCCAATTTCGGAGCCGCAAATGATTGTGCTGGAAAAACTCTAGCGTTATTCTCTTCTTGGACAGTGTTATTTCCATAATCTGGAAGCGTTCCTTCGGGAATGTCAGTATTGACTGGCTCAGCAATTTTTTCTTCAGTATCAGTTTCTTCCTCGTTGAAAAAATCAGTTGGAAGTGAATTATTTATAAACATGTGTTCATCTTCAAAACCGAATGAATCCTCCATTGAGGAATGACCTTCCCCCGTCTCGCCACTTCCTGTCAGTCCTGTAGCTACCAAAGAAACACTACAAAACCCATTATATTCAGGATCTTGTGACATTCCTACAATGACGTGAGTTTCTTTGGGAATCGCTATTCGAATTTCTTCTGACGCTTCGCTCAGATCAAAGAGTTTTTGGTCTTCACCACCCACGATATTTATCAATACTGCTTTGGCATTGGTTATATCAGTGTCTTCAATTAATTGGCTATTCATGGCCTGCAGGGCGGCATGTTTCCCGCGCTCTGCACCTTCCGCCACGCCAACGCCCATAATGGCACGGCCGGGATATTCTAGTACCGATTTCACATCAGCAAAATCAAGATTGATTAATCCTGGCTTGACCATTAGGTCGGTAATACTTTTTACACCTTGGTACAAAACTTCATCAGCTTTATCAAATGCCGATGTTGTCGATGTGTCTTCTTTAGAGATGGAGAAAAGGTTCTGATTGGGTATCACCAAAAGAGTATTCACGAATTTCTCAAGTTGATTGAGACCTTCATTGGCAATATCCATTCGTCGGTCTCCTTCAAAGAAAAATGGTTTTGTCACAACCCCAACGGTAACTACTCCCATTTCTCTTGCTATTTCGGCGATGATCGGACTTGCACCTGTGCCAGTTCCGCCACCCATACCGGCCGTTAAAAAGCACAAATGTACATCTTTGAGTTTTTCTTGAATAGCACTACGTGACTCTTCAGCCGCGGCCCGCCCTACTTCAGGATTGGCTCCAGCTCCTAGTCCTTGGGTTATGTTTTCACCCAATTGTATGCGGTCAATCTCCCCTTCAATATGAGCTAGGGCTTGAGCGTCAGTGTTTGCGGCGACAAACTCTACTCCTTCAAGTCCTTTTTTCAACATTGTCCGGATGGCATTACCGCCGCCGCCACCAATGCCGAATATTAATATACGAGGTGATAAATTAGCCCCTGTCGGGACGCACAAAGAATCCAAAGGCATTTTTATATTCCTTTTATTTATTTTTGACTGCTCAATTTTTTATAATAATTACATTGTTATTCAGAAAAAGCAAGTGAAAATTAATTTTTACCACTCTTTTTGTAACCACGTCAGAAACTCCGTGATTTGCCCAACAAAAGTACTTGGTGGGTATTCATCAAATTTAATGAAGTCCCACACCTCATCTTGTGGTTGGGTAACGAGTAAGCATAACCCAATTAAGGATGATATTGGTGGGGCAAGCGAAGCCGCCGGAAAACCGGTCAACTGAACTGGGCGCCCTATTCTTATCCCGTGCCCAAATTTTTCTCTAATCAAATCATCAAATCCGGTCAAGAGACTACCCCCCCCCGTAAATACAATTTGCTGGCTGCCCGGTTGACCCCACTGAAATGACTGCAATACAATGCTCAGATGTTCAAGGATTTCTTCCACGCGAGGATAAATTACGCCAATGAGATGGGCTTTGGAAATGACCGGGTCTTGATAACCATCTTGACTCCGACATATCACTTTGTCATCGGCTGGTGTCGCAAAGACACCACCATAGAGAATTTTCCAATATTCAGCTTGCTCCTCGGAAACTGAAAAGGCTTCACAAATATCATAGGTAATATGTCCCGACCCAATCGGAATCGAATCAGTAAAGAGCATATGTTTGCGATTAAAACCACCGATACTCGTTACACTGTGCCCGATATTCACTATCACCGTTCCTATTTCCTGCTCGTGTTCTACTAGGGTGGATAAGCCAGAGGCGTAAGCTTCAGAGTGTATTCCAGCAAGCTTAAGGCCGCAAAGATTGATGGTTTCATAGATGGCCTCAATCGCATTGGCTCCAACTGTAATTGCATGAACATCAACTGCTAATCGGTTACCGCTCTTGCCCCTTGGGTCAAGCATTCCCTTACGTTGGTCAATGGAAAAATTGACTGGGTGGGCATGGAGGAATTCTTGGCCCTTAATCAAGCCTGAAATACGACAATTATTAATTGCTCGAGCAATATGAAACTCTGATACTATTTGGCTATCAAGCTCAACGGACCCACGGTAAATCTGTGAGCTCAGAACTTCCCCCGAATAACTGATAAGCACATAGGGGCAAGCTTGTTGCGCCTCATTTAAGGTGTGATTGATGTTTTCTGAAATTGCTGACGCGGCTTCTTTTACGTCAACTATTTCACCATTGCTTATCCCTCTTGATTTGGAATAAAAGAAGCCATTAATTTTGCATCCAAATCCTTTGGCAAACATTCCCTTTCGGAGCTTGTGATGTTGTGGATGATGCCCGTACTCAATGATTGCAGAACAAATTTTTAAGGACCCAATATCAAGGACAAGGATATGACCAAGTTTCATAGCCTCATTGAGATTGCCTCTCATCTTGAGATGGAACTCAAACGCTTTTTCTGCCTCATTTTTCATTATTGATCTTCTGGTACCTAATTTATTTGTTTAATCTTACGTAAGTCCGATGGGGAATTCTCAAATCTACTACGGCCAGATCCCGTCTCAATATTTGGCTTGAATTATCCAATGTTCGGAGTCTGACTAAAGCCTCTAAGGGTTGTACCTCCGGTAACTTAATTGTTCGATTATGATCCAGAATGATATCCCAACGTCTTTTTCCTACTCGAATAAAGCCTTGTATCATGTGACTGATTTCAGGCGAAACTTGAGTTAATGATATGATCTCAGGTACTTTTTCATGAGCTCCTTGACCAGTCATAACGAAGAACTCTGGATAATCATCTCTTGCTAAGCCTGAGGCTAAAACCACCCCGTCGCTATCAAGTAATGAATATTCACCTCTGTTATACCAGAGCACTTGGGGCAACCTCTCCGTAACTATAACTTGCAGCAAGCCAGATTCCCCAATGGTTACATTTGCCTTAGCAATAATTGGTTGATTGATAAGCCATCCATGAATTGCTTCAAGGTCAATATTAAGAACCTGTAGATTGGCTTGTAATAAAACATCCGTAAGATAAACTGAAATTTCACTTGCCAGTTTTTCGCTGGCACCTTTAATTTCAACCCTATTGACCCTGAAGTAGTCATCTCCGGTTAGATTTTGGAACGATTCAACAAAATCAAAATCAATTTGCGTTAAGAACTTTGGTAAATCGTACTTATAGACTGCAAGTGCTAAAGCCCCAACCAATACAAGGGTTCCGAACAAGAGTACGAGATGTCGACGATTTGTGAGGTTAAGAACCATTTTCACTCACAATAATATTTAACCATCCCAATTGTTTCACCGATTGCATGATGCTCCTTCAACCAACCTCCGACAAAGTTCACCAAAGCCAATATTTTTGACTTGGGCATGTTTAGGGGCTTGCGATACTGGTGTCATTCCAGGTTGTGTGTTTGTCTCTAGAATGACTAAGCCATCCACACCTTTACGGTCATCCCATCGAAAATCAGTCCTGGATAAGCCCTTACACCCAAGTCCTTGGTGAGCTATAAGTGCATATTCGAGGCACCTATCAGCCACATCATCAGGGATTTTAGCGGGGATCTCTATGCTAGTCATTCCTTTGGTGTATTTTGCTTCATAATCATACCAATTATCAGTAATAATTTCGCCTAGTGATAGAGCTTGATTATCAAGAACACTTGCTGATAACTCTCGTCCGGGAATATAGTCTTCAGCCATCACCATGCCCATATCAAATACATTGATATCCAAATCTTGATTAACTTTGGAAATGATTTGAACTCCTAAGGATGAGCCCTCACAGGTTGGTTTAATCACATAAGGCAGTTTAAGTTCCAACCCTGTTTTAATATCCTCGGTTGATATGATTTGTGAATTGGCAATCGGCAACTTAAATTGCTTAAAAACCTGTTTTGAATACTGCTTATTCATAGCTAAAGATGATGCTAAAACACCAGAATGCGTATAGGGAATGCGTAACCACTCAAGAATTCCTTGGACACATCCGTCTTCACCCCATCGCCCATGCAGGGCATTAAATACAACATCAGGTTTGATGAGAGACAGTTCTTCAGCAAGGTCAAGATCGGCATCTATCTCTAAAACTTCATATCCTTCATCACGCAAGGCAGTCGCACATTCTTCCCCGGTAACCAATGATACATCCCTTTCCAGGGATTTTCCGCCTTTAATTACGGCCACTTTGGAACTAACAATTTCGGTCATCTGGTAAACTCCTCTACAATTTGGCCGTCGAATTCACCGAGACGAATGATTTCCCATTCAAGAACAATATTCTTTTTATCAAACACTTTTCGGCGGACTATCTCACCTAGTTTTTCAATCTGATACGCGCTGGCCTTGTTGGTATTAACAAGAAAATTTGGATGTTTAGTTGACACTTGAGCGTCACCATACTTTGCACCTCGCAAACCCACTTCATCAATAAGTTTCCAGGCTTTCAGTTCATGGTTATCATTATCTTCCCACGTTGATGAATATCCTGCGGGATTGCGAAATGCTGACCCTGCCGTTTTTGTACCAGTTGGTTGCGATTCACTCCGCCGTTCCAGAAACTTTTTCAACTTAGTTTGTAGAGCTTCAACGGAATCTTTGGGAGCTTCAAGAACCACTTCGACAATGATTGCATCAGGTGGCAAGTCACAGTGGCGATAACCAAAGTTACATGCATCCTTTTCGATGACTTTAAGTGACCCATCTCGCATGACAACAGTGGCTTCAACAAAATGGTCAGCAAGATAAGATCCGTAGCACCCCGCATTCATTCTAACGGCTCCGCCTAGAGTTCCCGGAATGGTTCGTAAAAAGGTGAGATCAATCCCCTTTTCCGCAGCCTTAGTCGCTACCAATGCGTCTTTGGTAAATCCCCCTGTACGAATACGACAATCTTCTATCTGAATGTTGCTAAACGGTTTGCCAAGCCTGATGACGACACCTCGAACTCCACCGTCTCTGACAATTAGATTAGAACCTGCACCGATAACGATTAATGGTGAATCTTCATCAAGTAATTGGAGAAATTGTCTCAAATCATCCAATCCACTCGGTTGGTACAGCCAATCCGATTTTCCACCGACTCCAAGCCAACAGATTTTTCCGATGGGTGAATCTTTTTTTAATTGACCCTTCAACACCGAGAGGTCATCAGAATTGAATGGGTAATAATGGGTGATGGTCATTTCACGGAAGCAATAAGTTGAGGAAGTTGGTGTGCCCAATTCGTAATTGAACCGGCACCTAGACATAAAATCAAATCGCCCTCTGAAGCATGATTCTTGATATATTCAGCCAATTTTTTAGGATTGTCGATTGCTTTGGCATTCGGATGACCTTGGTCAATAAGCCCTTCCACCAGTGACTGTTTATCCGAACCATTAATTTTTTTCTCTCCTGCAGCATACACATCCGTGATGCCGACAAAGTCAGCCTCATCAAAACAAGCACAGAAATCATCAAAAAGATCATGTAATCGGGTGTAGCGATGGGGTTGATGAATGGCAAAAATCCTTCCCTTAGTTTGCTGCCTTGCTGCTTTTAGTACGGCTCTTATTTCAGCGGGATGATGCCCATAGTCATCAATGATTTCTATACCATTAACATTACCAACTTTTGTAAAGCGACGATTGACTCCTTTGAATCCTTTCAAGGCTTCAACGATTGTGTCAAGAGGGACTCCTAAATTGTAAGCCACAATAATTGATGCCACGGCGTTAGAAACGTTGTGTTCACCAGGCATTGGAAACGTAAAATGATGGTATGTCTCTTCACCTTGTATCAAATTCGCACTGAATGATGCTCGCCCCTCTTGGAAGCCATGATATTTAATTTGTACATCGGCTTGGTCATTAAATCCGTAGGTAATAATTCTTCTGTCGCTGATGTCTTCCGTGAGAGATTTAACTTCTGCATTATCCGTGCAACACACCGCAAACCCGTAAAATGGGATATTTGAAACAAAGGTACGAAATGTGCTTCGTAAGTTATCAATGGAGTGATAAAAATCCATATGCTCGGGATCAATATTGGTAACAATGGCGATGGTTGCTGGAAGTTTAAGAAACGTTCCATCGCTCTCATCAGCTTCAACCACCATCCAATCGCCTTCACCTTTATATGCATTGGACCCATACGCATGAATGATCCCTCCATTGATAACAGTGGGATCAAATCCTGCCTTTTCGAGAAGCGTCGCGACTATAGTTGTCGTTGTTGTCTTTCCATGCGTACCTGCGACAGCAACATTTGAGCGGAGTCGCATTAATTCTCCAAGCATCTCGGCCCGCTTTACAATGGGTAGACCAAGGTCACGGGCTTTAACTAATTCTGGATTGTTTTTTTGAATCGCCGATGACACAACGACAACTGAGCTGTTACCGATATTATCGGGGGATTGTCCTAAAAATATTTTAGCACCCAACTCTGCCAGTCTCTGGGTGAGCTTGGTTGAAGCTAAATCGCTTCCCTGAACGGAATATCCAAGATTCAGAAGAACCTCGGCTATCCCCGACATTCCCATACCGCCGATACCAATAAAATGAATGATTCCGACTGTATCGGGGAACTTTGTTGCTGGATTCATACACCTTCCTTTTTAACTATGTCTTCAACTAAATCTGCTAGATGCTTTGCGGCATTAAGTGTTGATAAACTTTTACTGACCTCTGCCATGTTTCGTATTTGGTCGGGATTATTCAGTAACTCTTGTAATTTGACTGCGAAGAAATCAGGGGTAAAATTATTTTCTGTTATAACCAATGCCGCTCCCGCTGTCTCAAGTGTTTTCGCGTTGGTCGCCTGATGATCATTGGCTGCAGCAGCAAATGGAATAAGAATTGAAGGAAGACCCATCGCCGTAATTTCAGCAATAGTAGAGGCTCCGGCCCGGGCAATAACAAGATGAGCCTTAGCCATCAAGGTGGGGAGGTCACTAAAAAACGGCTTTATGTGGTTCTTTAAACCGATTCCGTTATAGAGGTTTTCGACTTGGGTAAGTTTATCAGGCCTCACTTGTTGGGTTATGCTAATCCGTGGCAACATATCAGATGGAAGTTGCATAATCCCTTCGGGAATAACCATATCAAACTTGCTCGCACCTTGGCTTCCACCAACGACTAAAATTTCAATCCTTTCATTTGCTACTAAACTGTATTGAGGCGGAATTTTATCGATTATTTCGCGACGAATTGGGTTACCAGTTTGGTGCCATTTTATTGTGTTCGGAAAGTTGGGTGAGTTTGAACCGCTAGCGATTCGACTGACGCGTGAAGCCATTAATCTGTTGACTTTCCCCATTGTACTGTTTTGTTCATGAATAACACTCGGTATTTTCAGTAATAGGGCACCAATTAATGGCGGTAAGGAGACATAGCTGCCAAAGCCTACTACAGCACTCGGTCGATTCACAATAAATTTTATCAGTACCTTAATGACACCCAATCCCATCATTAAGGGAGCAACCAATCGCTTTAAATAAGCGCCTTGGGTGATTGTCGCCACGGGAATAATCTCCCAATTGCTCGGCGCTGGAAATTGAGCTGCAAATTTCTCGGCGCGCTTATCAATCAAAAAAGCAACGCGCCAATCCCGTAAAAGCATCTCCTGAGCGAGTGCTTGGGCGGGGAATATATGTCCACCAGTACCACCCGTCGCGAGAACGACAAGTGGATTAAGAGTGCTGGGTTTTTGTGGATCCCGTTTCATACGACGATTATTCTGTTATTGATGCTTTATTATGTTGTCGCGAAAAGCATAAGATGAGGCCCAGTGTTAAACCGACGCTCATTAATGAAGACCCGCCATATGAAATAAAAGGTAAAGTCATTCCTTTGGCTGGGGAGAGTTCAACGGCGACCGCAAGGTTGATAAACACTTGGGCGCAAAAAGTAATGATGAGTCCTGTTCCGGCAAACCGCATAAAGTAGTCCTTTTGCTGATTCAACCGTTTTAAAGTCAAAACGCCAATCACCAAAAAAAGCAAACTGATTATGAGAACAAAGATTAACCCAAACTCTTCAGCTGCTACGGCAATAATAAAATCATTGTGACCGTCAGGTAAGTACCATTTTACGACACCATTACCCAAACCTGTCCCGTCTATTCCCCCATTTCCTATCGCCTGCTGAGAAAATCCAACTTGTGTCATTGGTTCAGCTATACCTCCACTACTGTCAGGCGAACCAAAGTTGGACTCAATAAAGGCATCGATGCGCGCTTTGACATGATCAAATTGGATATAGGCAAGAATTCCGCAGCCAATAGTGATAGCTAATATCAATCCAATCATGGGAATTGAAGCACCCGCAGCAAAATAGACAGCAGACCAGCCGATAATAACTGTAATTGATTGCCCTAAATCTGGTTGGATCATCAGCAAAGCAACACAAATTGAGGTCAGGATAAATGATACTAAAACTCCTGGGTGACGATTATGATCAAACTGTCCACACATCAACCAAGCTGAAACAACAACTAAAGAAGGTTTAAGAAATTCTGATGGTTGAAACGAATAAAATCCGAGGGATAACCACCGTGTTGACCCTTTACCATGTTGGGTTCCAATCAGGGGTAATATTACCAAAGCGACAAATACTCCGACAAAAATTATGCATGTTAATCGACGAGCAGTTTTGGGCTTCAAGGTGGATACCCACCACATAATAAGAAGGCTGATTATGGCATAAAACACATGTTTGTAAGCAAGGGCAAAATGTGCCTTTCCTAATCTTTCGGCGAGTGGAGGCGTTGCTGTAAAGCTCAGAATACACCCAACAACCAACAAGATGACAACGGCAAAAAAAGAGGTTTGATCTACCTCCCTCCACCAATTGGGCAGAATCGCTTCTGATGTCGTTATATTACCGACTTCATGGGTAATGATAGTCATAGATCTGTGTTTTTACTTTTTACTGCTTACGAGCCTTTTGGCTCAATTATTATTTGTCTTTACGACTTGATGATTAATCTAGCAAATGATTAATTATTTTTCAATCATTTTGTTTTTCTCCATAATCAATTCAACAAAATGGTCACCACGCTGTTCAAAATCCCTAAATTGGTCAAAACTTGCACCCCCAGGGGCAAGTAAGATCGTATCACCTGACTCAGCTTCGCTTCTAGCTCGATTCAACGCATCGCCAAGCGATGGATAGACACTACAAGGAATCGTATCAAGTTGATTGGCGAATGTTTTTGCTGAATGACCAAAAAAGTATCCATGCTTTACGTTTATAAGAGAAGAACGGAGTTCTTTGAAGTCTTCTTCTTTTGTTAATCCACCTGCTAACCAATGAATATTGGAAAATGATCTGAGTGACTTTGCAGCACTCGAAAAGTTGGTGGCTTTCGAATCATTAATATAACTCACTCCATTAATTTGAGTTATTAACTGGCTTCTATGGGGCAGGCCTTTAAATGTTTTAAAACTGCTGATGATGTCTTGTTCAGAAATACCGAGGTGCCGACAGGCTACCAAAGCAGCCGCAGCATTCTGAAGATTATGGCGCCCGTGCAACCCGTGAGAGTGTACCTTTTGGAGACGTTCCTTGCACGAGATATCAATTACCTCCGACAGGATATTATCATCCGCTATGAAGGAATCATCAGTGGACAAAAAATTATCACCGTTTGTAATTCGTGTTAAGCTGACTTCAGGTCGACGCGTTTGTAATGTGTTTGCTAGAAATTGTCCTTCCTTTTCATCAACTCCAATTATAGCTTTTTCCAATTTCGATCCTTGAAATAGACGGGTTTTGGCAAGAAAATAACCTCCAAGGCCACCATGCCGGCTTAAGTGATCAGGGCTCAAATTCAAAAAAATGGCCAGCTGTGGATTAATCTTGCTTGCTAACTCAAGTTGGTAAGATGATACCTCTAAAACAATAAATTCAAGTTCTTCTAAAGGAGATATGCCTAAAACTGCACATCCAATGTTTCCTGCAACTTCACTTTTATGACCTGCGTGAGTCAATATTTGGTTAATCAGTGCTGTGGTTGTGGATTTTCCATTAGTCCCAGTAATGGCGATAACCATAGGGCTAGATTGTTCTTTGTGTTCGCCCTCTACAAACTCAAAAAAAAGCCCGATGTCATTATCAACAGCGATTCCTCGGTTTATCGCTTCTTTAACAATTGGATGGGGATTGGGATATAGATGAGGAATACCCGGGGAGATGATCAGTCGATTGCACCCTTCAAGATTGTGCCCTTGAAATAAATCAACGACAGATAAATTGCGTTTCCGAGCATTGGCTAAGGCAAGAATTGACTCATCCCAAGCAAGAACCTCAGCACCACTTGCAATGAGAGCATCGCAAGTAGCCATTCCTGTACGACCTAGACCAAGTACAGCAAAACGTTTGCCTCTGACTTTCTCATTTGTAATCACTGACTTATCTGACCTTCAGCGTAGCAAGTCCTATCAACCCTAGAACAATAGCAATAATCCAAAATCGAATCACAATTTGTGGCTCTTTCCAACCTTTCTTTTCAAAATGATGATGGATAGGAGCCATTTCAAACACTCGCTTTTTGATACGACGATAGACAAAAACTTGAATGATTACACTGACCGCCTCCATGACGAACACACCACCGATTATGGCAAAAACAATCTCATGTTTAATGAAGACCGCGATTGCGCCAATCGTACCTCCCAACCCGAGTGATCCTGTATCACCCATAAATACTGCGGCGGGAGGGGCATTGTACCACAGAAATCCGAGTCCAGCCCCAACCAAGCTCGTAGCAATCACTAACAGTTCCCCTGTACCAGGAACATATTGCACATCAAGATATTCGGTAAAATCAACGCGGCCGACAGTGTAAGCAATAATTCCCAGGGTGACTGCCGATATCATAATTGGCACTATGGCCAATCCATCTAAACCATCAGTCAGATTAACCGCATTAGCAGTCCCAACAATCACAAATGCCGCGAACGGGATAAAGAAATAACTCAAATTGAGTACCCAATCCTTAAAGACTGGAAAAAGCAATAACCCTGATAAGTCTTGGGGATGAAAAACCATCGCAAGATAGCCAATTAACAAGCCTATAATGCCACCCAAGGTTAATCGCAATCGACTTGATAAACCTTGACTGCTTTGGCGTTTTAGTTTTTGTAAATCGTCAACGACCCCCATAGCAGCAAAAGCAAGCCCAGCCGACAGGGTCGCCCAGATATAGACATTATCAAGTTTCGCCCACAACAAGGTTGAAATAATCATTGATCCGATGATCGTGATACCACCCATTGTTGGAGTTCCTGATTTATCTTGATGGTCTGGACCAATTGTACGAATTGGCTGACCCTCAGGCTGAATTTTTTTAAGGAAACTAATGACCCAAGGCAGTGCAACCATACCGATGAACAAAGAAGTGAATAATGCTCCACCAGCCCGAAATGTAATATAATTGAAGAGGTTGAATGGACCTCCTCCCGTTGAGAATGCAGTCAGAATTTCAAACATAAGCGGTTACTTTATTGGCTCAGGATATAAGTTTAGACGGTAAGTTCATTGATTTAATTTTCTGGGCAACAACCGAGGCTTTAGATCCTTTAGAGCCTTTTACTAATACTGTGTCACCTACTTTACATACAGCATGGGCTTGAGATGCCATTTCTTCGGCAGTAGCAAACCAATACCCTTGTTTTTCCAACGGGAGAACATCATAAAAGTACTTCATTCCTGTTCCGATGCAATGGAATTTGGAAATCGATTGACAGACGGGGTCCTTGGCGCTTGCTGCGTGAATAGAATTACTTTCTGGACCAAGTTCAAGCATGTCACTTAAAATTGCCACTCGTCGGCTCGCTGTTGTATCAAGTGCGAGAACCTTCAATCCTGCAATGAGCGAAATAGGATTGGCATTAAAACTGTCATCAATCAATTTAAATGACTGTTCTGGGTTCCACGGGTCAAGGTGAATTGTTATATGAACGCCGCGTCCCACGGGAGGTTGCCAATTTCCTAAATCTACTCCCCCAAGAGCGACATCAGCACCAACAGAATGAATTGCGGCAAGTGTCGCTAAGGCATTCCAAGCAAAATGTTCACCAGTGGCAGACAACTTAACAACTCCAAATCGTTTCTTATGAACGTATTCAAATTGTGTGCTTGTAGGGGTTTGATGCGTGTGTTTTAAAATCCAATCGGTTTGCAATTGAGTTCCAAAAGTAATTACTTCGGCTTTTTGCGCTTCAGCCGCTTGAACTAAAATACTCGCTGTCGGGAGGTCCGCATTAATGATTGCTTTACCATCTGGTTCCAATCCACTAAAAATCTGAGATTTTTCAATGGCAATCTCTTCAACGGAATTGAATTTTTCCAAGTGAACAGGGCCGACATTTGTAACTATGGCAACATGAGGTCGAATCAATTGACTTAGGGGGGCGATCTCGCCCGGATTATTCATTCCCACCTCAAAAACACCATAATCGGTATCAATTGGCATCCTTGCTAGGGTTAAGGGAACCCCCAAATGGTTATTATAACTCTTGACTGCTGCATGAGTTTTTCCCTGTTTGGACAAAGTGTGCCGTAACATATTTTTAGTTGATGTTTTTCCAACAGAACCTGTCAAAGCGATGATTTTTGCCTGTGTTTCTGCCCGCCGAAAGTGAGCGATATCCCAGAGGGAAGTTAAAACATCATGAACAATGAGGAGGGGGCCTCCCTCTTCAAATCCATTTGGAACTTTGGCAACAAGCGCCGCTGAGGCACCTTTCTTAAAGGCATGATTGACAAAATCATGACCGTCACGCTCCGCTTGAATGGCAACAAATAAATCACCTGGACATAGGGTTCTTGTGTCAATGGATACACCTGTCGCTTCCCACGAATCCGTTAGGTTGCCTTTCGTAACCCTTTGTACAGTGTCTGAATTCCAAATCATCCTGGATTTTTTCCTTCAACAATTCGTGCGGCGATGCTAGCTTGTTCGGCATCATCAAAGGGAATGGCTGTTGAGCCGATGATTTGCTCAGCTTCATGGCCTTTGCCTGCTATCAGCAATGCTTCGCCGCCTTGAAGGTCATTTATTGCTTGATAAATAGCAAGCGAGCGGTCACCGATTTCAGTTGCTTCGGGGCAACCAAGCATAATTTCTGTGCGAATAGTGGCAGGATTTTCATTACGGGGATTGTCATCAGTTACATAAATATAGTCAGCGTACTTTTGTGCGACAGCGCCCATTAATTTTCGTTTGCCTTGATCGCGGTCTCCGCCGGCACCGAATAAAACCCTAATTTTGTTTAACACATGCTTTCTTAATGACTCAAGAGATGATTTTAGGGCGTCTGGTGTATGAGCATAATCGACAAATACGGTTCGACCGTTTGTCATTTCAATTATCAATTCCATTCGCCCTCGAGCTGGTTTGAGTTGCTCCAAAACGGAAAATACCTCCTCGGCTTTACAGCCTGAACCGATTGTCAATCCTGAAGCGACGAGAGCATTTTTTAACTGAAACGCACCAATTAGGCTTAAATGTTTCTCATAAATCGTATTACCCCACCTAAAGGTAACTTCTTGACCATTCTTTAATAACCTTTGACCCATAATTTGGATTTGACTTTGTTTTCCTCCAATCAAAATGGTTTGTTTTCTTTCGCTTTGGCATATTTGGGCAATCTTTTCTCCCCATCTTCCGTCAAGGCATATGACTGCGGTACCTTTCTTTTTTAACCGCTCTCGAAACAAGATAAGCTTAGCCGTTAAGTAGTCCTCTACGGTGGGATGATAATCCAAATGATCCCTCGTTAAATTGGTGAAGCCGGCAGCATCAAATTCAATTCCATCAAGTCGGCTTTGACTTAGGCCATGAGAAGACGCTTCAATAGAAACATGTTCAATCCCAAGTTTTTGTATCTTTGACAGGTGATCGTGCAAAGCAATGGCATCGGGTGTGGTATGTTTTAGTGCCGCCGAGTAACCGCCCTCAATGCCGGTTGTGCCAATGCTAACAGCATCAATATCCAATGCTTCCCAAATTTGGCGGCACATAGTCGCTACTGAGGTTTTACCGTTTGTTCCCGTCACCGCGACACAGGTTTTGGGAATTTTTTGGTAGTATTGTGCGGCGAGTCGGGCAAGCTCTTGCCTAGGTTTTTCGGCCCTGATAAGTTGATCAGGGCTAATATTTGACTGCTCTTGAGCAATCCTTACCCCTTGTGAATCTGTAAGTACAGCTAGGGCTCCTCTTTTTATAGCTTGAGCAATGAAGGTTGCACCATGAAGGTTACTTCCTGGTAAAGCCGCAAACAAAAACCCTTTTTGAACTTGCCTGCTATCAAGAGCAATACCCCTGACTGATACCGTTTTCCCACTATCAGTACCTAAATTCAAATATAATTGCGAACTTGAATCCATTGAGAATGTTGCCTGCGTCCTTTGCCAATCGCAATGACTTAATTTGATGCCATAAGAAGAGGGCGCTCCTCAATCTTTGCGGGCTTAATCCCGAGTATTGGTATTAAGCGCGAAATAATCTCTTTGGTTAATGGCACGACGGTTCTTCCTGCTTCCCTATCGTGTTTAGTCCCATCACCTGTAGAAGCCTCATCAAGCCTAACAATCAAGACATAATTGGGATTATTGCCGGGGAATATCGAAGCAAAAGTGACCATATTCTTCTCTTCGAGATACTGACCATTTTTATCGATTTTTTCTGTAGTCCCAGTTTTTCCACCAATTTGAAAGCCTTTTATATCAGCTGCTTGAGCGGTTCCCTTTTCAACCACAGCCTGCAATAAATGAATGGCCATTTTGGAGGTATTGGCAGTAATGAGCTGCTCCCCTTCTTTAGTCCCTTTTGATTTAACGATGGTTGGCTGAATGTCCTGTCCGCCATTGACCATTATGGCATAAGCTTTTGCTAAATGGAGTGGGGTAATCGAAACGCCATAGCCGAATGAAACAGTTGCCATGGTCAGTTCAGTCCAGCTTGACTCATCGGGAAACAAGGGTTTGGTGACCTCTGGCAATTGAATGGATACTTTTCGGTCAAATCCAAGGCCCATATAAAATTCTCGCTGACCGTGTTGTCCAACTAGTAAAGCTGTTCGGATTGCGGCAGTGTTTTTACTGCGCTGAAACGCTTCAATTAAGGGCATTGGAGCGTGCGACTTAATATCCGAAAAGGTTTTATTAAGAACTCTGACAGGATCAACATTAATCACAGTTTCAGGAGTTATAAGACCCTTATCAATCGCTTGAATCATGGTCAACAACTTGAAAGTCGAGCCCATTTCGTAAACCCCTTGAGTTACTCGATTAAATAAGGAATCTGGATTAGCTTTTGCAACACTTTTGCGATTGTGAGGATCAAAGTCAGGTAACGAAACTAAAGCTAGAATTTCACCTGAGTGCACGTTCATTAACACGGCACTTCCCCCTTTGGCATCAAAGCGGTGGTCCATCGCATTACGCATCAGGTTGGTAATAATGTTTTGCGCATTGATGTCAATTGACAGATAGACATCTCTAATGCTCGCTGTTGGATCATTCAAATGGTCATTAAAATACCTCTCTACGCCGGCCAAACCGAGAATTTCAGCTTTATTGGAATGCTGTTCACCGAACTTAACACCGCCTAAAACATGGCTAGCTAGTGCACCGTTGGGATATACTCTTATCTCCCGTTTTCCTGTATAGACTCCTTTTATTGCAATCTGATTTACAGCTTGGCTTTGATCGCTAGAGACTTTGGTGCTGACCCAAATAAAACTCTTACTGCTGAGAAGGTCGTCACGAATATCATCTCGATTAAAGTCAATAGGGGGTTCAATTACTGCGAGCTCATTTAAAAAACTGTCTACTTGATCTTTTGGAATTTGATTCGGGTGAGCGTAGATAGCATAGCCAGGAACATTGACGGCTAACAGCTTACCATTGCGGTCAAAAATGCTACCACGGGAAATCAACTCGGTTTCTAAATTGGGTGATTTAGGGATCTTTTGTTCGGCATTCAGGGACAAATGAGTGATCTTGAGTCCAAAAATACCAAAAAGGGAAATTAAGCAGAAGGCCATAAGGCCAAACCGAATTCCTCGGCCTTTTTCTGGATTAAGACTAACAAGCTTTTTCACGTAATTCGATACAAATAGCTTTGGCCCCGATTCCACTTCATCCTTAGTCTGACTAGTCTCCCAAACACTTGCCATTTTTAATTTCCTATCCCAACGTCAATACTACCGATTGTTAAGTCGGGCTCCATTCCCTCAATAAAGGGAATCTCGGCAAGAGTGCTGTAGCTACTTTCGGTACTCGGAATGAGTCGAATGTATTGGTAATGCTCGCTGGCAAGTTGCTCGACAAACGAGGGATTGGTCAGATATTCCCAGCTCGCATTGAGTATTTGCAATTCTTGGTTATTTTTAGCTATCTGAAGTTGTGTGGCTCGAACCTCTCGTTCGATTTCTCGTGTGGCTTGGTTTACATAAGAAGCTCCAATGACCAAGCCGACTAAAATTATTGCTGAAATAACACAGTAATGAATCATCAGGTCACATTGAGAACAGGATGTTGCAGCAGTTTATCTGACGGATTCGAATGCAATTCTTTCTTTCGGGCCATGCGTAATTTTGCCGATCTGGAGCGGGGATTAATTGCCAATTCAGCTTGTGTTGCTGTGATTGGTTTATTGTTAATTAATGAAAACGATGACTCCTTTGAATTGACCTCAGGTTGGTAGCGATTTTGTTTGCTTGGAGGTTGTAAAAAGAATTTGATCTTGCGGTCTTCTAACGAGTGAAACGAAATGGCGGCAATAATCCCACTTGGCTTTAATGCCCGTTCTGCCGCCTTCAGGCCTTTATCTAATTGCTTAAGTTCTTGATTAACCTCAATCCGAAGCGCCATAAAAGTTTTCGTAGCGGGATTAATTTTCTTGGGTGGACCAGAGGGTATGGATTCTTGCACGATCTGAGCGAGTTCGGTCGTTGATTTTATCGGTTCTACGAGCCGTTTTCTGATAATCCCTTTGGCAATTCTTTTGGCGTGTTTTTCTTCACTATTCTCTATTAAAAGCCTGACGAGATCATTTTCTGAGTACGTGTTAACAACATCAGCTGCTGTTATCCCCTTTCGATTATCCATCCGCATATCAAGTGGCCCAGATTGAGCGAATGAAAAACCACGCTCTCTATCATTAAGTTGGATTGAGGAAATGCCGAGATCAAATACAATACCATCAACAGGCAAATAGGACTGAACGATTTCATTTTGGTCAAAATTGCCAAACCAGTCTGGAACGAATACAATTTTTTCCTTGAGGTACTCTGGCAAAGCTCTGTAACGCTGTTTGGCGTCGGGGTCACAATCAAGAGCAATGACTTTGGCGGCACCCGATTTTATGATTGCGTGTGAATACCCTCCGTTTCCATAGGTTGCATCAACCCAGATTTGGTTGCGAGGGTTTATATGAGTCATGAAAGCATCAAGGAGTACCGGAACATGTGCTTGATTATGTGTCACAATCTAACGCCCGATTTTCAGCTAATCCAAAAGCACTAACGGATTTAAAACCTCGTCTTCACCCCTAAACATCGCTTCAAGCTTATCTTGTTTTGAAGCATATCGTTCTGGGTTCCAAATTTGAAACGTCTCACCCTTGCCGGCAAAACATACATTGGACCCGAGTGCTGCTTTTTGCCTGATTGAATATGGAATGAGCATGCGACCGTTGGGGTCAAGCTGAACGAAAATAGATTTTGTTTCATAAAAGTTTTCTAAGAAATCGCGTTCTGCTGAACCGCGGTTATATTTTTCTTTAATCTTTTCGTGGATCTCGATGGAGAGGGGTACGGGATAGCATTCAAGGTATTCTTGACGACTGTCGCCAAAGACGACAACGACGGTTGAATTATCAACATCATTCTCAATCGTGGAGTTTTCATTGATGATTATTTTTCTAAAGTCGGCAGGAATAGACACTCTGCCTTTTTGGTCCATTTTATGCAGACTTTCACCACGAAAGATGGTTAGCATTTTTCTATCTACCGAATCACCAACACTGTTTTTGTATTAGGGCAGAAGTAAATATGATTATTATTTTTACTTCTGCCCTCTCTTTTTGCCTTTAGAAAGGTCTGTCTATGTGTATGCTCTACCCCAATTCTTCGCTTCATTTCACTGCTCAATCAATAAATCTTTAGGCGGTTTTATAGAATACTGGATTTTTATGGTAATTCAAGCGTTTTTATACCACTTTACTCCACCAGATAACACAATTTTTTGAACAACATCTAATTTATCTATATACGGATGGTTGTCCGAATGTTGTTGTCCATATGTTGATTTAGGATGTTAAAAAAAATTTGAGAAATTATATTTTTTTCCACAGTGTGGAATTTTATGGGAGCGGAATTCAAATTAAACGAGGCGACCAGCAATAATTTTAAATATTTTTGCTGTCTCACTCTTGGCGAGGGCAACTGGAGATCCTTTATCCCCTGATTCTCGAATAGTTAATTCAAGTGGAATTTCTCCAAGTATAGGAACCCCAATCTTCTTAGCCTCTTTGAGCATCCCTTTTCGCCCGAATAAATATTCTTTGTGATTGCATTTAGGGCAACAATAATGGGACATATTTTCTACCATTCCCAAAATAGGTGTATTCAATTTATTGAACATGCCAATCGCTCGGCGGGCATCTAACAATGCCAAGTCTTGGGGAGTGCAAACGATTATGGCTCCGTAAGGATTAAATCTCTGGCACAATGTCAGCTGAACATCACCTGTTCCTGGAGGTAAATCAACGATTAATACGTCCAACTCATCCCACTTAACTTGTTGCAACATTTGTTGCAACGCTCCCATTAACATTGGGCCACGCCAGATGACTGCTTCATCCTTGGGAAGAAGAAGTCCAATCGACATAACTTTAACTCCATGCAAAGTTAAGGGGATAATTGTTTTGCCGTCAGGAGAGTAAGGCTTTTTACTTGTTCCCATCATCATGGGAAGTGACGGACCATGAATGTCAGCATCCAATAGCCCCACCTTGTATCCCATTTGACTCATCGCCACGGCTAGGTTAACCGATACGGTTGATTTTCCGACACCTCCTTTACCTGATGCAACGGCAATGATTTTCTTGACCTGAGTCAAATTTGACAAATTGTCTTGTGCTTTAGGATGGCCGCCAAGTTTGAGGTCGGGGGGTGGACCTTTACTGCCTAATTGAGAATCAGAACTCTTTTGAGCCGTCATTACTACACTTGCCTTGTCAACTCCATCCATTTTTTCAAGCAGCTCAACGGCGGCTTGGCGAACAGGTTCGAGGCTTGCCCCAATTTCATTAGGAACTTCAAGTACAAAACTGACTTTATTCCCCTGAATCGAAAGGGCTCGCACATAATCAAGTTCAACGATGTTTCCTTGTGGGATAGTGATTTTCGAAAGTTCTTTGAGGATTAAATCTTTAGAAACGGTCATAACGATATCTCAGTTTTGTAATAAGGATTAAATGCTACAATGAATAAATTGTATCGCCTAACAAGTGGGTTCGAATAGGTGATAATATAGAGGGGAATTGTCTTGAAGTTACAAGCATGGTCAAGATTACCTCAATTCATGCTCTTAAATTGGAGTATACTGTACCTACCGACTTAAGTCCAAGTTGCCCGGCCCCATTTCATGTCACCCATGGCAATTAGACGATGTGAGCTGTCGGACTTAAATCTTCAGATAGATTCCATGATATTCATAGTTTCGTAATATAATCGGCAAGAAGTAATTTTTCGACCTTGTTATCAAACTTAACCATCAAGCGATTATTACTTGCAGCAACAACTGTTCCCTTGCCAAAGGTCGGGTGCTTTACCCTTTGCCCCTCGCCAATACCCTTCTTGGTTGGAAGGGGTCGTTTTGTTTTAGTATTGTCCGACACCTTATTCTTCAATGGTGTAAAGGAACTATTCTTACTATTCATTGAGTTTGCTTGGGTATGGGGACCCATTGTTCGATTTAGCAATCTCCCGTTGTTAAATAATAAAATATGTTCGGGGCTAAGTTCCTTAATAAATCTAGAGGGTGGTAAGTTGGCTAATCTTGAACCATTATAAAGGGTAGTGGTGCTATAGGAAATAATACATAGTTTCATTACACGGGTGATTCCAACATGCGCCAGACGCCTCTCTTCCTCTAGGTCATCAGACGAAACAATCCTTTTGGCCAACTCGGTTTCTTTGATTAAAGAAGTGGGGAGGATGTTCGGGTCCCAGCTTAAAATCGTGTCGCTGAGTTCATCAAGCTCGGGAATGGAAGAGACCGTAGGATCTTGTAATTCGGCTCTCACTGCCTTTGCCAAACGAAAAAACCAAGAAATATGGGCAATAGTTTTAGGAGGCTGGTTAAGAATAAGTTTTGCAAGCTCAAAACCTGCTTTGGGTTGATTCTTGAGGGTTTCTTCAATTGACCGAATCCATGGCAGTCCACCTTCATTCCAGCCGATCAAATGCATCACGGGGTATTCAGACCCCTTGGAGGCATGAAGTGTCATCAAAGTGACTTTGTTTATTTGGGTATCCTGAGGCTGATTTGCTTCGTTCAAAAGGCTTATATGTTCTATATATTCACCAAGCGTATCAAATCGTGAAGCCATATCAGCTAATTTTGTTTGATTATCCAATCGCTCCTTGAAGTCGTCTGGATAGAATTTTTTTAGATAATCCCGAAAGCCAATCTGCTCAAATACCGAATCGATATTTCGTGACCACCAACTTTGATTAGTTCGTAATAGTTTTGACCAATGTTCATAATCTGCGAGAAACTGATTCACCTTATTTAAAGTAGCCTTTGGTAATAATTCAGCGGCAACCATTTGCCGAGCCGCGTCAATTTTCGTGAGCCAATTAGACGCGGCATATTGGCCGATTTTTTCAACTGTAACCTTGCCTATGCCCCGAGGCGGTGTATTAACGGTTCTGTCAAATGCGACACCATCGGCTGGATTGTTAATTAATTTTAAATAAGCAATAGCATCTTTCACTTCTTTTCTATCGTAGAATTTAGGACCTCCAATCACACGATAAGGAATTTGAAGGGCCATAAAATTCTCTTCAATTTCAGCTGTTTGTGACCAAGTTCTGGCAGCAACGGCGATTTCATTGAAACCGTAGTTTATTCCAGCAAAGCCCTTTTCATAGAGTTGCTTGATATTATGTGCGACAAACCTTGATTCCTCCCCAAGTCGATTGAAGCAATGTACTTGAACTTTGTAAGCGCCGATTTCAGTATGCTCAGCCATTCGCAATGTTTTTTGGTGTCGATGAAAATTATTTTGGATTAGACCGACAGCAGAATTAAGGATATGAAAGGTTGAACGATAATTCTCTTCAAGCTTACAAATTTTCGATGCTGGGTAGTATTTGGGAAAATCAAGCATGATTTTAGGCTTCGCTCCACGCCAACTATAAATGGACTGATCGTCGTCGCCGACACAACATATATTTTTGCGTTTTTGCGCGAGTAATCGTAGCCACTTATATTGAGCGATATTGGTATCTTGATATTCATCAACCATGATATAAAACAACTTATCTTGGTAGAAATTAAGCAGGTCACCGTTGTTTGATAAAATCTTAACCACATGGAGGATTAAATCACCAAAATCAGCACAGTTTGACCGGCGTAACTCATCTTGATACTGTTCATATAACTTAAAGGCCTTACCCCCAAAAGTTTCTTTCTCACTTTGATGGAGGTCTTCGGGTAATTTGGCTTCATTCTTCCAATAATTAATCAGGCTAGCGAGTTGACGAGGAGTCCATTCTTTCTTGTCAATTTTATTGTGAGTCAAGATACCTTGAATCACCTTCAATTGATCCTTGTCATCCAGAATTGAAAAATTGGGGCTAAGCCCGACGTGTTCTGATTCTCTTCTGAGGATTTTTGTAGACATTGAATGGAAGGTTCCAACCCACGAAAGATCTGCCGGCTCAATCCCAATTAGATTGTTTATACGAGACTTTAATTCGTTTGCGGCTTTATTGGTAAAGGTTACCATCAGGATTTCGTGTGGTCTTGCAAGCCCATTGGTTATGATGAAAGCCATCCTTGAAATCAGTGTGCGGGTTTTACCTGTCCCCGCCCCGGCGACAATTAATAATGGCCCTTCCGTCTGTTGAGCTGCCTCTCTTTGAGCTTCATTAAGCCCTTTCAATATATCTTGCATATTATTATCTATCATTTCCTTGATACCCTTTAGGCATTACAGAATAACGCTTTGGTTTTCGACCTTGAATCAGGTTGGATAGCGTAGTTTTAAGAGAAGAGTTATTAATCATCAAAATTGTTAGTCCAACAATAAAATACAAATAGTTTAATCTAATCGTTGCGTAAATTAGTTGTAACGTTCCAGTAGCAACCGTAAAAAAATTAATCATACAGATTTAGTCAAAATAAACCACCGAAGGATTGATTATGTATATTCCAAGTGAATTATTTCCCATAATTCTAGGCTTTATATCACTTTGTGCTATCGAAATTATTCTCGCTGTTGATAATGTCTTGTTTATCTCTATTATCGCCGAAAAACTCCCACAAAACCAGAGACAAAAAGCACGAATAATAGGCTTGAGTCTCGGGCTGATATTTAGGATAGCCTTCCTATTTTCAATCACTTGGCTCACAGGATTAACAGCACAAGTCATTTCACTCAACATATTGGATATTGCGGTCAATTTGAGTTGGCGTGATATCATATTAATTTTTGGAGGAGCATTTTTGCTTGTCAAGGCGACAAATGAAATCGTTAAAGAAATTGAATACAAGCATAGTGCCGCCCCTAAACCTTTGGAGCGATTTGCGGCAGTCATTATTCAAATAGCAGTACTTGATGTCGTCTTTTCAATTGACTCGGTATTGACAGCGATTGGGCTTGTTGATGAAGTCTGGGTTATGGTGGCCGCAATCTGTGTATCAATAATGGTAATGATCATCGCTGCAGAGGGAATAGCTAGTTTTATCAATAAGTATCCCTCACTAAAAATTCTTGGCTTGTGCTTTTTGGTTTTAATCGGTCTACATCTTATGGCAGATGGATTTGGTCAACCCTTTGACAAACTCTATATTTATTTTGCGATGGGCTTCTCAACCATTGTGGTCATCTTGAACATCCTTGTTCGTAAGAATGAACACAAAACCTCCGAATAGAATTAATCAATCTCCGTCAGATATAAGTTTATGAGTATGGCTTGTCAGGCTAACTGTTCTTGACAAGGTTTGTTCTTGTCAGAATTTCATTACTTGGCCTTTGCGGGAGTTAATTATGTCGCGTTGTTCTCATGTTTGACCAACCTAAAGATCATGTAGATACTCAGGGTGTCATTGCCCTCATAATGTTTTCGGTTCTGATGGGACTCAACCAAGTCGCCATAAAATTTACAACAAGCGGTCTTCAGCCAGTTTTTTGGGCCAGCATGCGTTCACTGATTTCATTGATTTTCATCGCCATCTTGTTCAAACTCCTACACAAGCCCTTATCGTTCAGCCGGAAGTATTTCATGTCGGGGTTACTCATTGGCATAGTCTTTGCGGCGGAATTTATGTTTTTATTCACCGCCCTTGATTTGACGACTGTAGTTAGAACCTCAATTATTTTTTATTCAATGCCAGTTTGGTTAGCTATCAGTGCACACTTTGTCATTCCCAATGAGCGCCTAACCAAACTAAAATTCTGTGGTCTTGTCCTTTCAGTTCTAGGAGTAACTTTGGCCTTCCTAGAAAGGGACACAGGGACTAATCAGGCTAGCTTTATTGGTGATCTTTGTGCTTTGGCGGCAGCATTTTTGTGGGCCGGAATACCTCTTTGCACTCGGCTTACCAAAATTAAGCAAGAGGAGCCAGTTATGCAACTTGCTTGGCAACTTATAATTTCCGTACCACTGCTACTTGTCGCTTCATTCTTTTTTGGTGCATGGATACGAGAATTCCAACCATTGCACGTTTTGGGAATTGGCTTTCAATCAATAATTGTTGTTGGAATTGGCTTTGTCGTTTGGCTCAAACTTCTATCTGTCTTTCCCATTAGCATTGTTGCGAGTTTTAGTTTTCTAAGCCCAATTATCGGGGTATTCCTTGGTTGGCTGATTCTTGGTGAACCGGTCAGTGTCAACACGCTAGTCGGATTGATGCTCGTTTCAATTGGCATAATATTTATCAATAAAGCACCAAAAAGGAGTCTGGGTTAACTTGTTTATACCTTCAATTTGGAGTTAATATTGGTTCCTACGGTAAAATAGAATTGTTTATTGAGAGACTGTCAACTTGACATGGTGACGACAATCATAATGCGATGAAGCGAATGCAAATTTAATGGTGATTGGTATCTTTGAAGTTAAAGAAAAATCGTTCTTGAAGAATCTTACTAATCTAACTATATTGAAGTTCACTAAATTGTGCGGATGTAGCTCAGGGGTAGAGCATAACCTTGCCAAGGTTAGGGTCGTGGGTTCGAATCCCATCGTCCGCTCCAAGATTTCTTTGCCCAATCACCCATGTTATATTATTAGTGTTTTTACATTTTTTTGTAGATTTAGCTATAGACACATTTTAAGAGTGATGCTTTGACAGATTTCAACGAGCGAAGGCGAATTATGGTTGACAGCCAAATACGCCCCTCAGATGTAACAAAATTCCCGATAATTCAAGCCATGCTTGATATCCCCCGCGAAGCATTTGTTCCTGTTCACAAGCGTGAAATTGCTTACATTGGTGATCACCTCCCAATTGGTAAAGATCGCTTTATCTTAGACCCCCGAATTATGGCGAAAATGCTTGATTCTCTTAACATCCGAAAAAATGAATTAGTCCTTGATGTCGGCTCTGGATTAGGTTATTCCTGTGCAATCATTGCAGCTATGGCCGAAGTTGTGGTCGCCCTTGAAGAAGTTGAGCAGTTTGTTAAGGAAGCCGAAGAAACGCTTTTTCAACATTCTGTTGATAATGTCATTACCGTGCACGGCTCTTTGACTGAAGGATATAAAAAGTACGGGCCTTTTGATGTCATCATCTGCCAAGGGGCAGTCGAAATTCTTCCAGACGCTCTACACAATCAGTTGAAGGAAGGGGGGCGTATTGGAATGATTAAGGTGACTGATACTGGCAAGCGATGTATGATTGGATTTAAAGAAAGTGGATTAATCAATTGGGTCACTGCCTTTGATGCTGAAGCTCCCGTTTTAAAGGGCTTTGAGAAAGAAATTGAGTTTGAGTTCTAAGCCGTGTGTTACTTAATCCTTAAACCACTCCGAAATTTTTATTTGCCGCGGGGAATTCTGCATTTTATGCAAAGTACCCTATTGAGTTTGGTGCTCCTTCTCTTTGGTTTAAGCTCAGTCAATTCACAAACGCTGAAGGAATCATTGGAGCTTGCTTATCAAAACAGCAACTTATTAAAAACATCAATGGTTCAAGAAATCATCCAGAATGAAGCAATATTTCAAAGAAATATTAACAATCGACCACCAGTTAGCTTTTCAGCGGGAACAGATTTAAGCAACAGAAGTAATCCGAATAACTCAACTCACACTGGATCATTACAGCTATCAAGCCAGTATAATTTATATGACTTTGGATCAAATGCGCTTGGAACTGAAATCGCGGAATTGCAATTACAATCCTTAAGGTTGAACCGCGAAGGAATTGTGCAAAGCATTTTTCTCAATACCTTACAGTCGTTTTACCAAATTCTTCGTCAACAAAACCTACTGGAATTAGAACGGAATTCACTCCAAGCACTGGAGGCAAGACTTGAAGCGTCACGCGAACGATTTGAACTTGGTGCACTGACCAAAACCCAACTCAGTTTGGTTGAGGCACAAGTTGCTGCGGCTAAAGGTAGTATTAAGTCTCGAGAGGGTCAGTTGAACATCGCCCGCGAGTCGTATTTTTTTGCTGTGGGAGAATATCCAAACAATTTAATTGCACCTCAACAATTACCGGAAATACCCACCAACATAGATACTGCCAAGGAGTTGGCGAGTACAATGAATCCGTCGATTTTACAGGCTAAATTAGCTGTCCTGATTGCTGAAAAAAATCTTTCAAAAGGCATAACTGATGCCTTCAAACCTCCCATTAAACTCCAAGGTTCGCTCTCTTCAAATGTTGATTTAAGGCATCAGAATTCCACCAGAAAAAATTCTTATTCGATTGGATTGCAGTACACAATTCCGATTTTGACTTGGGGCAAAGGTAAATCCGGCGAACGAGCTCTTAATGCTGAGATTCAGTCGAATCGAATTAACCTTCGTCAACAAGCACTCATTGTTGAAAATCAAATTATTAACAGTTGGAACCAGCTTTATATTGCTGAATCTTTAATTGACGTTCTAACTGAGGAAAGAGATTATTCTCAACTCGTCCTTGAGGGAACAATTGCTGAGGAGTCGCTTGGAGCAAAAACGACCTTGGATGTCATTGATGCCGAGAAAGACCTGCTGGAATCTAACACCAATGTTATTGGAGCTCTGTTTGATAGAGATTTAGCTAAGTATAATTTGCTTTATGCAATTGGATTACTGACCTCCGAACACCTTGGTCTCAACCTGACTCCTTGATTAGTCAGTACCATCGCTGGGTCAATTAACCATTACAAGTATAATCGGTTTGTATGAGCCACTGCTAGCCCATCTTTAACATTTAGTACGCAAAAGCCAATAGAAATGGGGATGTTAAAAATCAGGGGCACTACCATGTTGTACTTTCGGTACTTAAGTACCTCAATCATGTTCTGAGTGTCGTGCGGGTTTCATTCCGCCTTTTACCGCATCAATTCCCGGTCAAACCACTGACTTTGCGTTCATTCATTAGCGGTGGTGATAGCCCCATGTCCTGATCGATCTTGGTTTGGATAGCATCCGGTGTCGCGGTCGTGCGTGGTGAACCGTCATTGGCGGTTCCTGTTTTGGTTGCTCTGATCAACATGTTGGAGATTGAGTGTTGGAGTGTGGCGGGTTCATCCCTCTAAACTGAACTTTCATACATTATTTTTTCAACATTTATACTTTAATCCCCTGCTAAAGGGGATTTCAGCCTGTTTTGATTTGTTTTTAACCTGCCATTCACATGGCAGCATATCGTTCCGGTTTAATTTTCAGTAACTCAAAGGCCCTGGCTTGTATTCTGGTCGGCTGCGCGGTCATGGTAAAGGAGTGGTCTTGATGTGCCGGCAAGACCACTTCATTCAGGGTAAAAGTCGCAAGGTCAGCCAACAATGTTGTCATGGAGTGGACCGGCAAACCATCGGGTGTGATTTTCTTTATGGCCTTGGCCAAAGCCCGCCGCATATGCCACTCGACATACCAAGCCAACATGAAGAGAAACACATGACCACGGACATGTTCGGCGGTGTACACATACACGGGTCGTATGTGCAGCCGGGTTGAATTACAGGACCGAAACGTCCGCTCAACCCCGAGCCAGGCTTTTATAGGCTGCAACCGCATCCGAGCCGGTGATGACTTCACTGGTCAGACTGGTCCGAATGACATAGAGACCATCAAGTTGTGCCTCCTCGGTTATTGTGTCTTCCTTGCGCGACCAACTGAGACGTATATCGGTTATTGTCATGTCAAAATATTTTTCAATCTTGCGACGATTGGCTTCGCGACCAACGCGTCGCCCAATCGTTGCCCGACCCCGCAATGTGGTACCCTTGCGGTGAACGTGGCAGGCCATCTCGGCCAAGATCAATTCGGTGGCCTGGAACAGCGCTTCACGTTGACGAGCACGTTCGGCACGCAATCGTGGATTAAGACACACCAATAGACGTTCTCCCGGATAATCCGGGTGGGTGATTTCGGCCACCTGATCAGGGCTCATATCGTCCAGTTGCAAAGGTGCCTCACCGGTGGTGGATGGATTCAGAAGCTTGCGGATGTCGGCCGTCTTGAAGGCTGAGATCCAATCCAGCGACCGGGGTTTGAGATCCTCCCTAATCCGAGCCGAGGTGATCATCCCCCGGTCACCGACAACAGCAATACTGCTAATGCCAAAACGATCCTGTAGTTTGGTCACTTGATGGGTCAGGGTTGTCGGGTCACCGGTGTTGCCGGCAAAGACTTCAATGGCAATCGGGCAGCCATCGGGAGCACAGAGTAGACCAAAGGTGATCTGCCGTTTCCCTTTCTTGCCGTCGCGGTTGTGACCGAAAGCCGCCAAGGGG
>MPNP01000225.1 GCA_002239085.1 Rhodobacteraceae bacterium bin131 | reverse complement strand
ATTATCTTTGAATGGTATATTCTTGGCCCGATATTAGGTTTATGTGCTCTGGCAGCAATTCCTATCTTTGTCAATATTCTGCGAAAAAAACAGTGACATTCAAAAAGATTATTTTCAGGCATTATGTTGTTAAGGGCATTAATATTTTTCCGAATTAGAAAATAATTCTTGGTTTTTCTTCACCGTAATCTTTTTTATTGTAATTCGCTTGAGCCAAACAATAATCGAGTCCTTATTGAAGAAAACCGATAAATAGTGTCTCTAGCAGAATTCTATTCGCTAGAATTTAAAAATTAGCAAGAGTGACTGCCCCTTGTATATATAAAAAAAGATTAACCATTTGTTTGGTTCAAGCGACAAGAAAAGTATAAAGTCAGGATTAGAAATCTAGGAACCGCGGCACATTGTCAAGAAAGAGGATCCCTTTTATCTTTCTCTAGTTTTTGACATTGATCTCAACCCTCAAGGTTAAATGTTGTGCATCCCCTAACCACTTAGTGTATATTCAAAATAAAAGGAGTGAGATATGCCCGATGAATTCAAAGCCGAAGAACTAGACCAATTCATAAATTCTGGAGACCGGGTTATCAATCCCTTTTTCGGTGGCCGGGAAGTGTACCAAAAGAAAATTGATAAATTGAATCAAACGATTGTGCAACGTCACCAAGAAAACGTTAGCGATGTTGCCGATGGAATGACGCAAGTCATCTGCGGAGCACCTGGGATTGGTAAATCCTCACTATTAGAAAAAATCAGGCAAAACTGCATTGACCAGCTGAACAACGATACCCCGGGTCCCAAAACCATTCCGGTTATGCTCAACGACCCCGAAAACTTATCTTTTGAGTATCTTGGTAGACGAATTCATGATACAATATCAGAGCTCCTTCCCTTCCTGACGAATGGTGGTGTTAAGAATACTGTTAGAAATACTCTCAAATCATTAGCGAGTGTTTCAGTTGGAGGTTTTTCGCGTGGATTTCGCGAAAACACTTCAACCGACCCCATCATTCCCAAGGGACTATCAATCATACTTATGATTGACGAAATCCAAGGGGTATCCAAGGAGGCTGCTGGTGTTCTTTTACGGCTTCATACTGGCAGTAACGGTTTGCCAATACTGCCAATCATGGCTGGGTTATCGACGAGTCCGGGCATTCTCTCAGAGCGTAAAATATCACGCCTTGGCAGAGATTCTGAGCATCCTTTACCTCCCTTAACCCGTGATGAGATTAAGGAGTCCTTTACCAAGTTTGTGGACTATTTCAATATTACTTCCATCCCTGAGGTGACCAACGCGTGGTCAGAACGCATTGTTAATTGGGCGGATGGGTGGCCTAAGCATGTGGAGAACTCGCAAGCAGCGATGGGTCAACAACTCTTGGTAACGGGCGGTGATTTAACGAAGGTGAACCCTCGGTTAGCCAAGCGTAGTGCGGCAGAAATCCGTTGCGGATACTATAACCAACGATTTGGGAGTTATGATCAAGACCCACAAATCATTGGTGAAATCATGGCTCAACTCGGGCCAAATCCGGTCCAAGATTTTGATATGACTATCGCGATAAATCGCATCGTCAATAAGCCGGTTTGGGCCGAAACTATCTCATTGAGAAAGTTACCCGAACTTAATTTTGATTACCTTCTCCATCATGGTTTGATTGACAAACACCCTTTGGGAAATGTGCTATCTTGTACTTATAAATGTCCTATTCCCTTGCTCCAGTCGTACGCTGTGGCAAAAACGGGAACACCTCTGCATGTTTATGTGTGTGCAGGAGACAAACCCCTAATCGTTGACGCATTGAAGTATAACTCTGATATCAATGGTGTGGATGATTGGGGTCGAACACCCCTTCATTTAAGTGCTCAGAATGATTGGGTTGAGATTACCCAGCTGCTCTTAGATGAGGGAGCGGACCCTCAAATACGTGACCATCGCAATCGGCGGCCCTTAGAGATGACCCAGGAGGGGAGTGAGACGTACGATATGATTTATCAAGCGACGCATGTACCACCGACACCGGAACCACCCCGGTCTTGATGATGTCGATGATTATGAGCCGTCATTTAAAGAGGGATTAAATACTAGTATTTTAACTTTATTGAAATGATGGATAAAGTGACTTCAATTTAATCCGTGCATCCTCGGTTCTGAACTGTCAATCTATTGGTTGGGCTGCCTCATTCCGATAATCCACCCAAGCCTTGGTTTCATGTACCATCGTCGCACGGTCAGGGATCTATCAATTTATCACCGGCGGGAAGATCAACCCCACTCCCAAGAGGCTATACACAAACAGAGCAAGCGGAGAACTAAGGATGGACTTCCAGTCAACTGCTTTGAAGATGGGTTGCTCCATCTCAATAGCCTGTGTGTCGTAGCGATGGCTCGGGGACAGGTTGTACGGTACCGGTCACGTCCCAACAAAAGAACTTGTAGGCCAAAGGATTGGATTGGTTGGGTGATTCAATCCATCCAGCTCTAGGTGAGGAACAATCGATCCGATGACAGAGCCCTGTCCAGTAAGTGCAGTTTAACAAATTGGATTAAACCCCTATGAATAGGGGATAATACCTTAATTAATGTTCAAGAAGATCGGTTTAAACTATTGCATCCTTGGCTCTGAGGCCACCTTGGCCGATCTAGGCCGACGGGAAGATCCGGGTCACGGGTAAACCGTGCCCCAGGGCTATCGCATTTAAAATTTTACAATGGTTTTGCTTGCTGACGAACTCTATATTGTCAACATTGTTAGCCAATAAAGGAAAGAAAAATCCTTTCATCTCCTTCTGGAAATAATCGGCGAGGGTCAATGACGTGAAATGTGATCGAATGGTATTTCAAATGCGATAGCCTTGCCTTGTTCAGCATCGTCAATTGTATTGTTTTGATCGAATAGGAGAAAATGCAGGTGGAAACAACTGAAACAGTTTAAATGCGATAGCCCTGACCGTGACCACCCTTCGGTCCGTCATATGCACCCCTCGTGGGAAACACATTGCCATCCAGCGATTGTGTCTCGCCTAGTTGCGACCAAAGTAAACCAGGATTGGGCCAACGAACACGAACCCGATGGTCAACCAAGAACGGACCTGCTGTTGGTTCCTTGGCAGATAAGGTGTGACTGATCAGCTGTTTTGATAACACCATTAGCTGGTTGCTTGGCAATCTTGTTCTAACCCGTCGGCGCACAAGCTATCAAGCGACAATCCCGATGATATTGATATCAGAATGATCGTTCAGCGTCAATCAGGATAACATGAAAACTTACTGACAGAGTTAAGTGTGATAAGTTGATAGAGCTTAAACCGGGCGATACTAAGCGGTCAGGTATCAATCGTTTCAAATTCTGGGAGCTAAGTGCCGGGCGATGATAGCGGTTCATCCGGCCTATACGAGTTAGACATATCATGCGTGTCAGGCAGTGGATGCGGTGACTCAGAAGCGATGCCATATTTAATGTGTGGTGAGTGGTCAAACAA
>MPNP01000224.1 GCA_002239085.1 Rhodobacteraceae bacterium bin131 | reverse complement strand
CGTGAATATCAATAAACCTATGAACGGGAATATCTTTGTCGCATTTAATTGTCCCTTGCTAAGTGGTGTTTTAAGGTAATCCTTTAAGGTCAAAGATGATTTATTTGGATTGGCAGATTCATTGTTAGGTACAGATAAATTAGTGGACTCTTCAGGAAAGCACCAAGGTTCAGAGACGAGTTATGATCAAACAAACACTTCCTTCAGTGTGGCTTTCAATCTTCCTTTCAGGAAGCTCAAAATATTCTAGCACTCTTTAAAATAGAAGGACTCTGAAAAGCATGGTACGAAGAATGAATGTTAAAGATGCAGTTTTACAGGTACTAAAATTAGCTGGAGAGCCTCTTAATGCCAATGAGATCACCAAGCAAATTATAAGTTCCGGCTTGTGGTCAAGTGATGGCAAAACCCCTGAATCTACTGTCGGTGCACATATTTATATGGATATTAAAGAGCATGGCAACCAATCGCCCTTTGTAAAAGTTGCACCTAATACTTTCTTTCTCAGGGAACTAGTGAAAATTCCTATAGTTGACACAAAGGAAATAGATTTGAACACTTCTACTCAATCTAATAAACAATATTCTTTTGGAGATTCCGCAGAAATGGTTCTGGACCAATTTGCCAATGGAAATTCAATGCATTACCGAGATATTACTAATAAGGCAATTAATCTCGGATGGCTGAATCCATCCGGCAAGACTCCCGAAGCAACCATGATTGCGCAATTGGGAATAGAAATAAAACGGGCAAAAAACAGAGGTGAACTCGGAAGATTTGTCCACACATCACCTGGGCATTACAGTCTCGTTAAATGGAAGGGAACAATGAGAAAACCCACTTCACAATTTTCTTTTGTAGATGCCGCAGAAAAGGTTCTAAATAAATTTGGTAATGGGAATGCAATGCATTACCGAGATATTACTAACAGGGCAATGGAACAGGGCTGGCTGAAAACAACAAGTAAGACTCCAGAATCAACTATGAGTTCTCTATTGGGAAGCGAAATCAAACTGGCAAAAGCCAGAGGTGAACCCGGCAGATTTGCTCAATCAGCACGTGGGTTTTACATCCTCGTAAAATGGCAAGGAACAATGAGAAAACCCACTTCGCAATATTCTTTTGTAGATGCCGCAGAAAAGGTTCTAAACCAATTTGGTAATGGGAATGCAATGCATTACCGAGATATTACTAACAGGGCAATGGAACAGGGTTGGCTGAATACAACAAGTAAGACTCCAGAATCAACCATGAGTTCACTATTAGGAAATGAAATCAAACTGGCAAAAGTCAGAGGTGAGCCCGGCAGATTTGCTCAATCAGCGCGCGGGTTTTACAGCCTCGTAAAATGGCAAGGAACAAACCTCGGTCATCAAATTTCGCAGCATAATCAAGAGATACGACAAAAGTTATTGTCCAAGCTTATGACCATAAGCCCGTCTCAATTTGAAGAGCTTGTTGAGCATTTACTTGCTAAGATAGGCTTTGAAAGTATTGAGGTTACCAAGTATTCGGGGGATGGCGGTATTGATGTTCGAGGTACGTTACTGATGAATTATGTGGTACGAATAAAAATGTCTGTTCAGGCAAAACGCTGGAAAAACAATATTCAAAGCCCGACCGTCCAACAGGTTCGTGGTAGTCTCGGTGCACATGAACAGGGGTTGATCATTACCACGAGCGACTTCAGCTCAGGCGCCAAAAAAGAAGCCAATCAACCGGATAAAACACCCGTGAACCTCATGAACGGCGAACAGCTGGTAACACTTCTCTTGGAAAACAACATCGGTGTTAACCGTAAGCCACATGACCTTTTCGAACTAGATGAACTACCGATCACTGAATTCAAAAGCGGTATTGATATCAAGTGACAGAATAGGTATAGCAAAGAAACTTTGCAAATACCTCATTGAATTGGCAGACAAGCTTGCCTGTGGCATTCAAGTTTGAATGCCAAACTGACCATAACTTTGGACTTGTTCAATTGGTCTTGGCACCAACTAAATGGGCGCTTACGATTGTTCCTTCAGCGACTTCAATCTTCCAAGCCGGAATCCAACTGGGACAAAAGGGAAAGCAGTCACTGAAATTTCTTCGACTGACCGAAGGAAAGAGGAGAGGTCAATGAGGTGAGAAAATGAAAAATTTTTCAAAGTGAAAACAGGGCTGGTGAAAATATGGAAATAAAATGAGCTCCGCTTAAATTTGGGGAATTATATACTTAAGTGACAATTTTTCCCAGAACCCCGATGAACAGGAGGCGAATCAATTCCTTGACAGTTAAGAATTAAAATACTAATATATTATTGTCTGTGTTCTTTTGTCTTCTTTCTTTTCTTTAGATTCAAAACACATACAGGTGGAATTGGTAGGGCTGGCGGGATTCGAACCCGCAAGCCGGTGGGTTAGCACCAGCAAACCCGAATGACAGCCGGGGGTGTCTACCAATTTCATCACAGCCCCTTAATTCCTTAACATTGTATACTCATTTACAAATAGGGGCACGTCAATTTATTCCAAATTAGGTAATTTCTAACATCATTTATCCTCTAAGTCATTTTTTCTTGAACTTTTGTTGATGTTGTGATTCACTCGAATCAAGCAATGAATGAGTTCTTTTTGATGCATATCGGTAATCGATAAATGGAACAAAGAAATCTGTTTGAAGAAGACCGGCAACTCGCAGCCCTGGCGGAATTCAACACCCTTGAACGGATCAAGGAATGGGTCGACTAGAACCAGTTCAATCCGATCCTAGAAGAAGTTTTCGGGCCGCTGCGTCGACGTGGTCCTGGACGTCCTGTGTGGGATCATATGATGATGTTTCGTGCCATTGTGTTGGGCATTATGTATTCCCTGAGCGACCGTCAGTTGCAATAGATGTTGTTGGACAGGACCTCGTTCAAGATGTGTGTGGGTCTTCAGAGCAGGGATCGGGTTCTGGATCAGAAAACAATCTGGAAATATCGTGATCAGCTAGCCCGGGTGGGTGCTTCGGATGCCTTGTTTGATACTTTCAAGGATCAACTGCGGGATTGTGGTTATCATTTGCAGACCGAGACTTTGGTGGATTCAACCATGGTTCATGTTCCCCGTCAGCGGAACAGTCGGGAAGACAATAGTGCGGTGAAGAATGGCCGGATCTTGGGAAGAGGAGTCAAACACATGACGACAAAAACCATGTTGCGGTTGACACGGAGACGCAATTGATTGATCAGTGGAAGATGACGGCGGTCAACGTTCATGATCGCCGGATGTTGGAGTCTGTGCTGGCCGCTAAGCCAGCAGGAGATTCTCAGTTGTGGGTGGACAGTGGCTATCGTTCGCAGGAGTTGGTCAAGGCGTTACGGGAACGCGGATATAAACCTCGGATTGTCTTTAAGGCGCAACGTGGCACGAAGTTGAACGCCCGTCAGGTTCAGCTGAACCCGGCGTATTCTCTATCCCGCGCACGAGTGGAGCACGTGTTTGGTTCCATGCACAATGACATGC
>MPNP01000223.1 GCA_002239085.1 Rhodobacteraceae bacterium bin131 | reverse complement strand
AAGTGTCAAAGTCAGGACACCGACCGCACAACATGTTATTCAACTTTTTTTGGAAACGCCATGACCACTCTCATTCACCGGTTTACTCACTTCAACCAACACTTCAGGAGTCAACAGAGTGACTTTATCAACCACCGACTGATACGTAAAACCCTTACTCTCAAACACGTCACTATAACTCAAAAACAGGGGGACATACTTGTGGACATTGACCAGTTTATGAAGACGGTCAAAATTACATCCTAATCCCTGCTTCATCACCCCCATCACCAAGATCTGTAAGTGCATCACTGTACGACCCAATTTGTGATTGACGCTCAATAAACAACGCCCTTCTCCAAGAGAGCAAACAATCGTTCTCGCAAAAACGTGTTGGTATACAGATGTTGAAGACCAATGACCAGTTCTGGAATATCATCACGGGATTTGGTGTCCAACATAATGTTCTCAATTCCCATATCACCAAGTTATTATCAAGTAGCCGTTTGTCTCATGTCCGCCCCTCAAAGAATTGTCGCATTGGCGTCCAAAAAGGTCTTTTGACGGCATAAATCAGTTGAAAAACTAATCTTGACAGCAAAATTCGCAAATCAAAACCCTGTATAGCAAGGGATTTGATAACTATTTTAGTATTTTGGTTCGGACACTATGTTGTCACTGAAGAATTAATTTTGACTTGACCCCCTAGAAATAAGGCTATAGGATAAGGTGTTAAATCCACCCGCTAGGGTAAATAATACTGTAACCGAAAATATTGGAAAAAAATTGGCACCAACAGATAATCAATCTGAACATAATAGTTCAATTACTCCGGCTTATGATACCAACCCATTAGATGAAAAGGAACTTACAGAAGACCAAAAAACTAAAGTTAGAGATATAAATAACCTTCTAAAAGAGATTAAGCGTGTTTCAACCTCAATAAATGACAATAAGAAAAAAGATTTGTGGGCTATTATTGATCAAGGAAAAGGGAATAATGTTATATTGATCGAAGGAAAAAGAGGGGCTGGGAAAACCTCCTTTTTACTGACACTAATTTATGGATGGGAAAACTTAGATAAGAATACCAAAGACTCTTCAAATCCTTGGGACGGAATGTCTTCTGTTGTTAGAGCTTTACAACCGCTTGATTTTGACCCAATACCACCTGAATTACCTATTTTCAGTTGGATTATCCAAGCATTTACACCTTGGGTTAACCACATATCCAAAAAAAAGTATAATTGTTGCGATACCAAAGTTTCTATCCAACAAATTTATCAAGAGCTACAAAGAACCGTTACTGTGGGTTGGACCACAGGATTATTAGCAAGAAAGTCTGAAAAGGATCTTGATGATTTTTTTCTTTGGCAAGCAGAACAACAAATTGAATGGCAGAAACTCAAACGCAAATGGATTCAGTTCATTAATATAATATTAAAACACCTCGAGCACTCAAATAAACTCCCACATGATGGATTAATTGTACTCCCCATTGATGACCTTGACATGCAGGTTAACAGAACAAGAGAATTACTACTCACCCTTCGAATGTTGTACCATCCTCGGTTGGTATATATCTTGACTGGTGATGTAAAAAATACTGATGTTGCCTTAAGCACATCTTTCTATCGGGAATTTACACGAAACTCCGTATTCATTGATGGTGGTCTTTTGGATAAGATTATTGAGCAATCAGAAATTTTAGGTCAATCAATTCGGAAAAAGACAATACCGGCTTCTCAAGTTTTTGAAATTAAAGGTATACCTTTAAATAAATTAATGTACTGGACACCTCCTTATCTTGGTAAAGATTATCAGGGAGATCAACCAAATTTTGGTAAATTAATTCAAAGATTTTCAAAGTCATGGGTAGGAAATTCGGATCAAGACAAACTAACCAGTTTATTTACTAATACTCCACATAATATTGATCATTACACCTTTCGAGACCTTCAAAATTTCTTTGATAAATGGAGGAATAATGAAAAAGAAAATGAGTATTTCTCTGCTATTATCGATTTTTTAAGAATTATTCTGGAGAACCCCTCTGAAGAAAGCCTTTATGTTGGTCAAATGAACAATATCGCCAATGAAGAAATATATATTACTGGTAAACCAGGAATTGGTACGGTCAGCCCCCGGAAGGTCAGTTCTAAAACATTTGAAAATCCTAGAATTACAATTCATTGGTCAAACAATTATGAATTCTCCAGAAAGTCACTTGATGAATTTGGTAAAGGTCAAGAATACCAATCTGCTTCTAGAGAGTATTTACTTGCTTTAGAAATTGAACAACAATTTAAGGATCAAATTGAAATTGATCACAGCTTGAGATTTGTGGAACCCTCGTTGGGCATTATTTGGACGGAAACAAGTGATCGTATTGTCCCTTGGCCCATTGGAGGAAAAATACCAAAAAGCCCATTGGAGTGGGTAGATTTATATTCAGATTGGAACGCATTCATAAATGTTGATAATATTGAGTTAAGCAAATTATCAAGTGAAGATTTGATATTACAATGGGTTAGTTTTTTGTCTAAGGTTAATGGTCAATGGTTCCAACCGAATGCATATATATTTCAGTCTCTATATGAAACCCCATATCTAGAAAGATTTGATAACTTAGCAGTGTTTGGTCATACAGAAATGGGATTATCAGATTGGGTAATTGATCAAATTAGGATGTTATTTGATCAAAGTGAAATTGACGGAGGTAAAATTGGTCAAGCTTGGGAAAGATTAGCCCTCAAACCTAATAAACCAATTAAAAGTTATAGTTTAGATGAGCTATCCTTTTTAGCCTATGAATCTGAATCACAAGAAAATTAATCAATTTTTCAAATAACCAAGAGGCAGAGAACAATTTGCGGCAGGAAAATTCTGAAAGGATGGTTTTATCTCCCCGAAGAGGACTTGCTTATTCCGAGGTGTTGGTTGCACCCTTTTCAAACATAGGCTCCTTCAGAAAATGTTGTATTAAGCCATACCAAAGCAGTGAAATCCTTGACCACTTAGAACAACGTTATAAAGAATTGGGTATTAGGGATAATCCCAATTCAGTTCTAAACTTTAATACTAAACCTGGCGAAAATATCGATAAATTCTTAAAAAGACATGCCAAATCACTGATTGAAGCAGCCGGACCAACCGCAGTACTCAAGCCAAACCATGAAAACCCCGGTCTGGAAATTCTTCACTGGAGATGGATTAGTTTAGCATTACCACCAGAACTCATCTTAGCCGCAGCAAATACTGGAAATGCCAAGTCTGTTAGATTGCTTGACCACAGTCTGAAAATTTTAGACCCAGTGGCTCACCTCCACTTTCATGCAACGGCCGGAATTTCATTTAGTCAAATTTGGAACAATTTAGATAGGGGATTAAGTTTTTTTTCTGAATCTAATCGAGAAACACCTGATGGATTTAAGGATTTTAAGGAGTGGGAATCTTGGCTTCTTAGAGCATTGGTCACCAAGCACATTCTTAGGTTTTGGATACAGTGTGGTTTTAAGAGAGTTGAAAAACTTTTCAG
>MPNP01000222.1 GCA_002239085.1 Rhodobacteraceae bacterium bin131 | reverse complement strand
TTTGATTTGGAATTTGATGATTGAGCGTCTTTCACCTGGACTTTCGGCCTTCTGGGCAACTTTTGCAATGATATTTGTCATGCTAACCCAGCACCCAATAAAGGCTTTATTCCGAGGTGAAAAAAGAATTACCCAAAAAATATCTCGTGGCGGGAGAGAATTGATCGCAGGTATGGTCGCAGGTTCACGCAACATGATCGGCATCGCGGTAGCGACTGGAACAGCTGGTATCATTGTCGGCACAGTATCCCTGACTGGGGCACATCAAGTGATTGGTGAGTTCATTGAGGTGCTGTCCGGTGGCAATCTATTGCTGATGTTGATCTTTGTAGCTCTCTTCTCACTGGTACTTGGGATGGGTTTGCCCACAACAGCAACCTATATTGTAATAACATCCCTTATGGCCCCCGTAATTGTGGCGGTAGGTGCCAAATCTGGCCTTGTCGTTCCACTTATTGCAGTACACATGTTTGTGTTTTACTTCGGAATTCTTGCTGATGACACTCCACCAGTTGGGCTCGCAGCTTTTGCCGCTGCCGCCATATCAGGTGGCGACCCAATCAAAACCGGTGTCATTGGTTTCTCATATGATATCCGAACAGCCATTCTGCCATTCCTGTTCATTTTTAATACCGAACTTCTTTTGATTGATGTGACTTTCAGCAAAGCAGTATTCGTCTTTATTGTTTCCGTCATAGCTATGATGCTGTTTGCAGCAGCTACACAGAATTGGTTTCTATCCCGTTCCAGGCTATGGGAAAGTGCAGCATTGTTACTTATTGCATTTACCCTTTTCCGGCCAGGATTCTGGCTTGATATGATATCGGACCCTTACCAGAGAATCCAATCTTCTGAACTGATTGAAATGGCCGATAATGCTCCTGACATGGCCCAAATCAGGGTAAGAATGTCTGGTGAAGATTTTGTAACCGGAGAGATAGTTGAAACCACGTTAGAACTTCCACTTGGCAATATGACTGATGGTGATGGTGCAACTAGATTGGACCGTCATGCAGGGCTGTCATTTCGAACTGAAGAAGATGACAGGGTATTTGTAGATATGCTTAATTATGGTCAATATGCTCAGGAGAAAGGTATTGATTTTGATTGGGAGGTTCTATATATCGAGACTAAGGCAGACAGAATATTCAAGGAAATTTTCTATATTCCATCAATATTGATGCTGGCGTTGGTCGCATGGCTTCAACTGCGTCGTCGCCGCAGTGTTCAATCGTAGCACGCGGCAGAACCGAAGCACATTATCCTAGGGTAAAAACAGCGCCTCTCAATTTTATTGATTGATTATTTATGGATTGAGGTGGCTATGAGCAAGGTATTTTCTAGAAACTCACGGATCCAATTGCCAACCGTGGCAAGAGGGGAGGGTGTCTATCTTTACGACAAAGAAGGTAAACAGTACCTTGATGGTTCCGGAGGAGCCGCTGTCTCCTCTCTTGGCCACTCTAATGAAAGGATTATCACTGCCCTCAACACTCAACTTGAGAAACTGGCATTTGCCCATACTGGCTTTTTTACTTCTGAATCGGCAGAACTTCTAGCCGAACTATTGGTCAAAAAAGCGCCAAAGGGCTTAGAGAAGGTATATCTTGTTTCGGGTGGGTCAGAAGCGATAGAAGCAGCAATCAAGGTCGCTAGACAGTACTTTCTGGAAACCGAACAGCCACAGCGAAGCCGAATTATTGCCCGTCGGCAGAGTTATCATGGAAATACCCTTGGAGCACTCGCTGTCGGAGGAAATATGTGGCGACGACGCCAATTTGCTCCTCTTTTGATTGATACATCCCATATCTCACCTTGTTTTGTCTATCATGGTTTACACCCTTGGGAAACTGTGGAGCAGTACAGTCAGAGAACGGCCAATGAACTTGAACAGGAAATTCTAAGACTAGGTTCTGAAAACGTTATGGCTTTTATTGCTGAACCTGTTGTAGGTGCCACCTTGGGTGCGGTACCCCCTACATCTGGCTACTTTAGATCTATCCGAAAAATATGCGATAAGTATGGAATTTTGTTTATTGCCGATGAGGTGATGTGTGGAGCAGGGCGCACGGGGAGTTTCTTTGCAATTGATCAGGAAAAAGTTATTCCAGATATTATCACAATGGCCAAGGGGCTGGGCGCAGGTTATCAACCCCTCGGGGCAATGATGTGTCAGAATTATATTCACGATGCTATTGCTACTGGGTCGGGATTCTTCCAGCACGGACATACATACCAAGGACATCCCATGGCTGCCGCTGCAGGAGTGGCGGTATTAGAAGAAATAGAGGAAAAAGGACTCATTGACCGGGTTAATCGGACTGGAAAATATCTGCGGTCAGCACTGGAAGACAGGTTTGGACAACATCCACATATCGGTGATATTCGTGGAAGGGGTTTATTTTTTGGCCTTGAATTTGTTGCTGACCGTGAGACAAACGAGCCATTTAACCCGGAAGCGAATATTGCTGGAAAGTTAAAATCTGCGGCGATGTCAAAGGGATTGATATGCTACCCGATGCAAGGAACCATAAATGGTACCTGTGGTGACCATGTCCTTCTTGCACCAGCTTATATTATCTCCGAAGACCAAATAGAAGAACTTGTAGAAAAACTTGCCAGTGCAGTAACCGGCATTTTGGGAGTTACGGATCGGTAAAATGCTACCTCGAATTATGGTAGCTCCCAATGGTGCTCGTAGAACTAAGGCTGATCATCCAAATCTGCCGATAACCATTGCCGAATTGGTTTCTGACGCCATAGCCTGTTATCAAGCAGGCGCACAAGCTATTCATGCCCATGTCAGGGATCAATCAGGTCACCATACGCTTGAACTCGGTCTTTATCGCGAGTTAATTCAGGAAATGGCTATTGCTGTACCGGATATGTTGGTCCAGTTAACAACCGAGAGTGCTGGGAAGTACAGTCCTTCGAGTCAGCGAAAGATACTAACCAATCTTGAAGCGGATTCAGTTTCAGTAGCGATCAGGGAGTTTCTAGCTGACGATGAGTTGGATTCAGCTAGTCGTGCCTATCATCAGGCCTTGGAACAAGGTATCAATGTACAGCATATCTTGTATGACAGAAATGATATTGATTTATTGGAAAGGATGGTTGCCGCCAAAATCATACCATCCACAAGACTCCAATTACTTCTGGTCATAGGATCATACTATGTTTGCCCTGCCAAATTGGAAGACCTTGACCCACTACTATCTTATGTTGAAAATGTAATCCCTAGTTCTGATCTAGCAATATGTGCTTTTGGCATTCAGGAGACCCAGATACTGTCACATACACTGAAATATGGTCACAAAATCAGGGTCGGATTCGAGAATAATTTACATAACATTGATGGTCAAATCGCTGTTGACAATGCTGCCAGAATTACTGAAGTCCTTCACTATGCAGCCAAGTTGAAGGATCATCAAAATAAATCCACCTGAAGATGTCGGCCGATTGAGCGGCCATTAATAATCGCTAGATACTTGTGACACCTCGTATTCCCTATACTCCACCTGTTGTA